>NZ_JBEOST010000010.1:286185-286542 GCF_040303145.1 Streptomyces sp. NPDC096079
TGCCCGTACGAGGGACGGTCGTCACGGCGGAACGACGACGGACGCTCGTCACGACGGTCGTCACGGCGGAAGCCACCACCGCGGTTGTCGCCACCGCGGTCGTCACGGCGGAACGACGAGGGACGCTCGTCACGACGGTCGTCACGCTGCCCGTACGAGGGACGGTCGTCACGGCGGAACGACGACGGACGCTCGTCACGACGGTCGTCACGGCGGAAGCCACCACCGCGGTTGTCGCCACCACGGCTGTCGCCACCACGGTCATCGCGCCGGAAGCCACCGCCACGGTTGTCGCCACCGCGGTCGTCCCGGCGGAACGACGAGGGACGCTCATCGCGACGGTCGTCACGCTCGTAC
>NZ_JBEOST010000010.1:286637-287449 GCF_040303145.1 Streptomyces sp. NPDC096079
GCCCGTACGAGGGACGGTCGTCCCGACGGAACGACGGACGCTCATCACGACGGTCGTCACGGCGGAAGCCACCACCGCGGTTGTCGCCACCACGGCTGTCGCCACCACGGTCGTCACGACGGAAGCCGCCGCGGTCGTCACGCTGCCCGTACGAGGGACGGTCGTCCCGACGGAACGACGGACGCTCATCACGACGGTCGTCACGGCGGAAGCCACCACCGCGGTTGTCGCCACCACGGTTGTCCCCGCCGCGGTCGTCACGACGGTAGCCGCCGCCACGGTTGTCGTCCCGACGGTCGTCACGACGGAAGCCACCACCGCGGTTGTCGCCACCACGGCTGTCGCCACCGCGGTCATCGCGACGGTAGCCACCGCCACGGTTGTCGCCACCACGGTTGTCCCCGCCGCGGTCGTCACGACGGAAGCCGCCACCGCGGTTGTCGCCACCACGGTCGTCACGACGGAAGCCACCGCCACGGTTGTCGTCACGGCGCGGCCCGCGGAAGCCGCCCCGGTCGCCACCGGCACCGTCCCTGCGACGCGGCTCGCGCTCCGGACGGTCGTCGGGAGAGTTGGTGGACATCGGTGTGACTCCTGTCTTCGGGTACTGCAGTCATTCTCGCGCAGCCGGCACTGCGCCGCGCATCGGAAAAAGTCAAGCAAAAAACAAAAGGACCCCTGGTCCCAGCGTGAACGCTGGGACCAGGGGTCCTGAAGAATTGTTCGGCGGCGTCCTACTCTCCCACAGGGTCCCCCCTGCAGTACCATCGGCGCTGAAAGGCTTAGCTTCCGGGTTCGGAATGTAACCGGGC
>NZ_JBEOST010000011.1:0-270193 GCF_040303145.1 Streptomyces sp. NPDC096079
TTGGCACGCTGTTGAGTTCTCAAGGTGCGGACGCTTCCTTCGTTCCTGTTTCCAGGCCCTCCGGGCGCTTCCTTCGTTTCCGACTCTATCAGATCTTTCCGATCCGATTTCCTCGGTGCTTTCCGGTCTCGAATTCTTGCTTTCTTCGAGGCCTTTCGGCGTGTTCCGACTTTATCAGAAGCTCTGAGTCGGATTTCCCGCCTCCCGGTTCGTCCTCCTGGCGCACGGCGGCGCCGGGGGCTTCCCGATCTGGCGGAGCCGTAAACGTACTGGAGCGGGGCGCCCCGATGCAAATCGAGGGGCCCCGCTCCGGTGATGCGCTGGTCAGGCGTCTCAGACCTCGATGACGACCGGGAGGATCATCGGGCGCCGACGGTAGGTGTCGGAGACCCACTTGCCGACGGAGCGGCGGATCAGCTGCTGGAGCTGGTGGGGTTCGACGACGCCGTCCTGGGCCGACTTGTTGAGGGCCTGGTCGATCTTCGGGATCACCGCGTCGAACGCGGAGTCGTCGATCCCGGAGCCGCGGGCGTGGATGTGCGGGCCCGCGGTGATCTTGCCGGTCGAGGAGTCCACGACGACGAAGACCGAGATGATGCCCTCCTCGCCGAGGATGCGGCGGTCCTTGAGGGAGGTCTCCGTGACGTCGCCGACCGAGAGGCCGTCCACGTACACATAGCCCGCCTGGACCTTGCCGGTGATGCGGGCGCGGCCGTCGACCAGGTCGACGACGACGCCGTCCTCGGCGATGACGATGTGGTCCTTCGGGATGCCCGTCATCGCGCCGAGCTCGGCGTTGGCCCGCAGGTGGCGCCATTCGCCGTGGACCGGCATGAGGTTCTTCGGCTTGCAGATGTTGTAGAAGTACAGCAGCTCGCCGGCCGAGGCGTGGCCCGAGACGTGGACCTTGGCGTTGCCCTTGTGGACCACGTTCGCGCCCCAGCGGGTCAGGCCGTTGATCACGCGGTAGACCGCGTTCTCGTTGCCCGGGATGAGGGAGGACGCGAGGATCACCGTGTCGCCGGGGACGATGCGGATCTGGTGGTCGCGGTTCGCCATGCGGGACAGGGCCGCCATGGGCTCGCCCTGGGAGCCCGTGCAGACCAGCACGACCTCGTCGTCCGGCAGGTCGTCGAGGGTCTTCACGTCCACGACGAGGCCGGCCGGGACCCGGAGGTAGCCCAGGTCGCGCGCGATGCCCATGTTGCGGACCATCGAGCGGCCGACGAAGGCGACCCGGCGGCCGTACTCGTGGGCGGCGTCGATGATCTGCTGGATGCGGTGCACGTGGCTGGCGAAGCTGGCCACGATGATGCGCTTCGGCGCGTTCGCGAAGACGTTCCGCAGGACGTTGGAGATGTCCCGCTCCGGCGGGACGAAGCCCGGGACCTCGGCGTTCGTCGAGTCGGACAGCAGGAGGTCGATGCCCTCCTCGCTGAGCCGCGCGAACGCGTGGAGGTCGGTGAGCCGGCCGTCCATCGGGAGCTGGTCCATCTTGAAGTCGCCGGTGGCGACGGCCATGCCCGCGGGGGTGCGGATGGCGACGGCCAGGGCGTCGGGGATGGAGTGGTTGACCGCGACGAACTCGCAGTCGAAGGGGCCCATCTGCTCGCGGTCGCCCTCCTTCACCTCAAGGGTGTAGGGGCGGATGCGGTGCTCCTGGAGCTTCGCCTCGATCAGGGCGAGGGTCAGCTTGGAGCCGATGAGCGGGATGTCCGGCTTCAGCCGGAGCAGGTAGGGGACGGCGCCGATGTGGTCCTCGTGCCCGTGCGTGAGCACGATGCCCTCGATGTCGTCGAGGCGGTCCCGGATGATGGTGAAGTCCGGCAGGATCAGGTCGACGCCGGGCTGCTCCTCCTCGGGGAAGAGGACGCCGCAGTCGACGATCAGCAGACGGCCGTCGAACTCGAAGACCGTCATGTTCCGGCCGATCTCACCGAGACCGCCCAGCGGGATGACGCGCAGGGCGCCCTTGGGCAGCTTCGGCGGGGCGCCGAGTTCAGGATGCGGATGACTCAAAAGACTCTCCTCACCATGCGCGCCACGTACCGGTCGGGCACGTGGCGCGCATGACAATCGTGCACTTGCTGTTGTCAGTGTTCAGTTGTGAAGTCTGTTGTCAGAGTTCTACCCCGCCGGCGGCCAGGTCGACCTTGAGCTGCTCGGTCTCCTGGGCCGAGAGCTCGACGAGCGGGAGGCGCAGCGGACCGGCCGGGAGGCCCTGGAGGGCCAGGGCGGCCTTGGTCGTCATGACGCCCTGGGTGCGGAACATTCCGGTGTAGACCGGGAGCAGCTTCTGGTGGATCTCGGTGGCCTTCTGGACCTCGCCGCCGAGGTGGGCGTCGAGGAGGGCGCGGAGCTCCGGGGTGACGAGGTGGCCGACGACGGAGACGAAGCCGCAGGCGCCGACGGAGAGCAGCGGCAGGTTGAGCATGTCGTCGCCGGAGTACCAGGCGAGGCCGGAGCGGGCGATGGCCCAGCTGGCGCGGCCGAGGTCGCCCTTGGCGTCCTTGTTGGCGACGACGCGGGGGTGCTCGGCGAGGCGGACGAGCGTCTCGGTGTCGATCGGGACGCCGCTGCGGCCGGGGATGTCGTAGAGCATCACGGGGAGGCCGGTGGCGTCGGCGATGGCCGAGAAGTGCCGGTACAGGCCCTCCTGCGTGGGCTTGTTGTAGTAGGGCGTCACGGCGAGGAGGCCGTGGGCGCCGTCGCGCTCGGCGGTGCGGGCCAGCTCAAGGGAGTGGTGGGTGTCGTTGGTGCCGACGCCGGCGACGACGTGGGCGCGGTCGCCGACCGCCTCCAGTACCGCTCGTACGAGGTCCGATTTCTCCGCGTCGCTGGTGGTCGGGGACTCGCCGGTGGTCCCGTTGATGACGAGGCCGTCGTTGCCGGCGTCCACGAGGTGGGCGGCAAGTCGCTGGGCGCCGTCGAGGTCGAGTGCGCCGTCCGCCGTGAAGGGCGTGACCATGGCGGTGAGGACCCGCCCGAAGGGGGTCTGCGGAGTGGAGATCGGAGCCATGGGTAACACGCTACTCGCTGCTCAGCGCCGGGTGTCCCCTAGGGGGACAGGAGAAAGGGAGCCCGGCGCTGCCTGCTCGGGGGTTCAGACAGCGCCGGGTCCGTTTGATCAGCCTAGATGAACTTCGTGAAACGTCGCAATACGGACACTTCGCATCGTGTGTTCGGACATGTGTGCCGGATGGGACTGCACGGTCGTCCAAGCGGTGTGACGGCCCCCGCGCCGACGTCCTACCGGAGGATGAGATTCGGCCGCTTTGATGAAAAAGGGCACCAAAACGTCGGTTCCGTCGTCTCTCCCTGTGACGCATGACGCCGAAGAAGGAGAGTGGCTCTGATGTTCCGCCGAGGAGAGGCCGTACCGTTCGCGTTCGTCGCGGAGGCCGACCACTTCCGCAGTAACGTCACTCCACCGCCCCGTGAGCGCCTCAGCGCCTCGCAGATCGTGGGTCGCACCCTGCTCGGGCTGACCGTCGTGGCCGGCCTCGCCGGCTCCCTCATCTTCGGGATGCCCTCGCTCCAGTCGGGTGACTCGGGCACGCGTCAGCAGCAGTCCGAGGCCTCCGACAACCGCTGAGGTAGCCTCACCGGGCACCGCCCCTTCGAGCGTGCCTGTGAGTGAGGACCTGTCGTGCCCCTGCCCTTCCTGACGGCCGACCGTGCTTTTGACACGACCGACCATGTCGCCCTGCCGTTCGACGACCACGACGAGTGGCGCCGTCCGTACCGGCCCGGGTCCTGGCGGGTGGGGACGGCGGCGCTCGCGCTGCTGCTCGCCTCGTTCGTGCTGCTCGCCGCCGTCATCATCACGGTGGCCGGAGCGTTCGGCGGCGCGGCCGTCACCCTCGGCATCGCCGCGCTCGTCATCGGCGCCGCCCTGCGGATGCTCCGCATGGGCGCCTGGGTCAGCCGCGCCGGCATCCGGCGCGTGGCCTTCTTCTCGACCGTCACCGTGCCCTGGGCCAAGGTGACGTCCGTACGGACCACCCAGCAGCCCGTGCGCTGGCTGGGGCTCCCCCGCACCGTCCAGGGCCAGGCCCTGGTGCTCGACCGGCAGGGCGGCGAGCAGCTGATGCTGCTCACCACCCACAACGCCGACTTCCTCTCCCGTGTCGAGGCCTTCGACCGGGCGGCCGACACGGTCGAGGCCTGGAACGCCGAGTACGGCACGGAACCGGCCGCTACGCGCTGACCGCACGCCCCTCGTGGAGCGCGATGGCCCGCTGCATCGCCTTGCGCGCCCGGGGGGTGTCCCGGGCGTCGTGGTAGGCCACCGCGAGCCGGAACCAGCAGCGCCAGTCCTCGGGTGAGTCCTCCGTCTCGGCCTTGCGCCGGGCGAAGACCTCGTCGGCCGAGTCGCGGAGGATCCGGCCGCCCTCGGTGCGCTCCAGCTCGTCGACGGGCAGGCCGCCCTCGGCCTCCAGCTCCGCGGCCAGGCGGTTGGCCCGGCGCGCGAAGCTGGTGTTCTTCCAGAGGAACCAGCCGCCGACGGCGGGCAGCAGGAACGCCACCGCGCCCATGCCCATGGCGGCCGGCTCGCCCGTGAGGAGGAGCAGGACGCCCTCCATCGCCACCACGCCGAAGACGAGGACGAGGACGGTGGCCAGGAAGACGTACGTGATCTTTCCGCCCATGGCCGTCAGCCCAGGTCCAGGAAGTGCTCCAGGCCGAAGGTGAGGCCCGGAGCGGTGGTCACGCGGCGGGCGCCCAGGAGGATGCCCGGCATGAAGCTGGAGTGGTGCAGGGAGTCGTGGCGGACGGTGAGCGTCTCGCCCTCGCCGCCGAGCAGCACCTCCTGGTGGGCCAGCAGGCCCCGGAGGCGTACGGCGTGCACGCGGACTCCGTCCACGTCCGCCCCGCGCGCCCCGTCGAGGGCGGTGGTCGTGGCGTCGGGCTGCGGGGCGCAGCCTGCCTTCGACCGGGCCTCGGCGATCAGCTGGGCGGTGCGGGTGGCGGTGCCGGAGGGGGCGTCCACCTTGTGGGGGTGGTGCAGTTCGACGACCTCGACGGACTCGAAGTACGGGGCCGCGATCTGGGCGAACTTCATGGTGAGGACCGCGCCGATGGAGAAGTTCGGCGCGATGAGGACGCCGGTCTCCGGGGAGGCGGCGAGCCAGCCCTTCAGCTGCGCGAGACGGTCCTCGTTCCAGCCGGTGGTGCCGACGACCGCGTGGATGCCGTGGCGCACGCAGAAGTCGAGGTTCTCCATCACCGAGTCCGGCGTGGTCAGCTCGACGACGACCTGGGCACCCGCTTCGGTGAGCGCCTCCAGGCCGTCGCCGCGGCCGAGGGCCGCGACCAGTTCCATGTCCTCGGCGGCCTCGACGGCCCTGACGGCCTCGGAGCCGATGCGGCCCTTGGCTCCGAGGACCGCGACGCGCAGCTTGCTCATTGCTCTTCCTTAGGGGACTGGGTCCTGTCTGACCCTGGGGTCAGGAGACCGCTTGGTGGAGGCGGTCCGCCTGCTTGTCCTTCAGCGGGCCGATCACCGAGAGCGAGGGCCGCTGCTCCAGTACATCGCGGGCGACCTCGCGGACGTCGTCCGGGGTGACCGCCGCGATCCGGGCCAGCATGTCGTCGACCGACATCTGGGTGCCCCAGCACAGCTCGCTCTTGCCGATGCGGTTCATCAGCGCGCCGGTGTCCTCCAGGCCGAGCACGGTCGAGCCGGAGAGCTGCCCGACGGCGCGGGTGATCTCCTCGTCCGTGAGGCCGTCGGAGGCGACCTTGTCCAGCTCGTCCCGGCAGATCTTCAGGACGTCGTGGACCTGGCTGGGCCGGCAGCCCGCGTACACCCCGAAGAGGCCGCAGTCGGCGAAGCCCGAGGTGTACGAGTACACGCTGTAGGCCAGGCCGCGCTTCTCGCGGACCTCCTGGAAGAGGCGGGAGGACATGCCGCCGCCGAGGGCGGTGTTCAGCACGCCGAGGGCCCAGCGGCGCTCGTCGGTGCGGGCCAGGCCCGGCATGCCGAGGACCACGTGGGCCTGCTCGGTCTTGCGGCCCAGGAGCTCGACGCGGCCCGCCGTGCGCAGGGTGCGCCGGCCGTCGCGGGGGGCGACGGGGACGGCGTCGGTACGGGTGAGGGCGCCGGCCTTCTCGAAGGCGCGGCGGACCTGGCGTACCACCGTGGCGTGGTCGACGTTGCCGGCGGCGGCGACGACCAGGTGGGTCGGGTCGTAGTGCTTCTTGTAGAAGCGGGCGATCTGGCCCCGGCTGAGCGCGTTGATCGTGTCGACGGTGCCGAGGACCGGGCGGCCCAGCGGGGTGTCGCCGAACATCGTCTGCGCGAACAGCTCGTGCACGACGTCACCGGGGTCGTCCTCGGTCATCGCGATCTCTTCGAGGATGACGCCGCGCTCGGCGTCCACGTCCTCGTCGAGGATGAGCGAGTCCGTGAGCATGTCGCAGACGACGTCGATCGCCAGCGGCAGGTCGGTGTCCAGGACCCGGGCGTAGTAGCAGGTGTACTCCTTCGCCGTGAAGGCGTTCATCTCGCCGCCGACCGCATCGATCGCGGCGGAGATGTCGAGGGCGGACCGCTTGTGGGTGCCCTTGAAGAGGAGGTGCTCCAGGTAGTGGGTCGCGCCGTTGAGCGTCGGGGTCTCGTCGCGGGAGCCGACGTGGGCCCAGATGCCGAAGGTGGCGGAGCGCACGGAGGGGAGGGTCTCGGTGACGATCCGCAGACCTCCGGGGAGGGTCGTGCGGCGGACCGTGCCGATGCCGTCCTTGCCGGGAAGAAGCGTTTGGGTACGGGCGACGGCCCGCCCCTCCGAAGAGGGGCGGGCCGTCGCGCGGGAACTACGGGACGTCACTTGGCAGCGTCGTCCTTGTCACCCTCGGCAGCGTCCTCGTCCGCGATCACGGGGATCAGGGACAGCTTGCCGCGCTGGTCGATCTCGGCGATCTCGACCTGGACCTTGGAGCCGATCGCGAGCACGTCCTCGACGTTCTCCACGCGCTTGCCACCGGCGAGCTTGCGGATCTGCGAGATGTGCAGCAGGCCGTCCTTGCCCGGGAGCAGGGAGACGAACGCACCGAAGGTGGTGGTCTTGACGACCGTACCCAGGTAGCGCTCGCCGACCTCCGGCATGGTCGGGTTGGCGATGCCGTTGATCGTGGCGCGGGCGGCCTCGGCGGCCGGGCCGTCGGCGGCACCGATGTAGATGGTGCCGTCGTCCTCGATCGTGATCTCGGCGCCGGTGTCCTCCTGGATCTGGTTGATCATCTTGCCCTTGGGGCCGATGACCTCACCGATCTTGTCCACGGGGATCTTGACGGTGATGATCCGCGGGGCGTTCGGGGACATCTCGTCCGGCGTGTCGATCGCTTCCATCATCACGTCGAGGATGTGGAGGCGGGCGTCGCGGGCCTGCTTGAGGGCCGCGGCCAGGACGGAGGCCGGGATGCCGTCCAGCTTGGTGTCGAGCTGGAGGGCGGTGACGAAGTCCTTCGTGCCGGCGACCTTGAAGTCCATGTCGCCGAAGGCGTCCTCCGCACCGAGGATGTCGGTGAGGGCGACGTAGTGCGTCTGGCCGTCGATCTCCTCGGAGATCAGACCCATGGCGATGCCGGCGACGGGGGCCTTCAGCGGCACACCGGCGTTCAGCAGCGACATGGTGGAGGCGCAGACCGAGCCCATGGACGTCGAGCCGTTGGAGCCGAGGGCCTCGGACACCTGGCGGATCGCGTAGGGGAACTCCTCGCGGGTCGGGAGGACCGGCACGAGGGCGCGCTCGGCGAGGGCGCCGTGGCCGATCTCGCGGCGCTTGGGCGAGCCCACGCGGCCGGTCTCGCCGACGGAGTACGGCGGGAAGTTGTAGTTGTGCATGTAGCGCTTGCGGGTCACCGGGGAGAGGGTGTCCAGCTGCTGCTCCATGCGGAGCATGTTGAGGGTGGTGACGCCCAGGATCTGGGTCTCGCCACGCTCGAACAGGGCGGAGCCGTGCACGCGCGGGATGGCCTCGACCTCGGCGGCGAGCGTACGGATGTCCGTGATGCCGCGGCCGTCGATGCGGACCTTGTCCTTGATGATGCGCTCGCGGACCAGCTTCTTGGTCAGCGCGCGGTAGGCGCCCGAGATCTCCTTCTCGCGGCCCTCGAAGGCCGGGAGGAGCTTCTCGGCGGCGAGCTCCTTGATGCGGTCGAGCTCGGTCTCGCGCTCCTGCTTGCCGGCGATGGTGAGCGCCTGGGCGAGCTCGCCCTTGACGGCGGCGGAGAGCGCCTCCAGGACGTCGTCCTGGTAGTCGAGGAAGACCGGGAACTCGCCGGTGGGCTTGGCGGCCTTGGCGGCGAGGTCCGACTGGGCCTTGCAGAGGACCTTGATGAAGGGCTTCGCGGCCTCGAGACCGGCGGCGACGACCTCCTCGGTCGGCGCCTCGGCGCCGCCCTTGACGAGGGTGACGGTCTTGTCGGTGGCCTCGGCCTCGACCATCATGATCGCGACGTCGCCGTCCTCGAGGACGCGACCGGCGACGACCATGTCGAAGACGGCGTCCTCGAGCTCGGTGTGCGTCGGGAACGCGACCCACTGGCCCTTGATCAGGGCGACGCGGGTAGCGCCGATGGGGCCGGAGAAGGGCAGGCCCGCCAGGATCGTGGAGGCGGAGGCGGCGTTGATCGCGACCACGTCGTACAGGTGGTCGGGGTTGAGCGCCATGATCGTCTCGACGATCTGGATCTCGTTGCGCAGGCCCTTCTTGAAGGAGGGGCGCAGCGGGCGGTCGATGAGGCGACAGGTGAGGACGGCGTCCTCGGAGGGACGGCCCTCACGGCGGAAGAACGAGCCGGGGATCTTGCCGGCCGCGTACTGCCGCTCCTCGACGTCCACCGTCAGGGGGAAGAAGTCGAGCTGGTCCTTGGGGCGCTTCGAGGCGGTCGTCGCGGAGAGGACCATGGTGTCGTCGTCCAGGTAGGCGACGGCGGAGCCGGCGGCCTGCTTGGCCAGACGGCCGGTCTCGAAGCGGATGGTGCGGGTACCGAAGGCGCCATTGTCGATGACGGCCTCGGCGTAGTGGGTCTCGTTCTCCACTATGGGTTTCTCCTACGTGTTCGTCTTTGCGTCCTTCGGCCCGTGTGGCCGGGGACGGTGTCCGACGGCGGCGGAGAAGCTCGCCTCGGGTGCGGGCCGGTCTTCGATCGAAGCACCCGGGCATTCGTTTCCGGGGGCCACTACCGAGGACCGGCGGCTGGCCGGCGGCTTCACGCTCGTCGTATGGGGTTGTGCGACCAGACTAAGTGCCGATGCGCACTTTGTGCACGTACAGCAAAGGGAGCGGCCCCCTGAAAGTGGGAACCGCTCCCTTCCTGGCGTCTTACTTGGCGCCGCCGGCCGCACCGCGACGGATGCCGAGGCGGTCGACCAGCGTACGGAAGCGCTGGATGTCCTTCTTGGCCAGGTACTGCAGCAGGCGGCGGCGCTGGCCGACCAGGATCAGCAGACCACGACGGGAGTGGTGGTCGTGCTTGTGCTGCTTGAGGTGCTCGGTCAGGTCCGAGATGCGGCGGGACAGCATCGCGACCTGGACCTCGGGAGAGCCGGTGTCGCCCTCCTTGGTGCCGAACTCGGCAAAGATCTGCTTCTTGACAGCGGCGTCGAGAGCCACGCGGTTCTCCTCGTTGGTTCGTGCGCCCGTGAGTGCCCCTGGTCTAGGTCTCAGGGGAAGCTTCCGTGACTCGACGGGCGAAGGTCCGATGGGCGCAGCTTCCAGAGGCGTCCGAGTGATCTCGGGTGCTTTCCGGGAGCGCGTACACAAACGGCCGTCACACAGCGTACCAGCTCGCCGGAGCGCTCCCGTATCGCTTTCCTACTTGCTGGTCAACGCGCGGACCGAGGTGAAGACGTCGAGGACGGCCAGGCAGAGCGGGACGAGGGAGAGCAGGACGAAGCCCTCGGCCAGGTCGAGGAGCCGGCCCCAGAAGGGCGAGAGGCCCTTCTTCGGGATGATCAGGCCGATGGCGGTGATCAGCGCGGCGCCGGCGGCGACGGCGGCGGTGAGCCAGATCGTCCGGATGTCGAGGCCGCCCCGGTCCCCGTACATGAGGAGTTCCCTGACGAGGTCGGCCGGCGGGTTGAGGGAGAGGCCGAGGACGAGCAGCGCGACGGCGGCGATGCCGGCGACGAGGACGCAGACGACCTGCGAGGTGTACCGGAAGAGGCGGGCTCGCAGCAGCATCGCGATGCCCGCGGCGAGGGCGAGCAGCTGGCCCCAGACGTTTCCGGCGAAGCCGAGGACCGCGGCGGAGCCGACGACGACGGCCGCGCAGCCGCCGACCAGGCCGAGGAGCATCTCGTGGCCGCGGCGGGCCTGGAGCGCGATCCGCTCGCCGTCGACGGGCTGGGCCTCCTCGCCCTGCTGGGGGTCGCCGGAGAACTCGTCGTCGGCGGCGCTGCGCGGGGCGGCGTAGCCGATGGGGAGGCGGGCGAAGCGCGCGGAGAGGCCGGGCAGGAAGGCGACGAGGCCGATGGCGACGGGCGCGCAGACGGCGGCCGTCTCGGTGGCGGAGGTCTCGGTGAGGATCGCCACGAAGGTGGCGAGGGTGCCGACGCCGGCGAGGAAGGTGGCGGCCACGAAGGGGGCGTCGCCGCTGGGGGTGAGCGCGACGAGCGCCACGGAGGCGACCAGGACGGTGACGCTGCCGAGCAGGAACTGCAGCCGGCCGGGGCCCTGGCCGGCGTCGGGGGCGATGATCCCGGAGCCGGCGATGAGGAGCAGCGGCAGGGCGCCGAGTCCGAGGGCGACGGCGGTGGCCCGGTCCGCGTAGACGCGGGCGCGGACCCCGGCGAAGGCGGTGAGGAGGAAGCCGGCGGCGCCCGCGACGATCCCGGGGAGGCTGTGCATGTCGTGGCGGACCGGGTCGGCGAACCAGAGGACGAAGCCCATGAGGACGAGGAGCAGCACGCCGCCGAGGAGTCCGGCGCCGCGCAGCAGCTCGTCGCTCCACAGGTGCCGGTCGCGGGTGACGGCGGAGGCGACGGCGTCGGAGACGTCGTCGTAGACCGCCGGCGGGAGGGACTGGGCGAAGGGGCGCAGGGAGAGCACCTCGCCGTCGAGGACCTGCTGGGCGGCGAGGGTGCGGGCACCGTCGAGGACGGAGCCGTCGCGGCGGACCAGGTGGTAGCCGGTCGGGGTGCCGGCCGCCTGGGTCTGGCCGGTGAGGCGCAGGATCTCCGGGTAGACGTCGGCGACGGCGATGTCCTCCGGGAGTGCGACGTCGATGCGGCTGTCCGGCGCCACGACGGTGACGCGGCAGAAGCCGGTCGCTGCGGTCGTACTCACGTGTGTGGACCCCCTGATTCGCGGTTGCGCCCGTCGGATTCGCGGTTGCGCCCGTTCTGATTCGCGGTTGCGCACGATGCGCGCGCCACCCTACCGGGGACGGCCGGTGGGGGCTGCAAGTAGGATCGCCGTCCCATGGGGGAAGTCCGCGCACTCGGCTGCCGACAGGGGTCGCGTGCGGATGCTCCCGCCACGAGCCCGCCTCCAACGAGGGATTGATGCGCCGGTGAGCCAGATCGTCGTCAAACGCCCGCCGAGGTCTCTTCCTCCGGAAGTGCCCGGTGAGGAACTGGTCCTGGAGTCTCCGCCGGAACTTCCGCGGGGACAGCAGGAGTCGGCGCTGATGCAGCTCCTGCCGATGCTCGGCATGGGTTCCTCGGTCGTCTTCTTCTTCATGACGCCCTCGCCGATCATGCGGATCATGGGCACGCTGATGCTCGCTTCGACGGTCGCGATGGCGGTCGCCCAGTTCGTGAGATTCCGTCGCGGTACGCAGGGGCAAATGTCCGATGTCCGCCGCGACTACCTCAAATACCTCGCGCAGACCCGGCGTACGGTCCGGCGCACGGCGCGCAAGCAGCGGGACGCGCAGCTGTATCTGCACCCGGCGCCCGAGCAGTTGTGGTCGGTGGTGGCCGAGGGCTCCCGGGTGTGGGAGCGGCGGGTCGGCGACCATGACTTCGGGCAGGCGCGGATCGGGCTCGGCGCGCAGCAGTTGGCGACGCCCCTGGTGGCGCCGGACACGGCCCCCGTGGACGAGCTGGAGCCGCTGTGCGCGGGTGCGATGCAGCAGTTCCTCGCGGTGCACGGCACCCTGGACGGGCTGCCGATGGCGGTCTCGATGCGGGCGTTCTACCACGTGACGGTGTCGGGCGAGCCGGAGTCGGCGCAGGCGGCGGCGCGGGCGCTGGTGGCGCAGCTGGTGACGCTGCACTCCCCCGACGACCTGATGCTCGCCGTGGTGGCGGCGCGTCCGGCGCAGGAGCGCTGGGACTGGACGAAGTGGCTGCCGCACACGCAGGTGCCGGGACAGGTCGACGGGGCGGGCACGAAGCGCCTGTTCGGCGACGACCTCGGTGAGCTGGAGAACCTGGTCCGCTCGAAGCTGGACGGGCGGACGCGGTTCTCCCGGGAGAGCCAGCCGGTGCTCGACCAGCCGCACGTGGTGGTGGTCCTGGACGGCGGGATGGTGCCGCCTGACTCGCTGCTCGCGGCGGCCGAGGGCCTGCAGGGCGTGACGATCGTGGAGGTCGTCTCCGGTGACCTGGACGAGCCGCGCGGTGGTCTGTCCGTGGTGGTGCGGCCGGGCCGGCTGCGTCTGGAGTCGGGCGGCGGCTTCGCGTACGAGGGGCTGCCGGACGGCATCTCGCTGCCGGCGGCCGAGGCGCTGGCCCGGCAGCTGGCGCCGCTGCGGATGGGCGGCGGGGACGACGACGAGCCGCTGCTCGCCAACCTGGACTTCACGGATCTGCTGAACCTGGGCGACGCGGCCTCGGTGGACGTGTCGCGGACCTGGCGGCCCCGGTCGGTGGCCGAGCGGCTCCGGGTGCCGATCGGTGTCGGCGAGGACGGCGGTCCGGTCATGCTGGACCTGAAGGAGGCGGCGCAGGAGGGCATGGGCCCGCACGGTCTGTGCGTCGGCGCGACGGGTTCCGGCAAGTCGGAGCTGCTGCGGACGCTGGTGCTCGGTCTGGCGGTGACGCACTCCTCGGAGACGCTGAACTTCGTCCTGGCTGACTTCAAGGGCGGCGCGACCTTCGCGGGCATGTCGCAGATGCCGCACGTGGCGGCGGTCATCACGAACCTGGCCGACGACCTGACGCTGGTCGACCGCATGGGCGACGCGATCCGCGGCGAGCTGCAGCGGCGGCAGGAGCTGCTGCGCTCGGCGGGCAACTACGCGAACATCCACGACTACGAGAAGGCGCGCGCGGCGGGTGCCCCGCTGGAGCCGCTGGCCTCGCTGGTCCTGGTGATCGACGAGTTCTCCGAGCTCCTGACGGCCAAGCCGGACTTCATCGACATGTTCATCCAGATCGGCCGCATCGGCCGTTCGCTGGGTGTGCACCTGCTGCTGGCCTCGCAGCGCCTGGAGGAGGGCAAGCTGCGGGGTCTGGACACGTACCTCTCGTACCGGATCGGTCTGCGGACCTTCTCCGCGGCGGAGTCGCGGACGGCGATCGGCGTGCCGGACGCGTACCACCTGCCGTCGGTGCCGGGTTCGGGCTATCTGAAGTTCGGTACGGACGAGATGACGCGCTTCAAGGCGGCGTACGTCTCGGGGACGTACCGGACGGGCGGGCCGCGTCTGGAGATCGGGCAGCTGCCCGTGGAGCGGCGGCCCGCGCTGTTCACGGCGGCGCCGGTGCCGGTGGTGTACGCGGCGCCCGACCCGGCGTATCTGACGGCGCAGCGCGCCGAGGAGGACGACGCGCTCGCGGACACGGTCCTCGACGTGATCGTGCGGCGTCTGGAGGGGCAGGGCGTGCCGGCGCACCAGGTGTGGCTGCCGCCGCTCGACCAGGCGCCCTCGCTGGACCAGCTGCTGCCGGGGCTCGCGCAGACCGCGGACCGGGGGCTCACGGCGACGGAGTACACGCGTCAGGGCGGGCTCACGGTGCCGCTGGGTCTCATCGACAAGCCGTTCGAGCAGCGGCGTGAGGTGCTGTACCGGGACTTCTCGGGCGCGGCCGGTCACATGATGGTGGTCGGTGGTCCGCAGTCCGGCAAGTCGACGATCATGCGGACGCTGATCTCGTCGTTCGCGCTCACCCACACCCCCGCCGAAGTGCAGTTCTACTGCCTGGACTTCGGCGGCGGCAGCATGGTGTCGCTGGCCGATCTGCCGCACGTCGGCGGGGTGGCCTCCCGGCTCGACCCGGAGCGGGTGCGCCGGACCGTCGCGGAGGTCATGGGCGTCCTGAACCGGCGGGAGGAGTTCTTCCGCGCGCACTCCATCGACTCGATCGCGACCTACCGGCGCAAGCGGGCCGCGGGCGAACTCCCGGGCGAGGCCTGGGGCGACGTCTTCCTGATCGTGGACGGCTGGGGCGGCTTCCGCAACGACTACGACACGCTGGAGCCGATCGTCTCCGACATCGCGGCGCGCGGTCTGGGATACGGCATCCACGTGGTGATCACCGCCGCCCGGTACATGGAGGTCCGCGCGGCGCTCAAGGACCAGATGCTGGGCCGGCTCGAACTGCGGCTCGGTGACGTGATGGACTCCGAGTTCGACCGGAAGGTCGCGGCGAACGTGCCGACCGGGGTGCCGGGCCGTGGCCAGGTGCCGGAGAAGCTGCACTTCATGGGGGCGCTGCCGCGGATCGACGGGTCGAGCTCCGCCGCCGATCTGGCCGAGGGCACGTCGGCGTTCGTGCAGGCCGTGAAGGCGGCCTGGACGGCCGCTCCGGCTCCGGCGGTGCGGCTGCTGCCGCGCCGGCTGCCGGCGGAGCAGCTGCCGAAGGGCTTCGAGTACCCGCAGCACGGCATCGCGATCGGCATCGACGAGACGAACCTGGAGCCGGTGTTCGTCGACTTCGAGTCGGATCCGTTCTTCCTGATCTTCGGTGAGAGCGAGTCCGGCAAGACGGGGCTGCTGCGGCTGATCGCCAAGCAGCTGTGCGAGCGGTACTCGCCGGAGCAGGCGCGGATCGTGGTGGGCGACTACCGGCGGACGATGCTGGAGGCGGTGGCGCCCTCGCACCTCCTGGAGTACGCGCCGATGGCCTCGGCCATGCAGATGCACATGGACGCCATCAACACGGTGATGACGAAGCGGGCGCCGAAGCCCGACATCACGCCGCAGCAGCTGCGCGACCGCAGCTGGTGGTCGGGTCCGCAACTGTTCGTCCTGATCGACGACTTCGAGCTGGTGGCCACGAACTCGGGCAACCCGCTCGCGGTCCTGGTGGAGAACCTGCCGTTCGCGCGGGACGTCGGCATCCGGTTCATCGTGGCGCGCAGCCAGGCGGGCGCCTCCCGGGCGATGTACGAGCCGTTCATGCAGCGGGTGCGGGAGCTGGGCGCGCAGGGCGTGCTGCTCTCCGGCGATCCGCAGGAGGGCGACATCCTCGGCGGCGTCCGGGCCCGGCCGATGCCGCAGGGCCGGGGCACGTTCGTGTCGCGGAAGCGGGGGACGCCGCTGGTGCAGCTGGGCTGGCTGCCCGAGCAGCACTGAGCTCGGAGAACAGCCCGGAGCGGAGCGGTCCCTCCCACTACTGTGGGAGGGACCGCTCCGCACACCGCGAAGGGAAAGCGCAGATGACCGACGCCGCCGAGACCACCACCGAGAGCGCGGACGCCGCCCTGGCCGCCGAGAAGGAGCGCCAGAAGGAGGAGCTGTACGCGCTCGACATCTCCGGCGTCGTGTGGGAGGGCGCCCCGGGGACGAGCCCGGACGAGGAGCGCGTGGAGATCGCGCGGCTGCCCGAGGGCGCGGTGGCGATGCGCTCGTCCCTCGACAAGGAGACGGTGCTGCGTTACACGAAGGCCGAGTGGGACGCGTTCGTCCTGGGCGCCAGGGACGGCGAGTTCGACCTGCGGTGAGGCGCACGCACGCGTGAGGGGGTGACCCGGGAACGGGCCACCCCCTCACGCGTGCGTGCAAGGACTCACATCATGCGGAAACGCGCCGCGTTGCCCTTGTCGGTGTCCTGGTAGCCGACGACCGACTCGTCGAGGAGCTGGGCGATGCGCGCCAGGTCCTGGTTCATCCCGGACATGTCGCGGGTCAGGCGGTCCTGGCTCTCGCGGTACGCGATCTTCGCCTCACCTTCCCAGTTGGAGGCGACGCGGTTGACCTCGGCCATGAGGTCGTCGAGCTTCTGGGTCAGCGTGGTGGAGGTCAGGCGGGTGTCGGCCGCCGCCTGCGTCACGGTGTCGTAATTGACCGCAGTGGTCATGGTGATGACTCCTGAAGTGAGAGTGGCGCGGAGGACTGGTCGGGTCGGACGTCTCAGACGCCGAGGATGGCGCTCTGGCCACCGCCGGAGCCGCTGTCCATCTGACGGAAGGACCGCAGGCGGTCCTCCTCCTCGCGCGAGAAGCCGTCGGCGCTCATCCGCATGATCTCCTCGAGCTTCGAGAGCTCGGCGCGCATGCTGCGCAGACGCTGGTTCAGGTCGTTCTGGACCCGGTCGTACTCCTTGCTCGCAGCGCCCTGCCAGCCCGCCTGAACGCGGTCCACCACGCTGTTGAGGGACGTGATGCGGGCCTGGAGCTCGTCGGAGAAGTCCTGGATCCGGCCGGCGAGCTTGACTTGTTCGGCACTGGTTACGTTCAGGTCTTTCGACATCTTGCCCCTTCTTCCTTCGGTGGCTGCGACGGACGGGCCGTCGGGCCTTCCGGTCGTGATGCGGACGGGAATCTTCTGATGCCGCCCCCGTGCTGGGTTCGCACTGCCGTGCCCCCAGCGGTCACTGTAGCCATTGACGGCGACAGTTCCAACTGCAAAGGAAGGTCCCGATACTTGACCGATACGCGGGTCACCGGGCCTCCCTCCTGCGGCGGCTGTCGCGGATCACGGTGGCCGTCCCGGCGACCACGGCCACCAGGACACCTCCGATCCCCAACGTGTAGGTGGCGAGCCGTTCGGAGCGCTCCTGGGGCGTCTCCGAGAGCGTCAGCCGGGCCGGCTCGGGGGCCGGCGGCTTGGGCGGGCCCGGGTCGGGCCTGGGCGAGGACGCGGGCGTCCCCGGCTGGTCGGCGAGGGCCCGCACCGGGTCGACGACGCCCCAACCGACGAAGCCGTCGCGTCCGTTGATCGAGCGGACGGCGGTCTGCTCGATCCGGGCGACGATCTGGGCCGCGGTCCACTTCGGGTACTTGGCGCGGAGCAGGGCGGCGACGCCGGCGACGTACGGGGCGGAGAAGCTGGTGCCGTTGTCGACGCACTGGCCGCCGCCGGGGACGGTCGAGACGATGTCGACGCCGGGTGCCGCGACGCCCACGAAGTCTCCCGGCTGGGAGAAGGCGGCCCGTTCGTTGTTGCGGTCGGAGGACGCGACGGCGAGGACCCCGGGGAAGGCGGCCGGGTAGGTCTCCTTGAACGTGCCGTCCATGCCGTCGTTGCCCGCGGAGGCGACCACGACGACGTCCTTCGCGATCGCCTTGGCCACCGACACGGCCATGGGCGAGTCCGGGGCCATCGGCTGCGTGGTGTCCTGCGAGATGTTGATGACCTGGGCGCCCTTGCTCACGGCGTAGTCGATGGCCTGGGCCATGGTGTCGGACTTGCCGCTGTTCTTCTCGTCGTTCTGCCGGATCGGGATGATCGTGGCCTCGGGGGCCAGGCCGACGAATCCGGTGCCGTAGCGGGCGCGGGCCGCGATGATGCCGGCGACCTTCGTGCCGTGGCCGACCTCGTCGACGGTGCCGTCGGTCTTGCCGCGCCGCTCGTCGCCGATGGAGGGGTTGTTCTTGTCGGGCTTGAGGTAGTCCTTGCCCGCCTTGGCGTCGACGGCATCCCGCAGCTGCGGGTTGACGTCGTCGACGCCGGTGTCGATGACGGCGACCCGGACGCCCTTGCCCTTGGTGTCCTGCCACAGCTCGTCCAGGAGGACTCGCTGGAGCGGCCAGGGGATCCCCTCGATCTGCTTCTTCATCGGGAACGTGCACTCGCCGCTGCCGTCGAGGGCCGGGCCCGGCTGCCGGGGCGGCGCGGGCGCGGCGGCCGCGGCGGGGGCGGCCAGGAGGGCCGTGAGGGTGCCCGCGGCGAGCAGGGCGGCCGTGCGGTTCTTCGTCGTCACCGGTGCCACCCCCTAGGAACCCTGCGGCTGACGCGCGCTGTTGGTGTCGAGCCGCGGGCCCTTCGACAGGAACTCGGACCATTCCATCGGGACCAGGACCGGCGTGACCTTGTCGTACCCGAGACGCTTCTGTGCGTCGCTCGGTTCCGGCCTGCCGTCGGTCTGCTTCTGGCCCCCGGCGCCGACCTCGGAGCGGGCGGAGGAACTGTCGCCGTTGGCCTGGAGGGCGTACCGCAGTCCGGTGTCGGTGACCAGGAAGAGGGAGCCGCCGGGCGCCTTCTGATTGCCCTGGAACTGCGTGTAGAGGAGCCCGGTGCCGGGGGTGACGTACGTGCTGGTGCCGCCGGCCGTGATGTCGGCGGGGTACTCGGTGCCGGCCCAGGTGGTGAGCTTGGTGCCGCCCTTCTCGTCGACGTCGTTGAGGACGCTGCAGACCGTGTCGCGCGCGCCCTCGCCGGTGGCGGCGTTGATCTGCCTGGACCGCAGCGTGGGCCAGCGGACGCCGCCGTGGAAGGCCGTGGGGTTCGGGACGAAGGAGGAGGCGTCGACCGTGGTGGCCTCGCCGTCCATGTCCAGGTCGCCGGTCTCCGGGGAGTTGATGAGCAGCCAGGCGGTGAAGGGGGTGACGGGCTGGATCCGGCCGGGGAGCACGACGTAGTACTGGGGTCCGGAGCCGGTCTGGGCGAGGAGGACCATGCCGACGCGGTTCTCGGTCCCGTTGAGATTGCTGTCGGGGATCTCGGTGGTGGCTCCGACGGTCCCGTCGATGTGCGGGAAGTCGACCTCGTCGCCGGTCTTCAGCGTGGCGAGCCAGTCGTCGGTGACGGCCTGCGGCTCCTTGCCGAGCCCGACGAGGGCGGTCAGGAGGCCGGGGCGCTCGGACTTCAGCGGGTACTTGGTGCCGGTGTGGTCGACGAAGAACTGGGCGTTCCCCTTCTGCCCCTTGACGTACAGCACCTCCCCGTCCTTCAGCCGGCTGTCGCCCTCGGTCCGCTGGGCGTCGCGCTCGGCGAAGAGGAAGGTCGCCTTCTGGACGCTGGCGCCCTTGCCGCCGCCGGGCTGCTCGCAGACGGCCCAGCGCTTCTCCTTGCCCGCGTCGTCCGCGGTGGGCAGCCGGTCGGGGGCGTACGGGATGCCGAGGATGGGACCGCGCGGCGGCGTGCCCTGGTCGAGCTTCTTGTCGTCGACCTGGATGACCTGGAACTGGTCGGGGTTGAGCAGCAGCCGGGCGGAGGCGAGGTTGAGCACGGGGTGGAGCAGGGACTTCTTGTCCTTGCCCGTGCCGGTCTCCAGGACGACGTACCGGGTCGTCGACTGCTTGCCGACGATGACCCGGGTGCCGGGGGTGTCCCAGCCCTTGGGGGCGGTCGGCTTGAACATGCCCCAGGCGCCGAATCCGGCGACGACGAGCGCGGAGACGATCAGGCCGGGGACGACCGCGCGCAGCGGCTTCGGCGCCCCCTCCTCCGTGCCGGAGGGCGAGGGTTGGAGGAATGCCGCCACCGTGCGCTTCTTCGCAAAGGTGTACGCGTTGAGCTCGTCCCGCCGCGATGCCATGAGTCCCCATTCTCGTCAGGCGCGATCTTCGCGCGGGGCCCCCGGGGTGGTGACACCCGGGCCCCGGCCTTCGGACCGGCCCCCTACTATGCCTGCTGTCCCGTGGGGTTCGTGGGGCGGGTAGGGTGATCCGGCCGCCAAAGCCCTGGCGGGCCAGGGTCATCGGGATGAATTGAGGGGGATTCTCCATCATGGCTTCCGCGAGGCGGAGGCGGCCCGCCGCGGCCGCAGCCTCCACACCCCCGTCCACGGGACCCGTCCCCTCGGTCGCACCGAGGCTCCAGGCACGTCCCGGACACTTCGGTTCGTTCCGATTGCAACAGCTCGTACTGATCGAGGTGGCGGCGGCGCTGCTGCTGCTCGCCTGGGTCGTCGAACCGATGCTGCTGGTGCCCGCCGGCGTGGCCGCCGTCGTCCTCGTGCTGCTCGCCGTGGTGCGCCGGCACCGGCGTTCGCTGCCCGAGTGGCTCGGCACCTTCCTCGCCCTGCGCACCCGCGCGCGCCGGGCCTCCTCGTTCACGGTGCCGGAGGGCACCGAGCCGGGGTTCGCGCCGCTCGTCGAGTGCGACCCGGCGCTGCGGACCTACGCGTACAGCGACCGCGACCGCCGTCCGGTGGGGATGGTCGGCGACGGCACCTTCCTGACGGCCGTCCTGCGCGTCGAGTCCGACGGCACGGCGCTGCGCCCGGAGCGCGCGGCGAAGCCGCTGCCCGTCGGTCTGGTCCGGGACGTGCTGAGCGTGGACGGCATCCGGCTGGAGTCGGCGCAGATCGTGCAGCACACCCAGCCGGCGCCCGCGCCGCACCTGCCCGCGCAGTCGATGGCCGCCCGCAACTACGGGCCGCTGCAGGCGCAGACGGGGTCGCCCGCGGTCCGGATCACCTGGATCGCGCTCAAGCTGGACCCCGAGCTGTGCCCGGAGGCGGTCGCCGCGCGCGGCGGCGGCATGACGGGCGCGCAGAAGTGCGTGGTGCGGGCGGCGGACCAGCTGGCGAGCCGTCTCGCGGGCGCCGGGTTCCGGGCGAGCGTGCTGACGGAGCAGGAGCTGACCTCCGCGCTCGCCACGTCGAGCTGCGCCAGCCCGATGGCGATAGCGCAGGCGGGCCGGGGCCAGGCGCAGGGACGCCGGACCCAGGAGACCGCGCGGACCTGGCGGGTGGACGACCGGCGGCACACGACGTACTGGGTGCAGCGCTGGCCCCAGTTGGGCGGCCGGAGCGGCGGCGCGGGCGCGTCGATGCCGCAGCTGGTGGCGCTGCTGACCTCGCTGCCCGCGCTCGCGACGACGTTCAGCCTGACGCTGAGCGGCGGGGACCGGCAGGAGGTGACGGTGACCGGACACGTGCGGATCACCGGCCGCAGCGACGAGGAACTGGTGGCCGCGCGGCACGAGCTGGAGCGTGCGGCGCGCGGAGTGAGGACGGGTCTGGTGCGTCTCGACCGCGAACAGGTGCCCGGCATCCTGGCGACGCTTCCGCTGGGAGGTGCGCGCTGATGTCCGCCGCCTCCTTCGGTACGTCGCCGGCCTCGGGCGTGCCTTCCGCCCGGCGCACGGGGCGGAGCACGCGTCCCCGGTTCGGCTTCGGGCTCGTCGGCCCGCGCCGCGACCGGCACTCGGTCCCCCTGGAACAGCTGGAGGCGCTGGCCCTGCCGGTCGGCGACGACGGCATGGTGATCGGCGTGGACGCCGAGAACCGTCCGGCGGTGCTCGGCATCAACCGGCCCGTCCCGTACGACGTGACGCTCATCGGCGGTCTGTGGACCGCGCAGGTGCTGGCGCTGCGGGCGGCCGCGACGGGCGCCCGGGTGGCGGTCGAGACCGGCCGCGCACAGGCCTGGACGGCGCTCGCGCAGGCCGCGGGCGGCGGTCAGCCCTGCATCACGCTGCACGACGTGGGCCGGGTGCCGCCGCAGGGCGCGTCCGCGGGGAGCCCCGTGGTCGTGGTGCGCGACTGCGGCATGCGGCCGCCGCGCGGCCGTGTGGTGTCGGCCCCCTGGCAGTCGGTGGTGACGCTGCTGCCGTATCTGAGCCCGGTCGCGCCCCGGCTCCTGGAGAAGTCCTCGCTCGTCGGGGTGCAGCGGGTGTCGCCGGACGAGGCGGCGCAGATCGGGCGCATCATGAGCCTGCCGCGGCACGAGTACGAGGCGCTGTCCACGCTCGCCGACGGCGTGACCCTCTGGTGCACGCCGAGCGACCGCCAGTTCGTGATGACGCAGGCGACGGACGCCGAGACCGGATTGTTGGGCGGCGCGCGCCGGATGGACTGACCGGCGACGCCATGACACGAGATCGCTCAAGTACGTCCGTTTTTGCATCGTTTTGAACGGTGGGGGTTCTCACTCTGCGGCGCGGCCGGGTCACTTGGGGCCCGGACCGGTGCGCGGAGGCGGGCGCGGAGGGGCCGTCGGCCCTGCCCGGGGGCGGCTCACGGCGATTAGGGTGGAAGGGCCCCGCCCACAACGGCACAAGGGTGCTCGACCACACCAGGAGGCAAAGTGAACGGCGATCGCGACGAGATCCACGGGGGTTGGAATCCACCCGCCGACGATCAGTCCGACGCGGATCCCGCCGAGATGACGGGTGAGTTCACCATCGACTACACCCCGCCCGCCTGGTACACGCAGAACGCGTCGGGCGGTGCGGGGGCGGGCGGTGCCACTCCCCCGCCGCCGA
This sequence comes from Streptomyces sp. NPDC096079, assembly GCF_040303145.1. Lineage (NCBI taxonomy): Bacteria > Bacillati > Actinomycetota > Actinomycetes > Kitasatosporales > Streptomycetaceae > Streptomyces > Streptomyces sp. NPDC096079. Next base: position 22,276 of record NZ_JBEOST010000011.1, read on the forward strand.
GCGGAGCGCCGGTCCCCGTCCCGGGCCTCCCCGCGGCCGGCGGCTTCGAGCCCGGCTGGAACGTCGCGCCGCCCGCTCCGCCGGTGGTGCCCGCGCCCGTTCAGGGCATCGAGCCGGTCGCCCCCGCTCCGGCGCCTCCGGTGGGGGTCCCTCCGTACGGTGCGCCCGCGGCCGCCGCGCCCGGCCCCGTCCCGCCGGGTCCGGGCACCCCTCCCGCCGGCGTTCCCGCACCGCCGTACGTGCCCGGGGCGCCCGTGCCGGGGCAGCCGGTGGCCGGGGGGTCCTTCGGCGCGCCGGTGCCGGGGGTGCCCGCGCCCGACGCCTCCCTGCCGCCCGCCGCCACGCCGGTGGTCCCGGCGGCCGTTGTCCCGGAGCCCGTAGCACCGGCGCCCGCTGCTCCCGCGCCCGCTGTTCCGGAGCCCGCCGCACCGGCGCCCGTTGTTCCCGCGCAGGCTGTTCCGGCGCCCGCTGTTCCGGCGCCCGCGCCGCAGACGCCCGCGCCCGCGGCCTCGTTCGGGGGCGGTGACGTCGAGAGCGGCGCCACCATGCGCTTCTCCCCCGCCCAGCTCCAGCACGAGATCGCCGAGCGCGCGGCGCAGAACGCGGAGCAGCCGGAGCACGCGCGGAACGCCGGAAGCGCGGAGCACGTGGAGAACGTTCAGGACTCCGCCGACCCGGCCGACTCCGCGATGCCCGACGCCGACGACCTGGCGGCCGAGCCGGCCGTCGCCGGGCCCGCCGCTCCGGCGGACACCGTCGAGGATTCGCCCGCCGCGTCCGGCGAGTTCGCCGCCGACGGCGCGGCCGTCGCCGCCGAGGCGTCGAGCCCGACGGACGACACCGCCGACGCCGCCGAAGCCGCCGACGCCGACGGTTCCGACAGCCCGGACGGGTCGGACGGGTCGGACGACGTCCGGAGCCCCGAGGCCGCCGACGACACCGCGGGCGCCGAGGGCGAGCCCGCCACGCCGGACTCCACGCCCGGTCCCGAGGCGGAGGCGTCGGCCGCCGCCCCCCTCCCCGCCGCCCAGCCGGTCCCCGACGCGCCGCAGGGCTTCGGCCCCGGCGTCGTCCCCGGTGCTCCGGGGCCCTACCCCGGCGCCCCGGCCGCTCCCGGGCCGTACCCCGCGCCGTACCCGGCCGCGGGCGCCCAGCCCGGAGCCGGGCTGCCCCCGCTGCCCCCGTCCTTCGAACCCGCCGCGCCCGAGCCCGCGCAGCAGTGGCCCGCGCAGCCCGCGCCGGGTGCCCAGCCGGTGCCGCCGGCCGCGCCGCTGCCGCCCACCGCCGCCTGGCCGGCCCCGGACGCCCCGGTGCCGGGCGCGCCCGGTCCCGTACCGCCGCAGGCGCAGCCCCAGGCACCCGGCGCCTACGGCTATCCGCAGGCCCCGGGGACCCCCCAGCCGCAGGCCCCCGCGCCCGCACCGCAGGGCGGTTACGGCTTCCCGCACCCGGGCGCGCCCCCGCAGCCGGCCGGTTACGGCTACCCGCAGCAGCCGGGCGCTCCGGGCGGTGTCCCGCCGCAGGCGCAGGCCCCCGGCGGCTACGGTTACCCGCACCCCGGAGCCGTACCCCCGCAGGCCGCGCAGGCTCCGCAGCCGCCGTACGACGGCCAGCCGCCGGTGGACCCGCGGACCGGTGCCGCCTGGCCCTCGCCGGTGACGCACGACCAGCGGGAGCGCTCCGTGCCGGGTGCCCCGCTGGGGTACAACGCGGCCGTCGAGCTCTCCTCGGACCGGCTGCTCCGCAACAACAAGCAGAAGCCCAAGTCCAGCCGGAACCCGGGGGCCGCCAACCGCTTCAAGCTCGGTGGCAAGCGGGAGGAGGCGGAGCGGCAGCGGAAGCTGGACCTGATCCGCACGCCGGTGCTCTCCTGCTACCGGATCGCGGTCATCTCGCTCAAGGGCGGCGTCGGCAAGACGACGACGACGACCGCGCTCGGCGCGACCCTCGCCACCGAGCGGCAGGACAAGATCCTGGCGATCGACGCCAACCCGGACGCCGGCACCCTGGGCCGCCGGGTGCGGCGCGAGACCGGGGCGACCATCCGCGACCTCGTACAGGCGATCCCGTACCTGAACTCGTACATGGACATCCGCCGCTTCACCTCGCAGGCGCCGTCCGGCCTGGAGATCCTCGCCAACGACGTGGACCCCGCCGTCTCGACGACCTTCAACGACGAGGACTACCGGCGCGCGATCGACGTGCTCGGCAAGCAGTACCCGATCATCCTCACCGACTCGGGCACGGGTCTGCTGTACAGCGCCATGCGCGGGGTCCTCGACCTCGCCGACCAGCTGATCATCATCTCCACGCCCTCGGTGGACGGTGCCTCCAGTGCCTCGACGACGCTGGACTGGCTCTCCGCGCACGGCTACGCGGACCTGGTGCAGCGCTCCATCACGGTCATCTCCGGAGTCCGCGAGACCGGAAAGATGATCAAGGTCGAGGACATCGTGCAGCACTTCCAGACCCGCTGCCGCGGTGTCGTGGTCGTGCCCTTCGACGAGCACCTGGCGGCCGGTGCCGAGGTGGACCTCGACATGATGCGGCCGAAGACCCGGGAGGCGTACTTCCACCTCTCGGCGATGGTGGCCGAGGACTTCGTACGGGCGCAGCAGGTGCAGGGCCTGTGGACCGGTGACGGCGGGGGCGCGATGCCGCCGCACATGGCCCCGCCGATGCCGGGCCAGCCGATGCCGGGGCAGCCCATGGCAGGTCAGCCGATGCCCGGTCAGCCGGCGCCGGGTCAGTTCGCGCCCGGTCAGCCGATGCCCGGTCAACAGCCGATGCCGGGCCAGGTGCCCGGGCAGGGGATGCCCGGACAGTTCGCGCCGGGGCAGCCCGCCCCGGGTCAGCCGTACGGCCCCCCGGCGGGCCAGTCCTACCCGCCGCAGCCGGGCCAGCCCTATCCGCCGCAGGCCTACCCCCCGCCGGGGCAGCCGATGCCCGGTCAGATGCCGGGGCAGGCGCCCGGTCCGATGCCCGGTCAGTTCGCGCCCGGCCAGCCCGTCCCGGGTCAGCCGTACGGCCCCCCGGCGGGTCAGCCCTACCCGCCGCAGCCGGGGCAGCCCGGGATGCCGCAGTCCTGGCAGCAGCCCCAGGAGGCCGGTGAGCCTCAGCCGGGGCAGCCGCTGCCCCCGCAGGCGGACCCGCAGGGCCCCCCGCAGGCGCCGCCAGCCCCTCAGCAGTAGGGCGTCACAGGAATAGACCAATGAGGCTCCGTATCGGCTCACCGATACGGAGCCTCTTGGCGTTCCCGCAGACCACAAGGGGTTTGAGGGATCGTTGACGACGGCAGACCACCGCTGATACACCTTCGCTTCACCCATCGTCAGCCCAAGATCCACGACAGAAACTCCGACGCGAGGTCACGTCCCATGGTCATGGTCACGAAGGTTCCACCCCGCCCCACCCCTGCCCGCAGAACCGCCCGACTGCTGCTCGCCACCGGTCTCGCGGCCGGCTCCCTCGTCGTCGTCCCCGGCACCGCGCAGGCGGAGGACGAGAAGTCCGGCGGCACCACCCTCACGGTCGCCGTCTCCCAGAGCATCGACTCGCTGAGCCCGTTCCTGGCCCAGAAGCTCACCTCGACCAGCATCCACCGGCTGGCGTACGAGTACCTCACGAACTACGACCCGAAGGACGCCCGCACCGTCCCGGGTCTGGCGACCTCGTGGACCGCCTCGGCCGACAAGCTGACGTGGACGTACACGATCCGCAAGGACTCGACCTGGTCCGACGGACAGCAGGCCACGGCCGAGGACGCGGCCTGGACCTTCAACAAGATGATGACCGACCCGAACGCCGCCACCGCCAACGGCAGCTTCACGGCCAACTTCGCCCAGGTCACCGCACCCGACCCGCAGACGCTCGTCATCCGGCTGAAGAAGCCGCAGGCGACGATGACGGCCCTCGACGTGCCGATCGTGCCGAAGCACGTCTGGGAGAAGGTCACCGACTTCTCCAAGTTCAACAACGACAAGACCTTCCCGATCGTCGGGAACGGCCCCTTCGTCATCACCGACTTCAAGGTCGACCAGTACATCAAGCTCAAGCCGAACAAGAAGTTCTGGCGGGGCGCCCCGAAGTTCGACGAGCTGGTCTTCAAGTACTACAAGGACGGGGACGCCGCCGTCGCCGCCCTGCAGAAGGGCGAGGTCTCCTTCGTACCGAACCTGACGCCCGCCCAGGCCGCCGCGCTGAAGACCCAGAAGGACATCAAGGTCAACGACGCCCCCGGCCGCCGCTTCTACGCCCTCGCCACCAACCCGGGCGCGCGGGCCCAGGACGGCAAGACCTTCGGCAACGGCAACAAGGCGCTGCTCGACCCCGAGGTCCGCAAGGCGCTCTTCCTCGCCGTCGACCGCACCACCCTGGTCGACAAGGTCTTCCAGGGCCACGCCGTCGAGGGCGAGGGATACATCCCGCCGCGCTTCGGCTCCTACTTCTGGAAGCCCGAGGGCACGCAGAAGCGGGCCTACGACCCGGTCTCCGCGGAGAAGGTCCTGGACGCCGCCGGATACCGGAAGAACGCCGCCGGCAAGCGCCTCGGCAAGGACGGCAAGCCGCTTGAGCTGCGGATCCTGTGCCACGCCACCGACCCGAACGACAAGGCGGTCGGCAAGTACCTCCAGGAGTGGTGGGGCAAGCTCGGCATCGGCCTGAAGGTCGAGTGCCTCGACAGCGTCTCCGACCCCTGGGTCAAGGGCGACTACGACCTCGCCTTCGACGGCTGGTCGGTCAACCCCGACCCGGACTACGTCCTCTCCATCCACACCTGCGGCACGCTCCCGGCGACCGCCAAGGACTCCGGCGCCACCGACAACTTCATCTGCGACAAGGAGTTCGACGGGCTCTACGCGCAGCAGGCGGTGGAGTACGACGCCGCCAAGCGGGCGGATCTGGTCAAGCGGATGCAGTCCCTGCTGTACGACACGGGGTACATGAACATCATGGCCTACCCGAACGCCCTGGAGGCGTACCGCACGGACCAGATCAAGTCCATCACGACCATGCCCGAGGCCGCCGGCAACCTGTGGGGCCAGGACGGCTACTGGAGCTGGTGGTCCGCCGTGCCCGCGGCGGGGGCCGAGGACTCCGGCGGCGGCTCGTCCACCGGAGTGATCGCCGGCATCGCCGCGGCCGTGGTGGTCGTGGTCGGCCTCGGCGTCTTCCTCGGCATGCGCCGCCGCTCCACCGCCGACGACCGCGAGTAGTACGTGACGACGGCAAGCACCCCCGCCGACGTGACGCGGGCCGAGAAGGCCCGCGTCACGGACGGCGCACCCCGCACCGGTTCCTCCCTCGGCTATCTCCGCCACGCGGCGGGAAAGCTGGGCGGCGCGCTCGTCTCGCTCCTCGCCGTCCTGGTCACCAGCTTCTTCCTGTTCCGGATCATCCCCGGTGACCCGGTCAAGGCGATGACCCACGGCGTCCCCACCTCGGCCGAACAACTGGCCACGCTGCGCCGCCAGTTCGGCCTCGATCTGCCGCTGTGGCAGCAGTTCACCGACTACTGCGCGAAGGCGCTCAGCGGCGACCTCGGCACCTCCTTCCAGTTCCGCGCCCCCGTCGGGGACCTCATCGCGGAGAAGCTCCCGGCGACACTGCTGCTCACCGGGGTCGCCGTGGTGATCTACTCGGCGCTCGGGCTGTGGCTGGGCACCCGCTCGGCCTGGCGCCACGGCGGGCTCGGCGACCGGCTGAACACCGGGGTCGCGCTGACCCTGTGGTCGGTGCCGTCCTTCTGGCTCGGGCTGATCCTCATCATCGTCTTCTCGGTGGGCATGGGGCCGATCCCGGGACTCTTCCCGACCGGCGGCATGGAGTCCGGGACGGGCGAGACCGGCTTCGCGTACGTCCTGGACGTCGCCCACCACCTGGTCCTGCCCGTGGTCACGCTCGTGGCGGTCGGCTACGCCCAGACCCTCCTCGTGATGCGCTCCTCGCTGCTCGACGAGATGGGCGGCGACTATCTGACGACGGCGCGGGCGAAGGGGCTGCGGGACGACGTCGTACGGCGCCGGCACGCCGTGCCGAACGCCCTCCTGCCGACCGTCACCATGATCTTCATCAACCTGGGCCACGTGGCGGCCGGTTCGATCCTGGTGGAGACCGTGTTCTCCTGGCCCGGGCTCGGCGGGCTGTTCTACCAGGCGCTGAGCGTGCCCGATCTGCCGCTCGTGCAGGGCCTGTTCGTGGTCTTCGCCGGAGCGATGATCCTGATGAACCTGATCGCCGACCTGCTGTATCCGCTGCTCGACCCCCGGGTGGGCCGATGACCTCACTCACATGGGCGCGCCGCAAGAGCTCGGCGACCCGCTTCTGGACGCTGTACCGCACGCACCGCGCCGGGCTCTACGGCCTGGCCGGCCTCACCCTGATCGCCCTGCTCGCGCTCACCGCCCCGCTGACCGTCGGCTCCGACGTGCAGTCGGTGACCCAGGCGCCGGGCACGGCCCTGGAGGCGCCGAGCGCGGAGTTCCCGCTCGGCACCGACCAGTTCGGCCGCTCGCTGCTCGGCCTGCTGATCTGGGGCGCCCGGATCTCGCTGCTCGTCGGGCTGCTCGCGGCGACCCTCTCGGTCGCCATCGGGACCCTGGTGGGCATCATCGCCGGACACTACGGCGGCTGGTTCTCGACCGTCGTCATGCGGATCACGGACTGGTTCCTGGTGATGCCGACGCTGGTCCTCGCGATCGTCCTCGCCACGGTCATGTCCCGGTCGATGTGGACGGTGGTCCTGGCGATCGGCGTCACCTCCTGGCCGACGACCGCCCGCCTGGTGCGGGCGCAGACCATCGCGGTGGAGTCCCGCCCCTACATCGAGCGGGCGACCGCCCTCGGCGGCGGCCACCGGCACGTCATGCTCCGGCACGTGCTGCCGAACGTGATGCCGCTGGTGCTGGCGCAGACCACCCTCGGCATCTCGACCGCCATCCTCACCGAGGCGACCCTCGCGTTCCTCGGCCTCGGCGACCCGACGGTCGTCTCCTGGGGCGGGATGCTCCAGGACGCCAGGGAGGCGGGCGCCGTCTCCTCCGGGCACTGGTGGTACCTCGCCCCGCCCGGGATCGCGATCGCCCTGGTCGCGCTCGCGTTCACGCTCTGCGGCCGGGCCGTGGAGTCCGTGCTGAACCCGAAGCTGGGGGTGGGGCGATGAGCCTCCTCGACGTGCGGGACCTGAGGGTGACGTACGGCTCGGGCGCGTCCGCCGTGCCCGCCGTGCGCGGGGTCGACCTGACCCTGGAGCCGGGGACCAAACTGGGCGTGGCCGGCGAGTCGGGCTGCGGCAAGTCCACGCTCGCGCTCGCCCTGCTCCGGCTCCTGCCGGCCTCGGCGCGGATCGAGGGCGAGATCCTGCTCGATGGCGACGACGTCCTCGCCATGTCCTGGGGACGCCTGCGGGCCGTGCGCTGGGCGGGCGCGTCGATCGTCTTCCAGGGCGCGATGCACTCGCTGAACTCGGTGCACCGGATCGGGGACCAGATCGCCGAGCCGCTGCTCGTGCACGGCCGGGCGACCCCGGCGGCGGCCCGCACCCGGGTCGGCGAGCTGCTCGAACACGTCGGTCTTCCGGCCGCCCGGGCCGCCGCCTACCCGCACGAGCTGTCCGGCGGGCAGCGGCAGCGCGTGATGATCGCGATGGCGCTCGCCTGCGATCCGCGCCTGATCGTCGCGGACGAGCCGACGACCGCGCTCGACGTGATGATCCAGGCACAGATCCTGCGGCTGATCGAGCGGCTCGTCGCCGAGCAGTCCATCAGCCTCCTGATGATCAGCCACGACCTGGCGGTCCTCGCCGACACCTGCGACCGGCTCGCCGTGATGTACGCGGGCCGGGTCGTCGAGGAGGGGCCCGCGCGGGAGGTGTACGAGGCGGCCGCGCACCCGTACGGGCGGGCGCTGTCCTCGGCGTTCCCCCGGATCGGCGACCTGGCGTCCCGGCGGGCGCCGCGCGGCCTGCCGGGCGACCCGCCGGACCCGGCGGACCTGCCCGGCGGCTGCACCTTCCATCCGCGCTGCCCGGTGGCGGTGGACCTCTGCGCGGAGCTCGATCAGGAACTGCGGGAGGCGGGCGCGGGGCGCCGCGCCGCCTGCGTACACGTGGGGAGCACGGCATGAGCCTCCTGTCGGCGCGCGGACTGCGCGTCACCTTCCCGGGGCGCCGGGGCGCGCCGCCCGCGCGCGCGGTGGACGGCGTGGACCTGGACATCGGCGCCGGCGAGATCGTGGCCCTGGTCGGCGAGTCGGGCTGCGGCAAGACGACGCTGGCCCGCTCGCTGCTCGGCCTGGTCCGGCCCACGGCGGGGGCGGTCGCCTTCGACGGGCAGCCGCTCACGTACTCCTCCGGGGCGCTGCGGGCCTACCGGAAGCGGGCCCAGCTGGTCCTCCAGGACCCGAGCGGCTCGCTGAACCCCCGGCACACGGTGTACGACGCGGTGGCGGAGGGGCTGCGGATCCACGGCCACGCGGGGGACGAACGGACGGCCGTCGCCGAGGCGCTCGCACGGGCGGGGCTGCGGCCCCCGGAGCGGTTCTTCCTCCGCTACCCGCACGAGCTGTCCGGTGGCCAGCGGCAGCGCGTGGTCATCGCGGGCGCGCTCGTCCTGGAGCCCGAACTGATCGTGGCCGACGAGCCGGTGGCCTCCCTGGACGCGTCCGTACGGGGCGAGATCCTGGCGCTGCTGCTGCGACTGCGCGACGAACTCGGCCTGTCCGCCCTGGTGGTGACGCACGACCTGGGGCTCGCCTGGAACATCGCGGACCGGGTGGCCGTGATGTACCTGGGCCGGGTCGTGGAGACCGGCACGGTGGAGTCCGTGCTGACGGACCCTCAGCACCCGTACACCCGGGCGCTGTTGTCGGTCCTGCCGGAGTCGGGGGGCGCGCCGGTGGTCCTGAGCGGCGAGCCGCCGGACCCGTCCCGCATCCCGTCCGGCTGCCGTTTCCACGCCCGCTGCCAGCTCCTCGCCTCGGGCGAGGCGGCCCCGGTCGCGGACCGCTGCCGGAACGAGGACCCGCCGGTACTGCCGGGGGGAGGGGAGCGGCTGGCGGCGTGCCACTGGGTGACGACGGCCTGAAGGGCGGGGCGCCGCGCCGTCAGGCGCGGTCGTACTCCTCCGTCAGTTCGCGGCAGCGCTTCACGTCGCCCGCCATCGCCTGGAGCAGGTCGTCCAGCGTGTCGAACCTGAGCATGCCCCGCACGTACGCCAGGAAGTCCACGGCCACGTGCAGCCCGTACAGGTCGAGGCCCTCGCGGTCGATCGCGTACGCCTCGACCGTCCGCTCCGTGCCGTCGAACTGCGGGTTCGTGCCGACGGAGATCGCCGCGGGCATCCGCTCCCCCGCGGCCGTCAGCCAGCCCGCGTACACGCCGTCCGCGGGGATCGCCGTGTGCGGCAGGGTCTCGACGTTGGCCGTCGGGAAGCCGAGCTCGCGTCCGCGCTGCGCACCGCGGACGACGATGCCCTCGACCCGGTGCGGGCGGCCGAGGATCTCGGCCGCGCCGGTCATGTCGCCCTCGGCGACCAGACGGCGGGTGAGGGTGGAGGAGAAGGGCTCGCCGCCGCCGGCGGCCCCGCTGACGTACAGGTCGATGACCTCGACCTCGTAGTCGTAGGTGGCGCCGAGCTCGGTGAGGAACGCGACGTTGCCCGCGGCCCGGTGCCCGAAGCGGAAGTTGGGGCCCTCGATGACGGCCTTCGCGTGCAGCTTGTCGACGAGCACCTTGACGATGAAGTCGGCCGGGGAGAGCTGCGAGAACTCGGCGGTGAACGGCAGCACGAGCACCGCGTCCACGCCGAGGTCGGCGATCAGCTCGGCCCGCCGGTGGTGCGGGGCGAGCAGCGGCGGGTGGCTGCCGGGACGCACGACCTCGGAGGGGTGCGGGTCGAAGGTGACGACGACGGAGGGGACACCCAGCTCACGGGCGCGCTCCACGGCACGCCCGATGATCAGCTGGTGCCCGCGGTGCACCCCGTCGTAGGAGCCGATGGTGACGACGCTGCGTCCCCAGTCCTGGGGAATGTCCTCCAAGCCACGCCAGCGCTGCACTGTGACCGCTCCTCGTCCGCCTGTTCGCCCTGTTCGCCTTACGCAGGTCTAAGACTGCCATGTCCACGGCCGTCGGTACGCATCGGCATGGCAGTGCCGGGGCTCCGCAGCGCCTGGAGGGTCTCCGGGCCCAGCAGCGGGGCCCAGTCGCCCGGGGCGGCGACCGTCCAGCCGGCGAGCAGCGCGCCGAAGGCCGGCAGCTCGCGAACGGCTCCCGCCAGGGCCCGGTCGAGCCGCCACGCGCCCTCGGGGGTACGGACGCAGAGGCCTGCGGCCCGGTGCGTGAGCTCCCGGGTCCGCGGCTCGCTGCGCCGCTCCGCGCCCTCCGCCGCGGCCCGCAGGAGGGCCTCCACGACGGTCAGCTCCCCGGCCTCGGCCTCGTACCGCTCGTGTTCGAGGAGTACGTCGAGCAGCTCGGCCCGCAGATGGCGGGAGGCCCCGCTGCCGGGGGCGGCGAGGACCGGGGCGAGGGCGCGCCTGAGCGGTGCGGGACGCCCCCGGATCAGGCCGGTGACCAGGGGGAACAGGATCGCCCTGGCCGCCGGGCCGTCCTCCAGGCGGCGGTCGACGAAGGCGGCGACGAGCGGGGCGCCGTGGGGGTGGCGGGCGGCGTGGTCGCGGACCAGGGCGGCGATCCGGCGGGCGAGGGCGGGGGTGTCGACCTCCGCGAGGGCCCGCAGGGCGGCGGCGGCCGTCTCGCCGGTGCCGTCGAGCCGGGCCCGGAACGCGGCGAGGACCTCCTCGGGGTGGGTCGCGAGGGCCTCGGCGAGTGCGGGCGCGGGCACCTGGGGCTCGGCCAGGGCGCGGGGCAGGTGACGGGCGCGGCTGTGCGGGTCGCGGACGAGGAGGCCGAGGGCGGCCCCGTGGAGGGCCTGGTCGCCGGGGCGGGCGAGCAGGGCGAGGGCGGCGTAGCGGAGCAGCTCGCGGTCGGCGGAGGTGGCGGCGTGCCCGGCGACCCGGTGTCCGTACGCGGCGGCGGCGACGCGCCGCTCCGGGCGCCCGTCGTCGTGGGCCCAGCGGTCGACGGCCCGGCAGAGGGCGGCGGGCTCGTCCTCGGCGAGCGCGCCGAGGAGGCCGTCTGCGAGCGGGTGGGCGGTGGCGACGAGCGCCTCGCACAGGTCGTCGACGGCGAGTGCCCGATGGGTGTGCAGCAGGGCCTGGGCGGCGGTGGCGACGGTGGCGCCGGGCGCGGCGGGCAGGGCGCGGTCGTCCCCGAACCAGCGGCAGAGCAGCGGCTGGACGCCCCGGGGGTCGGCGGCGAGCATCCCGGCGACGACGTCGAGGCTCCGGCCCCCGGCGGCGCCCGGCGGGGGGTCGGCCGGGACCAGGCGGCGCAGGAGGTCGATCCGTTCGTCCTCGCCGACCGGCAGGGCCAGCCAGAACGGTGGTCCGAACGGGGCGAAGACCGGCCGGTGCTCCGGATGGGTTCCGATCAGGTCGGCGAGCAGACGCAGGACGGGCAGGTACGGCCGCGGGTCCGGCAGCCTCCGCACGCTCTCCCGGAGCAGCCGCGCGGCCCACCAGGCCCCGTCCCCGCCACGCCCCTCCCCGGCGAACCGCCCGAGCGCCTCGGCGAGCTCCCGGAGGCGCGGGGCGAGCCCGGCGGGCCCGCGGTCCCGGTGCAGGAGGAGCAGGGCCTGCAGCACGGGCCCGATGCGATGCCGGGGCACGGGCAGCCGCCCCGCGCCGGCCGGGGCCCTTCCGAGCGCGGGGGACGCGCCGCCCGTCGGCCCCTCGTCGGTGCAGGACGCCGTCGCCCGGTCCTCGTCGTCGCAGTCCGCCGTCGTCCGGTCCTCGTCAGGACGGGGCGCCGTCCCCCGGTCCTCGTCGGCGCCGTGGACCAGGGCGCGCAGGGCCGTGTCCAGGTCCAGGTGGGAGGCCTGGACCCAGTCGGCGAGCTCCTCGTGGGCGAAGCGGTAGCCGGAGCCCGCCGGGACCAGCAGGCCCTCGGTGAGGACGGCGGAGGCCCAGCCCTCCCGCCAGGGGAACAGTTCCTCGAAGGAGGCGCGGTCGAGGACGCCGTGCCCGGGGCCGAGGCACCGGCGGGCCGCCTCGTGCATCCGGCCGGTCACCCGCGCGGCGAGCCTGCGGACGGCCGCCCCCCGGGGCAGCGGCCCGGAGCCCGCGGCGATCCGGACGGCCACCCGCAGGCACATCAGGTCCAGATAGGCCGTGAAGATCTCCTCGCGCGCGGGCCGCCCCGGGACCTCACCGGGCAGTGCCGCCCGCACCTCGGCGAGCAGCCGCAGGGCGAGCGGGTGCCGGGAGTCCGCCGGGGCGAGGTCCGTCTCGGCGATCCCGTATCCCTCGCGTACGGCGCACGACTCCGTCGCCGAGAGCGGCCCGAGGACCACGGCGGCGGGGAACCCCACGTCGGTCGCGGTCGTGGTCGTGGTCGCCGGGCGGTGCAGGGCGCGCGGTCCGTAGAGCGCCCCGGCCTGCTCCCAGTGCTCGGGGCGGCAGGCGGTGACGAGGTGGACCTGGTGGGCGCGGAGCCACCGCTCGGTGGCCGTCGTCCAGTCGGCGAGCCGGTGGGCCAGGAGCGGGGGCATCTCCTCGGGGCCGTCGAGGACGACGAGGAGCGGGCGGCCGGCGTCCCGGGCGAGGGCGGCGGCCCGTTCCGGGGTGGCGTTCGTGGTGTCGCCGAGCGCCCCGGACGCGGCGACGATCCGGCCGGCCTGGTGCAGGGCGCGTCCGACGGCGTCCGCGAGGGACGGGTCCTCGGCGCGCAGATCGGCTCCGCGCAGCCGGACGGTGGGGGCGGGCGCCACGCCCCGGGCGCGGCGGGCGCAGAGCGCGGCGAGCGCCGTGGTGCGGCCGGTGCCGGGGGCGCCGACGAGGGCGAGGACGGGGGTGTCCCCGGCCGTGAAGCGGGCGAACTCGCGGACGCAGTCGGGGCGTTCGACGGGCTCGGGCCAGGGTCCCGGTTCCCGGACGGGGCCGGTGGAGGTGGCGGTGAGCTCCAGGATCGCGGCGAGGTTGAGGTCGGGGCCGTAGGCGGGGACGGTGGCGGCGTTGCGCCGCAGCAGGGCGGTGAGCGGGCCGGCGGGGCGGAGCGGCACGGCGTATCCGGCGGCCTGGCGGTCGCCGTGCAGGGCGGTGCCGAGGACGGCGAGGACGGTGCCGGTGACGGTGTCGAGGACGGGACCCCCGGCGGCCTGTCCGCCGCGGCGGAGCGCCTCGGCGCCCTCGGTGCCGATGGCGAGCTCCAGGGCGTCGGCGAGGGCGTGGAAGCGGTCGGTGGCGGTGTACGTGACGGCGGCGGGGCCGAGGACGCGGGCCTCGCGCCAGCCCTGGGCGGCGATCCGCACATAGGTACCGGGTTCGATCTCGGGCCGGGTCGCGAGCGGCAGCGGCCGGCCGCCGAGCCCTTCGGTCCGTACGAGCGCGAGGCCGCTCTCGGGCAGCGGCGTGACCGCTTCGGCCTCGGCGAGCCAGGTCCGGTCGCCGGGGGCGTGCAGGACGACACGGCTCAGTCCGTCGACGGCCTCGTGGCTGGTGACGACCGTCCCGTGGTGGTCGGCGAGGAAACCGGTGCCGCGTGGCCGGCCCGCCGGATCGCAGATGCGCACCAGCGTCGCCAGGTCCCCGCTTCCCATGGGGTCGACGGTAGGCGGCCGGTGATCACCCGGAGGCGCTCGTGGGAGAAAGCGCCCCCCGGCGCTCCCCCGTTCACTCCGAGCGCCTCCCCGATGGGGTGAATTTCCGCGGCTCGACAGGACAGAGTGGGTGCGGGGGAAACCGAGGGGGGAAAGCGTGGGGCGGGCACGCGCGTGCGTGCCCGCCCCACGACGGGGGATCTCCGCTCAGCCGAAGACGGCGAGGCTCTTCGCCTTGCCCCGCTGGTCCTCGACGAGGGCGAGCAGCGTCCCCTCGGGTCCGAAGACCGCGACGGGCCCCTTCGGGTACTCCGGCATCTCCAGGCGGACACCGTTGAGCAGCAGCTTCGCCCGCTTCTCGTCGACGTCCCAGCGCGGGAACGCCGCCGCGGCCGCCTCGGCGACCGGCATGACCGTGAGGTCCTCCTGGAGCTGGTCCAGGGTCCTGGCGGAGTCCAGCTTGTAGGGGCCGACCCGGGTGCGCCGCAGCGCGGTCAGGTGACCGCCGACGCCGAGCCCGGCGCCGAGGTCCCGGGCGAGCGCCCGGATGTACGTGCCGGAGGAGCAGACGACGGAGACCACCAGGTCCACGACGGGGGTGCCGTCCTCGGCGGTGTCCTCACGGACGTCGTACACCCGGAAGGAGGAGACGGTGACCGGGCGGGCCGGGATCTCGAACTCCTCGCCGCCGCGCACCCGCGCGTACGACCGCTTGCCGTCGATCTTGATCGCGGAGACCTTCGACGGCACCTGCATGATGGCGCCGGTCAGTTCGGCGACGCCCGCGTCGATCTGCTCGCGGGTGACCTTCGAAGCGTCGACCGACGCCGTGATCTCGCCCTCGGCGTCGTCGGTGATCGTCGTCTGGCCCAGGCGGATGGTGCCCAGGTACTCCTTCTCGGTCAGCGCGAGGTGACCGAGGAGCTTGGTGGCCCGCTCCACGCCGAGGACGAGGACGCCCGTGGCCATGGGGTCGAGCGTGCCGGCGTGGCCGACGCGGCGGGTCTTCGCGATCCCGCGCATCTTGGCCACGACGTCGTGCGAAGTGAAGCCCGACGGCTTGTCGACGATGACAAGGCCGTCGGGCGTCTTCTGTACGGTGCTCATTCGGCGGCTTCGTCCTCGCCCGGCTTCTTGTAGGGGTCGGCGTCGCCCGCGAAGGTCGCGCCCGAGGAGGCCTGACGCACCTGGGCGTCCGAGGCGCGCGCCTTGTCGAGGAGGTCCTCGATGGTGCGGGCGTTCTCCGGGAGGGCGTCGGCCACGAAGGTCAGGGTCGGGGTGAACTTCGTCCCCGCCGCCCGGCCCACGGCCGAGCGGAGGATGCCCTTGGCGCTCTCCAGGCCGGCCGCCGCGCTCGCGCGCTCCTCGTCGTCGCCGTAGACCGTGTAGAAGACCGTGGCCTCCCGCAGGTCACCGGTGACGCGGGTGTCCGTGATGGTCACGTGCGTACCCAGGCGGGGGTCCTTGATGCCGCGCTGCAGCTTCTCGGCGACCACCTCCCGGATGAGGTCTGCCAGCTTCTTCGCCCGCGCGTTGTCGGCCACTGGTCCTTCTCCTTCTTTGCCTTGCTCAATCAGTCTTCATCAGTGTGGAGCCTGCGGCGCACCGAAAGCAGCTCCACCTCCGGGCGTGCGGCGACGAGCCGCTCACAGCGGTCGAGCACGTCCGATACGAACCCCGCGTCCCCGGACACCAGCGTGACACCGAGACGGGCCCTGCGATGGAGGTCCTGGTCGCCCACCTCGGCCGCGCTCACGGAGAACTTGCGCTGGAGCTCGGCGACGATGGGCCGGACGACGGAGCGTTTCTCCTTCAACGAGTGGACATCGCCGAGGAGCAGGTCGAAGGACAGAGTCCCCACGTACATGTGGTGCCGGATGTCCCGCCGGTTCGGGTTCGGTGGCCTGCCACGCCGTCGCCTGGCAGGGACACCAGAACCGTACACGCAACGGCCGGGGCCGATCGACGGAATAATCTTCCGCCGACCGGCCCCGGACTCAGCCCTACGCGTTACGCGCGCGGCTTCTCGCGCATCTCGTACGTCGCGATGACGTCGTCGATCTTGATGTCGTTGAAGTTTCCGAGGTTGATACCGCCCTCGAAGCCTTCGCGGATCTCGGTGACGTCGTCCTTGAAGCGGCGCAGACCGTGGATCGTGAGGTCCTCGGCGATGACCTTGCCGTCGCGGATGAGGCGCGCCTTGGTGTTGCGCTTGACCTCGCCGGAGCGGATGAGGACACCGGCGATGTTGCCCAGCTTGGACGAGCGGAAGACCTCGCGGATCTCCGCCGTACCGAGCTCGACCTCTTCGTACTCCGGCTTGAGGAGACCCTTCAGGGCCGCCTCGATCTCCTCGATGGCCTGGTAGATCACCGAGTAGTAGCGGACGTCGACGCCCTCGCGCTCCGCCATCTGCGCGGCACGGCCGGCCGCACGGACGTTGTAGCCGATGACGATGGCGTCGGAGCCCATCGCCAGGTCGATGTCGGACTCGGTGACCGCACCCACACCGCGGTGCAGGACCCGGATGTCGACCTCTTCGCCGACGTCGAGCTGGAGCAGCGAGGCTTCGAGGGCCTCGACCGCACCGGACGCGTCGCCCTTGATGATGAGGTTGAGTTCCTGGACCAGACCGGCCTTGAGCACCTTGTCGAGGTCCTCGAGGGACACCCGGCGGACGCGCTTGGCGAAGGCGGCGTTGCGCTCACGAGCAGCGCGCTTCTCGGCGATCTGGCGGGCCGTGCGGTCCTCGTCGACGACCAGGAGGTTGTCGCCGGCACCCGGCACGTTGGTGAGACCGAGCACCAGGACGGGAGTCGACGGGGCCGCCTCCTCGACGTTGTTGCCCTTGTCGTCGAGCATCGCCCGGACGCGGCCGTACGCGTCGCCGACCACCACGGTGTCGCCGATGCGCAGCGTTCCGCGCTGGACCAGGACGGTCGAGACGGCACCGCGACCGCGGTCGAGGTGGGACTCGATCGCAATACCCTGCGCGTCCTGGTTCGGGTTGGCCCGAAGGTCGAGCGAGGCGTCGGCGGTGAGGATCACGGCCTCCAGCAGGGAGTCGATGTGCAGACCCTGCTTGGCGGAGATGTCGACGAACATCGTGTCGCCGCCGTACTCCTCGGCCACCAGACCGAACTCGGTCAGCTGACCGCGGACCTTGGTCGGGTCCGCGCCCTCGACGTCGATCTTGTTGACCGCGACGACGATCGGGACGCCGGCGGCCTTGGCGTGGTTGAGCGCCTCGATCGTCTGCGGCATGACGCCGTCGTTGGCCGCGACCACGAGGATCGCGATGTCGGTCGACTTCGCACCACGGGCACGCATGGCGGTGAACGCCTCGTGACCCGGGGTGTCGATGAAGGTGATCTTGCGGTCCTCGCCGTTGACCTCGGTGCCCACCTGGTAGGCACCGATGCCCTGCGTGATGCCACCGGCCTCGCCCGCGACGACGTTCGTCTTGCGGATCGCGTCGAGCAGTCGGGTCTTTCCGTGGTCGACGTGACCCATGACGGTGACGACCGGCGGACGGGAGACCAGGGCCTCTTCGCCGCCCTCGTCCTCGCCGAACTCGATGTCGAAGGACTCGAGGAGCTCGCGGTCCTCCTCCTCCGGGGAGACGATCTGAACCTGGTAGTTCATCTCGTCACCGAGCATCTGCAGCGTGTCGTCGGAGACCGACTGCGTCGCCGTGACCATCTCGCCGAGGTTCATCATCACCGCGACGAGCGACGCCGGGTTGGCGCCGATCTTCTCGGCGAAGTCGGTGAGGGAGGCACCGCGCGACAGGCGGATGACCTCGCCGCCACCGCGGGGAAGCATCACGCCGCCCACGGACGGGGCCTGCATGGCCTCGTACTCCTGGCGCCTCTGACGCTTCGACTTGCGACCACGACGCGCGGGACCGCCGGGACGGCCGAAGGCGCCCTGCGTGCCACCACGGCCACCCGGACCGCCGGGACGGCCACCGAAGCCACCGGGACGACCGCCGAAGCCGCCGCCACCGCCGCCGGGACCACCCGGACGACCGCCGCCGCCACCGGGACCACCGGGACGGCCGGCGAAGCCGCCGCCGCCACCGCCGGGACCGGCCGGACGACCGGCGAAGCCGGGACGACCGCCGCCGCCACCACCGGGACCGCCCGGACGACCGCCGGGGCCACCGGGGCCACGACCGCCGGGGCCGGGACGCGGGCCGGCAGCGGGACGCTGCGGCATCATGCCCGGGTTCGGACGGTTACCGCCGGGCGCGCCGCCCGGACGGGGAGCCTGCGGACGAGGCATGCCACCGGGGGTCGGACGGGCACCGCCCTGACCCTGCGGACGCGGGGCGCCACCGGGGCCACCCTGCGGACGCGGGGCGCCCGGAACGGCACCGGGGCCGCCGGGACGGGGAGCGCCGCCACCCGGACGGGGCGCCTGCGGGCGCGCCATTCCGGTGGAGCCACCCGAGGTGAAGGGGTTGTTGCCCGGACGGGGACCGGCCGGACGGGCACCGCCCGGACGGGGGGCCTGCTGGCCGCCGGGGCGCGGCGCGCCCTGGCCCTGCGGGCGGGGGGAACCCTGACCCGGGCGGGCGGGACGCTCGCCGGTGGGACGGGGACCCGGGGTGGCGCCACCGGGGCGCGGACCGGCGGCGGGAGCCGACGGAGGCGCGGTGAACTCCGGGGCGGCCGGAGCCGGCGTGACCGGCTTGGGCGCGGGCTTCGGGCCCGGGCGGGGGCCCGAGGCGGCCGGAGCCGGAGAGGGGGTGCTGCTCGCGGGCGCGGCCGGAGTGACCGGCGCCGGCGCCGCGGGCGCGGCGGGGGCCGGCTTGGGGGCCGGGGCGCCGGGCTTCGGAGCAGCGGGACGGGCCGCGGCGGCCGGAGACGGCGCCGCGGGGGAAGGCGCCGCCTTGCGGGGCGCGCCGGGCTTGGCAGCGGTCTTGCCGGCGTTGCCGCCGGGACCCTGCAAAGCGTCAGTCAACTTGCGCACGACCGGCGCCTCGATCGTCGAGGACGCCGAACGGACGAATTCACCGAGTTCTTGGAGCTTGGCCATGACGACCTTGCTCTCCACACCGAACTCCTTGGCGAGTTCGTATACCCGGACCTTAGCCACTTCGCTCCTTTATAGGTCCGGTTACCGCCGGACCGTCGCTACTTCATGGGCGTACTCATCGCGTACTCATCGAGTGCTCATCGCAATCTCGACCTACTTCCAACTCGCGAGGTACCTGACCGCACGGTGTTCCGTGCCGTACTTCTTGTTCACTGCGGTGCCGCCCGCTCGACGTGGTGGCGGAGCGCCTCCGTGTCGAGCGGTCCCTGGACCTTGAAGGCCCTCGGAAAGGCCCGGCGGCGGACCGCCAGGTCGAGACAGACCACGGCGGGGTGCAGGTACGCACCCCGGCCGGGCAGCGTACCGCGATGATCGGGAACGCACTCGTCCTTATTCACCACGATCCGCAGCAGATCGCTCTTGGCCGCTCGCTCCCGACATCCCACACAGGTTCGTTCAGGGCACACGCGGGCATGCGTCCGGCCAGACACTATTAAGTCTACCTCCCCGTACCGACCCCACCCGTTCGGGGCAAGAATCGAACAGTTGTTGGCCAAAAACGGTCTCAGGCCTGCGGCTCCGCCGGCTCCGTGTCCGGACGGATGTCGATCCGCCAGCCGGTGAGACGCGCGGCCAGGCGGGCGTTCTGGCCCTCCTTGCCGATGGCCAGGGACAGCTGGTAGTCCGGCACCGTCACCCGGGCGGAGCGGGCGGCGAGGTCCACGACCTCGACCTTGGAGACCCGCGCCGGCGACAGCGCGTTCGCCACCATCTCGGCCGGGTCGTCCGACCAGTCGACGATGTCGATCTTCTCGCCGAGCAGCTCCGCCATCACGTTGCGGACGCGGCTGCCCATCGGGCCGATGCAGGCGCCCTTGGGGTTCAGGCCCGAACGGGTGGAACGGACGGCGATCTTGGTGCGGTGACCGGCCTCACGGGCGATCGCCGCGATCTCGACCGAACCGTCGGCGATCTCCGGGACCTCCAGGGCGAAGAGCTTCTTCACCAGGTTGGGGTGCGTGCGCGAGAGGGTGACGGACGGACCGCGCACACCCTTCGCCACCCGGACGACGTACGTGCGCAGCCGCAGGCCGTGCGTGTACTCCTCGCCCGGCACCTGCTCCTGCACCGGAAGGATGGCCTCCAGCTTGTCGTCCAGCTTGACGAGGACGTTCTTCGGGTCCTTGCCCTGCTGCACCACACCGGCGACGACATCGCCCTCGCGGCGCGCGTACTCGCCGAAGGTCACGTCGTTCTCGGCGTCCCGCAGCCGCTGCTGGATGACCTGACGGGCGGTGCTCGCCGCGATCCGTCCGAAGTCCGACGGGGTGTCGTCGAAGTCCTTGGGCTCCTGGCCCTCCTCCAGCTCGGAGGGGTCCTCCTTCGCCCACACCGTCACGTGACCGGTGGCCCGGTTCAGTTCCACGCGCGCGTGGCGACGGGCGTCGGGGGTGCGGTGGTACGCGATGAGGAGGGCCGACTCGATCGCCTCGACCAGCATCTCGAAGGAGATTTCCTTCTCCTGTGCCAAGCCCTTCAGGAGCTTCACGTCGATGTCCACGGCTACGCCTCCTCTTCCTTCTTGTCCTTGCGGTTGAACTCGATCTCGACACGCGCCTTGGCGATCTCGGCGAACTCGACCCGGCGGGCGGTGGGCTTGCGCCCCTTCACGCCCGGCACCTCCATGTCGAGGCCGTCCTCGTCCACGGCCAGGATGCGCGCGACCAGGTCCCCGCCCTCGGCCAGCTGGAGCTTGGCCAGGCGGCCGGTGGCGCGCACGTAGTGGCGGTGCTCGGTGAGGGGGCGGTCGGCGCCCGGGGAGCTGACTTCGAGGACGTACTCGCCCTCGCCCATCGCGTCGGTCTCGTCGAGCTTCTCGGAGATCGCGCGGCTCAGCTCGGCGCACGCGTCCAGCTCCACGCCCTCGTCCGAGTCGACGACGATCCGCAGCAGCCCGCGGCGGCCGGCCCGGGACACCTCGATCTCTTCCAGATCCAGGTCCTTCGCGGCGACGAGCGGCTCCACGAGTCCGCGCAGCCTGTCGCTCTGGGTGGTGCTCATCCGGGTGACTCCTCGGCCGCGTGTGCTGTTGTGGGTTCGTCGCGTGTCAGACCAAAGGGTATCCGGTCCGGGAGGGTGTTGCCGTCCATCGCCCCGGGGCCCGCGGGTACGCTCGCCTGCGGTGATCTCGACGATCTTCGACCAGGTACGGCAGACGGGGAGAGCAGGCGTGACGACGACGGGCAGACGCGCACTCCTCGTGGCGGGCGCGGCGGCCGGAGCGACGGCCCTCGCGGCCTGCACCTCCCCGCCGGTCGGCGGGCCCCGGCGCCCGAACGCCGCCGAGGTCGAGGCCGAACGGGTGGCGCGCGCCGAGGCGGCCCTGCGGCTGCGGTCGGTGACGGCCGCGCGCGGCCTGCTGGAACGTTACGACGCGACGCTCGCCGCCCATCCCGCCCTGGCCGCCCGGCTGGCCCCGCTCCGGCGCGCGGTGGCGGCCCACGCGAAGGCCCTCGGCGAGGGCGGCACGACGGTGGACCCGGCACCGGGGACCACCACGGCGTCCCCCGGTCCCGCCTCCCCCTCCGGCCCCGCGGGCGCCTCTCCCGCCCCCGCCTCGGGAAGGCCCGCGGCCTCCCCCACGCCCGTCCGGGTGGCGACCGACCCCCGGGCGGCCCTCAAGGAGCTCGCGGCCGCCGAGCGGACGGCCTCCGACGGCCACGCCGCCGCCCTGCTCACGGCCCCGCCCGAGTACGCCCGGCTGCTCGCCTCCGTGGCGGCCTCCGGCGCCGCCCACGTCTACCTGCTGACCGAAGGAGCACGGGCATGAGCGCCCTCGTCGCCGCCCAGGCCGCGCTGGCCGCCGAGCACGCCGCGGTGTACGGCTACGGGGTCGTCGGCGGCCGGATCGGCACCGAGCGGCGGGCCGAGGCCACCGCCGCGTACGAGGCGCACCGGGCACGGCGGGACGCGCTGCGCCGGACCGTGCGGGACCTGGGCGCGACGCCGGTGGCGGCGGAGGCCGCGTACGAGCTGCCGTTCACGGTCGCGGACCCCGCCGGAGCCGTACGGCTCGCGACGGTCCTGGAGGAGCGGGTGGCCGGGGTGTACTCCGACCTCGTACGGGCCTTCGAGGGGCGCGCGCGGGGCGAGGCGGCCGCCGCGCTCCGGGAGGCGGCGGTACGCGCGGTCCGCTGGCGCGGCAGCGACGTAACCTTTCCTGGGCTCGCCGAGCGGGTGTAGTCCCGCCCCGACCGAGTCCCGCCCCGACCGAAGGAACAACGTACGCATGGGTTTCGAACCGCCGCAGCGACTGGCCAGGACCCTCCGCGAGACGTACGGGGACACCGCGGCGGCCGAGTGGCTCGGCACGCTGCCCGGGCTCGCCGAGCAGGCGGTCGCCCACGCGTCGCTGGACACCGAGCGGGTGATGGCCCCCGGCGGACGCAGCAGCCTGGTGGTGCTCGTCCGGCGCTCCGACGGCTCCCCCGCCGCGCTCAAGATCGCCCCGCCGTTCGCCCGTCCCGACCTCGAACGGGACGCGCTGGAGCACTGGAACGGCTGGGGCGCGGTCGAGCTCCTCGACGGGGCCGGGGAGGGCGCGCTCGTCCTCGAACGGCTGCACCCCGAGGTCTCGCTGCGCTCCCTGCCGGAGGCGAAGGCGCTCCTGGAGGCCGCCGGAACCGTACGGAGGCTGTGGGTCGACCCCCCGGCCGGGCACGGCTTCGAGACGGTGGCGGAGCGGACCGCCCGGCAGGCCTCCGCCATGGAGTCCTACCGCGCGGACGCGGCGGCCGGCGACCTGACGGCGGCGGCGCTCGCCGCCCGCGAGGAGCTGCTGGCGGCCGGGACGGAGACGGTGCTGCTGCACGGGAACTTCCGGCAGGGCAAGGTGCTCGCCGGCGACCGGACGCCCTGGCTGGCCGTCGGCCCCGAGCCGCTGGTCGGCGAGCGGGCCTACGACCTCGCCCGGCTCGTACGGGACCGGGTCGAGGACCTCGTGGCGGCGTCCTCGGGGGCCTCGGCGGCCCGGCGGCGGGTCAACAAGCTGGCGGACTCCCTGGACCTGGACCGGGAGCGACTGCGCGGCTGGACCCTGTTCCGCGCGGTCGAGTCGGGGACGCGGGCGCTGACGGCGGGCCGGCGGCAGGACGCGGAGCTGCTCCTGGAGTTCGCGAGCTGGCTGTAGGGGAATACCCTTTGTGTAGCTTTCGGCCGATTCCAGGGGGCCGTGATGATCGAAGAACTGCTGGTGGCGGCGGCCGGCGCGGCCGCGGCGTTCGCCGTGTACGCGGGCGCGGCCGCGCGGGTGGTCAAGCAGTACGAGCGCGGCGTCGTCTTCCGCTTCGGCCGGCTGCGCGACGACGTGCGGACGCCGGGATTCACGATGATCGTCCCGCTCGTCGACCGCCTGCACAAGGTGAACATGCAGATCGTCACGATGCCGGTGCCGGCGCAGGAGGGCATCACCCGTGACAACGTGACCGTGCGGGTGGACGCGGTCGTGTACTTCAAGGTCGTCGACCCCGCGGACGCGGTGGTGCGGGTCGAGGACTACAAGTTCGCGGTCTCGCAGATGGCGCAGACCTCGCTGCGGTCGATCATCGGCAAGAGCGACCTCGACGACCTGCTGTCGAACCGGGAGAAGCTCAACCAGGGTCTTGAGCTGATGCTCGACAGTCCCGCGATGGGCTGGGGCGTCGCGATCGACCGGGTCGAGATCAAGGACGTGTCGCTGCCGGAGACCATGAAGCGCTCGATGGCCCGGCAGGCGGAGGCGGACCGGGAGCGGCGGGCGCGGGTCATCAACGCGGACGCCGAACTCCAGGCCTCGAAGAAGCTGGCCGAGGCGGCGGGGGTGATGTCGGACCAGCCGGCGGCGCTGCAGCTGCGTCTGCTGCAGACGGTGATGGCGGTGTCCGCGGAGAAGAACTCGACGCTGGTCCTGCCGATCCCGGTGGAACTGCTGCGGTTCCTGGAGCGTGCGACGCCGGCGGGTCCCGAGGAGTCCACGACGGCACCGCCGCCGGTGAGCGAGGCGTATCTGAAGGGGCGGGCGGCGGCGGTCGAGGCGGTGGAGGACCTCACGGGCAGCTCGGTCGAACCGTCCCCGCACGACCAGGGCGCGTGACACCGCCGCCCCGCCCCGCGCTCGGCGGGGCGGGGCGGCGGGTCGCACGGGGTTACGCCGACAGGCGGGCGAGGGCCTCGTCGACGGTGAGCTCCTCGCGCTCGCCGGTCCGGCGGTCCTTCAGCTCCACGACGCCCTCGCCGGAGCGGCGGCCCGCGACGAGGATCTTCGGGACGCCCATGAGCTCGGCGTCGGTGAACTTGACGCCCGGGGAGACGCCCGCGCGGTCGTCGACGAGGACGCGGAGGCCTGCCGCGGAGAGCTTCTCCGAGACCTCCAGGGCCAGCTCCGTCTGGAGCGCCTTGCCGGCGGCGACGACGTGGACGTCGGCCGGGGCGACCTCGGCCGGCCAGCACAGGCCCTTCTCGTCGGCGGTCTGCTCGGCGAGGGCGGCGACCGCGCGGGAGACGCCGATGCCGTACGAGCCCATGGTCACGCGGACCGGCTTGCCGTTCTGGCCGAGGACGTCGAGCTTGAGGGCGTCGGCGTACTTGCGGCCCAGCTGGAAGATGTGGCCGATCTCGATGGCGCGGTCCAGCTTGAGGCCGGTGCCACACTTGGGGCACGGGTCACCCTCCTGGACGACGACGACGTCGACGTACTCGGCGACCTCGAAGTCACGGCCCGCGACGACGTTCTTCGCGTGCATGCCGTCCTTGTTGGCGCCCGTGATCCAGGCCGTGCCGGGGGCCACGCGGGGGTCGGCGAGGTAGGTGACCTTCTCCAGGCCCTGGGGGCCGACGTAGCCGCGGACGAGGTCGGCGCGCTGCGCGAAGTCCTCCTCCGTCACCAGCTCGACGGTGGCGGTCGGGCCGAAGTGGGCCTCGACCTTGTCCATGTCGACCTCGCGGTCGCCGGGGACGCCGATGGCGACGATCTCGCCGTCGACCTTCACCAGGAGGTTCTTCAGGGTGGCGGAGGCGGGCACGCCCAGGGAGGCGGCGAGCGTCTCGATCGTGGGGGTGTCGGGGGTCGGGATCTCCTCGGCGGCGGGCACCGCGTCGGCGTCGACCGGCTTCACGGCCTGGTACACCGCTTCGGTGTTCGCGGCGAAGTCGCAGTTCGGGCAGTCGGCGAAGGTGTCCTCGCCGGCCTCGGCGGGGGCGAGGAACTCCTCGGACTTCGAGCCGCCCATGGCGCCGGCGGTGGCGGCGCAGATGCGGTAGTCGAGGCCGAGGCGCTCGAAGACGCGCTGGTAGGCCTGGCGGTGCAGGGCGTACGAGTGGCCGAGGCCCTCGTCCTCCGTGTCGAAGGAGTACGAGTCCTTCATGAGGAACTCGCGGCCGCGCAGGATGCCGGCGCGGGGGCGGGCCTCGTCGCGGAACTTGGTCTGGATCTGGTACAGGATGACGGGCAGGTCCTTGTAGGACGAGCACTGGTCCTTCACCAGGAGCGTGAAGATCTCCTCGTGGGTCGGGCCGAGGAGGTAGTCGCCGCCCTTGCGGTCCTGGAGGCGGAAGAGCTCGGCGCCGTACTCGTCCCAGCGGCCGGTCGCCTCGTACGGCTCACGGGGCAGCAGCGCGGGCAGGGAGACCTCCTGCGCGCCGATGGCGTCCATCTCCTCGCGGACGATCCGCTCGACGTTGGAGAGGACCTTCTTGCCCAGCGGCAGCCAGCTCCAGATGCCGGCGGCGGTGCGGCGGACGTAGCCGGCGCGGACGAGGAGCTTGTGGCTGAGGACCTCGGCGTCCGCCGGGTCGTCGCGCAGCGTCTTCGCCATCAACTGGGACATGCGCTGGACCGGTGCGTTGGCCATGGTTCTCGTACTCCTGCCGGGACTGAAGGTGATGGCCCCGAGGTTAGCCGGGCCGCCCCTGGCAGGAGAAATCAGTTCCGGCGCTTGAGCGGCAGGGGCGCTCCCATGACCGCGTACGGGCGGGGGGCGCTCGGGAAGTGCACCTGGCGGGCGAGGTCGACGTAGCCGAGGGAGCGGTAGAGGCCGCGGGCCGGGGAGTCGGTGTCGATCGCGGAGAGGATGGACCGCTTCTCGTCGGCGCCGTCGGTGATGGTGGTGATCAGCCCGCGGCCCACGCCCCGGCCCTGGAAGCCGGGGTGGACGTGGAGTTCGGTGATGACGAAGGAGTCGTCGAGCCAGTCGGCGGTGCCGGTGGCCCGCAGGTAGGTCTCGACGACGGTGGACCACCAGTGGGTGCGGTCGTTGGGCATGCCGTACACGAAGCCGACGAGCCGCCCGTCGGGGGTGGTGGCCCCGTAGGCGCGGGCGCCGGGACTGAGGAGGTGGCGCAGCACGATGTGGCGGCGTACGGCGACCTCGCCCGCGTCCAGGCCGAAGGCGACGGCCTGCACGGCGAGGGCCTCGTCCACCCGGGCGGCGAGATTGACCGGACCGATCACGACCTCTGCGTCATCCATGCGGCGCACCCTACAAGCCGCCCGGCGCCTCAGAACAGCACGCTCATGAACGCACCGGTCTCGCGGAAGCCGACGCGGCGGTACGCGGCCCTCGCCGGGGTGTTGAAGTCGTTGACGTACAGGCTGACGACGGGCGCGACGTCGGCCAGGGCGTACTGGAGGACGGCGGCCATGCCCGTCTCGGAGAGGCCCTTGCCGCGGTGCTCGGGGGCGACCCAGACGCCCTGGATCTGGCAGGCCTGGCGGGTGGCGGCGCCGATCTCGGCCTTGAAGACGACCTTGCCGTCCTCGATGCGGGCGAAGGAGCGGCCGGCGCCGACGAGCTCGGCGACGCGGGCCTGGTAGAGGAGTCCGCCGTCGTTGGCGAGCGGCGAGACGCCGACCTCCTCGGTGAACATGGCCACGCAGGCGGGCATGATCGCCTCCATCTCGTCCTTGCGGACGCGCCGCACCAGCGGATCGGGGGCGACGGCGGCGGAGGGTTCCTCGGCGATCATCAGCGGCTGGTGGGCGCGGACGTCCCTCGCGGGGCCCCAGCTGGGCTCCAGGAGGCGCCACAGCTCGCCAGTGGCCTCGGCGGGGCCGACGATCGAGGAGCAGCGGCGGCCGATCCTGCGGGCCCGGTCGGCGAAGGCGCGGACGGCGTCGGGGGTGGCGCAGATCGGGACGAGGTTGGCGCCGGAGTAGCAGAGCGAGCGCAGGCGTCCCTCGGTGTACCAGCCCCACATCTCGCCGCCGAGGCGCCAGGGATCGAGCCCGGCGATCTGGACGCGGGCGGTCACGAAGGCGTTCTCGACGGGGGCGCTCTCCAGGACGGCGAGCGCGGCGCCGAGGTCGGCGGGTTCGAGGACCCGAGTGGTGGTCTCTGTCAGCACGAGGGGGCCTCACGGGACGGATTGCTGGTCTCCGCACTGTACCCCCGTGCCCTGCGGCGGGGCCCGTCACAAGCGGGAAGCCCCTCCCCCCGGGTGGGGTGGAGGGGCTTCCGGCGTGGAATCGTCAGGCGCCGATGGCGACCGTCGGCTCGCCGCTGGCGACGCCGTCCTTCTCCATCTGCTCGGCGATCTTGAGCGCCTCCTCGATGAGGGTCTCGACGATCTTCGACTCGGGCACGGTCTTGATGACCTCGCCCTTGACGAAGATCTGGCCCTTGCCGTTGCCGGAGGCGACGCCGAGGTCGGCCTCGCGGGCCTCGCCGGGGCCGTTGACGACGCAGCCCATGACGGCGACGCGCAGGGGGACGGTCATGCCGTCGAGGCCGGCGGTGACCTCCTCGGCGAGCTTGTAGACGTCGACCTGGGCGCGGCCGCAGGACGGGCAGGAGACGATCTCCAGGCGGCGCTGGCGCAGGTTCAGCGACTCCAGGATCTGGATGCCGACCTTGATCTCCTCGGCCGGCGGCGCGGAGAGGGAGACGCGGATGGTGTCGCCGATGCCCTGGGAGAGCAGCGCGCCGAAGGCGACGGCCGACTTGATGGTGCCCTGGAAGGCCGGGCCCGCCTCGGTGACGCCGAGGTGCAGCGGGTAGTCGCACTGGGCGGCGAGCTGGCGGTAGGCCTCGACCATGACGACCGGGTCGTTGTGCTTGACCGAGATCTTGATGTCGCGGAAGCCGTGCTCCTCGAAGAGGGAGGCCTCCCAGAGCGCGGACTCGACGAGCGCCTCGGGGGTGGCCTTGCCGTACTTCTTCAGCAGGCGGGCGTCGAGCGAGCCGGCGTTGACGCCGATGCGGATCGGGACGCGGGCGTCGCCGGCCGCCTTGGCGATCTCCTTGACCTTGTCGTCGAACTGCTTGATGTTGCCCGGGTTGACGCGGACGGCCGCGCAGCCGGCGTCGATCGCGGCGAAGACGTACTTCGGCTGGAAGTGGATGTCGGCGATCACGGGGATCTGCGACTTGCGGGCGATGGTGGCGAGCGCGTCGGCGTCGTCCTGGGTCGGGCAGGCCACGCGGACGATCTGGCAGCCGGAGGCCGTCAGCTCGGCGATCTGCTGGAGCGTGGCGCCGATGTCGGAGGTGCGGGTCGTCGTCATCGACTGGACGGAGACGGGCGCGTCACCGCCGACGGCCACGCTGCCGACCTGGATCTGGCGGCTCTTGCGCCGCTCGGCGAGCCGGGTCGGAACGGTCGGGATACCGAGAGAAATCGCGGTCATCTGAAGTGCAACCTCAAGGTTGTGCGTCGGCGGGCTCAGGTCTCCGAGGTTACCGCCCCGGGGGCGGGGGGCCGGACACCACCGGGTCCGGCCCCCCTGGGAGCTACGTCAGTTTCACCGGGTTGACGATGTCGGCGGCGAGGACGAGCAGGGTGAAGCAGACGAAGACACCGGCGACCACGTAGGCCGCGGGCATCAGCTTGGCCACGTCGAACGGGCCGGGGTCGGGGCGCTTGAAGATCCGGGCCGTGTGACGGCGGACGGACTCCCACAGGGCGCCCGCGATGTGACCGCCGTCGAGCGGCAGCAGCGGGAGCATGTTGAACAGGAACAGCGAGACGTTGAACATGACCAGCAGGTTCATGAACCAGACGAGGATCGTCGTCGGCGGCGCCTCGACGGTCATCAGCTCACCGGTGATGCGGGCGGCGCCGACGACGCCGACCGGGGAGTCCTCGGCGCGCTCGCCGTCCCCGAAGGTGGCGTCCCACAGACCGGGGATCTTGCCCGGGAGGGCGATGACCGAGTGGACGCCGTTCTCCAGGAGGTCGGTCATCCGCTCGGTGGTCTCGCCGAAGGTGAGCGGCGCGACCTCGGTCTTGGAGGCGAAGCCGAGGTATCCGGCCTTGGTGTAGTGCAGCGGCTGGACGACCTTGCCGTCCGCGTCCTTCTGCGGCACCACGTTGGGGACGAGGACGGGGTGCAGGTCGAGGCGCTGTCCGCCCCGCTCGACGGTGACCGTGGCGGGCCCGATGGTGTCGCGGATGCGGTCGGAGAGGGTGTCCCAGTCGGAGACCGGGGTCCCGTTGAAGGCGACGATCCTGTCGCCCTCCTTCAGACCCGCCTTGAACGCCGGGGAGACGGGGTCGCCCGACCGGCACGTCTCCCGCTTCTCGCTCTGCTTGATGACGCACTGCTGCACGCCGGCGACCTGGGTCGTCTGCCCCGCGGTGCCGATCGTCATCATCGAGCCGAAGAACAGCAGCGCCGCCAGGACCAGGTTCATGAACGGTCCGGCGAACATCACGATCACGCGCTTCCACGGCTTGCGCGTGTAGAAGAGCCGCGTCTCGTCGCCCGGCTTGAGCTCCTCGTACGAGGCTTCGCGGGCGTCCTCGATCATGGAGCGCCAGGGCGAGGTGGAGCGGGCCTCGATCTTGCCGTCCTCGCCCGGCGGGAACATGCCGATCATCCGGATGTAGCCGCCCGCCGGGATGGCCTTGAGGCCGTACTCGGTCTCGCCGCGCTTCCTCGACCAGATCGTGGGGCCGAAGCCGACCATGTACTGCGGCACGCGGATGCCGAAGAGCTTGGCCGTGGAGAGGTGGCCGAGCTCGTGCCAGGCGATGGAGACGAGGAGTCCCAACGCGAACAGCACGATGCCCAGGGCGTACAGGAGCATTTCGGTCATGCGCGGGCCTCCGCTGTTGCCTTCGCTGCGAGCTCTCGGGCCCGGGCCCGTGCCCAGGTCTCCGCTTCGAGGACGTCCGACACCGTGAGCGGGGTTCCCCCACGGGGCTTTCCGTGCTCGGTGACGACAGCGGTGACCGTATCCATGATTCCGTTGAACGGCAGCCGTCCCGCGAGAAACGCCTCGACGCACTCCTCGTTCGCCGCGTTGAAGACGGCGGGGGCGGTGCCGCCCAGCTCGCCCACGTGCCGGGCCAGACCCACGGACGGGAAGGCCTCGGTGTCGAGCGGGAAGAACTCCCAGGTGGAGGCCTTCGTCCAGTCGAAGGCGGGGGCCGCGTCCGGGACCCGCTCCGGCCAGCCGATGCCGATGGCGATCGGGCCGCGCATGTCCGGCGGGGTGGCCTGGGCGAGCGTCGAGCCGTCCGTGAACTCGACCATCGAGTGGACGTACGACTGCGGGTGGACGACGACCTCGATGCGGTCGAACGGGATGTCGTAGAGCAGATGGGCCTCGATGACCTCCAGGCCCTTGTTCACCAGGGTCGCGCTGTTCACCGTGATCACCGGGCCCATGGCCCAGGTCGGGTGGGCGAGCGCGTCCTCCCGGGTGACATGGGCCAGCTGCTCGCGCGTACGGCCGCGGAAGGGGCCTCCGGAGGCCGTGACGACCAGCTTGCGGACGTCGGCGCGGGTGCCGGCGGCGAGCGCCTGGAAGAGGGCCGCGTGCTCGGAGTCGACCGGGATGATCTGGCCCGGCTTGGCGAGCGCCTTCACCAGGGGGCCGCCGACGATCAGCGACTCCTTGTTGGCGAGGGCCAGGGTGCGGCCCGCTTCGAGGGCGGCGAGGGTCGGCGCGAGGCCGATGGAGCCGGTGATGCCGTTGAGGACGGTGTGGCACGGCGAGGCCGCCAGCTGGGTCGCCGCGTCCGGGCCCACGAGCAGCTCCGGCAGTGGCTCGGAGCCGTACAGCGCCCGCAGGGCCGTACGCAGCTCCTCGACCACGTCCTCGCGGGCGACCGCGACCGTCCGGACCTTCAGCCGGTGCGCCTGCTCGGCGAGCAGTCCGATCCGGCCGCCGGAGGCGGCCAGGGCGGTGACCCGGAAACGGTCGGGATTGCGCAGCACCAGGTCGATGGCCTGCGTGCCGATGGACCCGG
Source organism: Streptomyces sp. NPDC096079 (assembly GCF_040303145.1). NCBI lineage: Bacteria > Bacillati > Actinomycetota > Actinomycetes > Kitasatosporales > Streptomycetaceae > Streptomyces > Streptomyces sp. NPDC096079. Next base: position 53,205 of record NZ_JBEOST010000011.1, read on the forward strand.
TCGAGCCGAGGACGACGATGTCCCGGCGTCCTTCGGAGACGTCGAAGGCGATGTGCGGGTCGGCGAGAGGAGAGGGGCGGTCGCTCATGCCCCCCATTCTTGCCGCAAAGACTGTGCGGTCTTCACGGGGTGTGGACGAACGTGTCGAACGCCCGGTGGAAGTCGGGGAACGTCTTCTTCACACAACCCGGGTCGTCGAAGGTGATCCCCGGCGTGCGCAGGGCCGTGACCGCGAAGGACATCACGATCCGGTGATCGCCGTGCGTGGCGATCTCCACGGGTCCCGCCGGGGTGCCCGGGTGGATCTCGATCCAGTCCGGGCCGGTCTCGACGGTGATGCCGAGGCGGCGCAGGTTCTCGGCGCAGGCGTCGAGCCGGTCGCACTCCTTGACCCGGGTGTTGGCCACGTCCTCGATGCGGACCGGCCCGTCGGCGAACGGCGCGATCGCCGCGAGGGTCGGCATGGTGTCCGAGATGTCCCGCATGTTGACGGTGAGTCCGCGCAGGGTGCCGGTGGAGCGGACGGTGGTCCCGTCGGCGCCGGTCTCGACGTCGGCGCCCATGCGGCGCAGGACGTCGACGAAGGCCAGGTCGCCCTGGAGGGCGCCGGTCCCGAGGCCGGGGACGGTGACGGAACGGCCCGGCTCCAGGGCGGCGGCGGCGAAGAAGTAGCTGGCGGTGGAGGCGTCGGGCTCGATGCCGTACGTCCGCGCCCGGTAGCCGGTGGGGGCGACGCGATAGGTGCGCCCCTCCTGGCGGACCTCGGCCCCGAACGCCCGCATCATCGCGAGCGTGATCTCGACGTACGGCTCCGAGACCAGGTCCGTGACGGTGATGTCGAGGCCCTCCGCGGTCAGCGGGCCCAGCATGAGCAGCGCGGTGAGGTACTGCGAGGACTGCCCGGCGTCCAGGGTGAGCGCCCCGCCCTCGACCCCGGCGGCATGGACGTCGAGCGGGTGGTGACCGTCCTCCCCGCCGTGCCGCAGGTCGACGCCGAGGCCCCGCAGGGCGGTGCTGAGCGGGCCGAGGGGGCGTCGGCGCATCTGCGCGGAGGCGTCGAAGCGGTACGTGCCGTGGCCGGCGGCCACGAGGGTCGGCAGGAACCGGGCGGTGGTCGCGCCGTCACGGCAGTACACGTCGGCCTCGTCCGCCCCCGGCCCGGCCGGGCGGCCCTCGATGTGCCAGGCACCGGGCTCCCGGCGGACGGCGTAGCCGAGGGCCGCGAGACCCTCGGCGAACCCCTCGGTGTCGTCGGAGACGAGCGGACGCGTGAGGGTGGTGGTGCCCTCGGCGGCGGCGGCGAGGAACAGCGCGCGGGCGGTGACGGACTTGGAGCCGGGGATGTCGATGAGGGTCACGCCCGCCATCCTGCCGCGCGGCGCGCCCCGCGCGCGGGCCGGTCCGGCACGTGGACGCGGCCGTCAGGGGATCCTGCGGTGGACGTTCCGCTCGCTCGACGGGCCCGGGGGTGCGTCCGCGATCCAGGGGCCGTCGCCGCTGGGGTCCACGATGCCCGCCTCCATCCAGGTGTAGCGCCCCGCGAGGACGCCGTCGACGATCCGCCGGTCCAGGTCGTCCGTGTTCGACCAGAGGCGGCCGAAGAGCTCCTCGGTCCGGAGCCGCGCCTGGCGGCAGAAGGCGTCCGCCAGCCGGTGGGCCTCGGGCCCGTGGTCGCCGGTGGTGCGGAGCAGTTCGGCCCGGACGCACGCCGCGCTCATCGCGAACAGCTCGGCTCCGATGTCGACGGTCCGCCCGAGGAACGCCTGCTTGAGCTCCATGCGGCCCTGCCAGCGGGACATCGCGTAGAAGGTGGACCGGGCGAGCTTGCGGGAGGTCCGCTCGACGTACCGGAGGTGTCCCGCGAGGGCGCCGAACTCCCCGTACGAACCGGGAAGTTGCCCCGCGCCGGTGACGAGTCCCGGAAGCCAGCGGGCGTAGAAGCCGCCGGCCCGCACGCCGGCCCGGGCCTTGTCGCCGAGGGACTTCTCGGGGTCGATGAGGTCCCCGGCGACGGAGAGGTGGGCGTCGACGGCCTCGCGGGCGATCAGCAGGTGCATGATCTCGGTGGAGCCCTCGAAGATCCGGTTGATGCGCAGGTCGCGCAGGAGCTGTTCGGCGGGGACGGCCCGCTCGCCGCGGGCGGCGAGCGAGTCGGCGGTCTCGTAGCCGCGTCCGCCACGGATCTGGACGAGTTCGTCGGCGATGAGCCAGGCCTTCTCGGAGCCGTACAGCTTGGCGAGGGCGGCCTCGATGCGGATGTCGTTGCGGTTCTCGTCGGCCAGCTGGGAGGCGAGGTCGACGACGGCCTCCAGGGCGAAGGCGGTGGCCGCGATGAAGGAGATCTTGGTGGAGACGGCCTCGTGGCGGGCGATCGGCCTGCCCCACTGCTCGCGCTCCGCCGACCACTCCCGGGCGATCTTCAGGCACCACTTGGCGGCGCCCGCGCAGGCGGCGGGGAGGGAGAGCCGGCCGGTGTTGAGGGTGGTGAGGGCGATCTTGAGGCCGGCGCCCTCGGGGCCGATGCGGTTCGCCGCCGGGACCCGGACGCGGTGGAAGCGGGTGACGCCGTTCTCCAGGCCGCGCAGGCCCATGAAGGCGTTGCGGTGCTCGACGGTGATGCCGGGCGCGTCGGCCTCGACGACGAACGCGGTGATGCCGCCCGGGTGTCCCTCGGAGGCGGGGACGCGGGCCATGACGACGAGCAGGTCGGCGACGACGCCGTTGGTGGTCCAGAGCTTGACGCCGTCGAGGACGTACGCGTCGCCGTCCGGGACGGCCGCGGTGGCCAGGCGCGCCGGGTCCGAGCCGACGTCCGGTTCGGTCAGCAGGAACGCGGAGAGGTCCGTACGGGCCAGCCGGGGCAGGAAGGCGTCCTTCTGCTCCTGGGTGCCGAAGAGCTTCAGCGGCTGCGGTACGCCGATCGACTGATGCGCGGAGAGCAGGGCGCCGACGGCGGGGCTGGCGGAGCCGACGAGGGCCAGGGCGCGGTTGTAGTACAGCTGGGTGAGGCCGAGCCCGCCGTACGCCGGGTCGATCTTCATCCCGAGCGCGCCGAGCTCCTTGAGTCCGGTGATCGTCTCGTCGGGGATGCGGGCCTCGCGCTCGATGCGGGCGCCGTCGATCCGGGTCTCGCAGAAGTCGCGGAGCAGGGCGAGGAAGGCCTCGCCGCGGCGGACGTCCTCGGGGGCGGGGAGCGGGTGCGGATGGATGAGGTCGAGGCGGAAGCGGCCGAGGAACAGCTCCTTGGCGAAGCTGGGCCTGTGCCAGTCCCGCTCGCGCGCGGCCTCGGCGACCTGCCGGGCCTCGCGCTCGGTGACCTGGGGCCGCTGTGTGGGTGCGGACATGGACACCTCCTTGGGCTTCCTGTCCGTCGTACCCGATACCGCCGGGTCCGGAAAGAGGAGCGAATCCCTCCGGGTGCGTCCTCCTGGTGAGACGCCCCGCCCTGCCGGGAGGGGCCGCGCGTAGGGTCCGCGCCATGTCTCAGCCGATCAAGCTCGTCGTCCTCGTCGCCACGCTGCCCGGCCGGGGCGCGGAACAACTCGCCGCCTTCGAGGCGCTCGCACCCCTGGTGCGCGCCGAGGAGGGCTGTCTGCAGTACGACCTGCACCGGTTCGCCGACGACCCCGACCGGTTCGCGCTGATCGAGCGCTGGGCCTCGGCCGAGGCGCTCGACGCGCACGACAGCGCCCCGCACATGGTCGCGGCCGGCGCGGCGAACGAGGCCTTCCGCGCGGGGCCGGCCGAGGTGATCCGCCTGGTGGACGCCCCCGCGGCATGAGAGGTCGACGCCCCGCGGCATGAGAGAAGGCGCCCCGCGGCATGAGAGAAGGCGGCCCGAGCCCCCGCACAGTGGGCTCGGACCGCCTGGTCCGGGTGGGCGTGCGCCTTACAGCGCGAGGCCCGTCAGGACGAGCACACGCTCGTAGGTGTAGTCGTCCATGGCGTACTTGACGCCCTCGCGGCCGACGCCGGAGCGCTTGGCGCCGCCGTACGGCATCTGGTCGGCGCGGTACGAGGGGACGTCGCCGACGATCACGCCGCCGACCTCCAGGGCGCGGTGGGCGCGGAAGGCGGTCTGCAGGTCGCGGGTGAAGACACCGGCCTGGAGGCCGAAGTCCGAGTCGTTGACCGCGGCGAAGGCCTCGGCCTCGCCGTCGACCTTGGCGATGGTCAGGACCGGGCCGAAGACCTCGGCGCGGGCCAGGGTGACATCGGCCGGGAGGTCGGTGAGGACGGTCGGGGCGTAGGTGGCGCCCTCGCGCTTGCCGCCGGTGAGGAGCTTCGCGCCGGCCGCGACGGCCTCGTCGACCCAGGACTCGACGCGCTGGGCGGCGGCCTCGTCGACGAGCGGGCCGACGTCGGTGGCGTCGTCCGCCGGGTTGCCGGTGACCTGCGCCTCGACGGCGGCGACGATCTTCGGCACCAGGCGGTCGTAGACCGAGGCGTCGGCGATCACGCGCTGCACGGAGATGCAGGACTGGCCGCCCTGGTAGTTGGAGAAGGTCGCGATGCGGGTCGCGGCCCAGTCCAGGTCGGCCTCGGAGGACCAGTCGGGCAGGACGACGGCCGCGGCGTTGCCGCCGAGCTCCAGGGTGCAGTGCTTGTGCGGCACCGACTGCTGGATGGCGTAGCCGACCTTGTCGGAGCCGGTGAAGGAGATGACCGGGAGGCGCTCGTCCTGGACCAGGGCGGGCATGCGGTCGTTCGGCACGGTCAGGATCGACCAGGAGCCGGCCGGCAGGTCGGTCTCGGCCAGGATCTCGCCCAGGATCAGGGAGGAGATCGGGGTCGACGGGGCCGGCTTGAGGATGATCGGGGCGCCGACGGCGATGGCCGGGGCGACCTTGTGGGCGCTGAGGTTCAGCGGGAAGTTGAACGGCGCGATGCCGAGGACGACGCCCGTGGGGATGCGGCGGGTGAGGGCGAGGCGGCCCGCGCCGCCGGCCTCGGTGTCCAGGCGCTGGGCCTCGCCGGCGTTCCAGCGGCGGGCCTCCTCGGCGGCGAAACGGAAGACGGAGACGGCACGGCCGACCTCGCCGCGGGCCCACTTGATGGGCTTGCCGTTCTCGGCGGAGATCAGGAGGGCGATCTCCTCGGTGCGCTCGGCGAGCCGCTTCGACACGTGGTCGAGGGCGGCGGCGCGGACGTGCGCCGGGGTCGCGGCGAACTCGTCGACGACGGCGTGCGCGGCGGCGACGGCTTCCTCGACCTGGGCCTCGGTGGGCACGCTGACCTTGCCGACCAGACGTCCGTCGTACGAGTTCGTGACGTCGAAGGTGGCGTCGCCGGTGGCCTCGCGGCCGGCGAGCCAGAAGCCGTGGGTGGTCGTCATTGCGTCCCGGCCCTTTCCGTTTCGGGGGTGCGAGCGATTGCTCTGGTGACACGTTAGGGCCGTGGCGGCGGCCGCGGGCTTGTCCGGTATGGAGTAGTGGGGGTGGCGTCCCTGTCCGCTTCGGCCGAAGAGCGCGCCCGGGGACGGTGGAGGAGCGGTCCGGCGGCGGCGGGACCGGGCCGGGCCCTGGCCGGCCCCCGCCAGGTGGCGGGCCGACCGTCAGCCGCGCCGCTCGGTCGAGACGATGAGGCAGACGCCGCCGACGACGATCCCGCCGCCGACGAGGATCGGCCAGGTCAGGGCCTCGTCGAGGACGAGGGCGCCGAGCAGGACGGCGACGACCGGGTTCACGTACGCGTAGGTGGCGGCGAGGGAGACCGGGGCGGTCTGGAGGAGCCAGGCGTACGCGGTGAAGGCGACGAGCGAACCGAACACCACGAGGTACGCGAGGGCCGCCCAGGAACGGCCGGAGACGGCGCCCAGATCGAGTCCGTGGTGTTCGCCGCGCGCGAGGCCGACGGTGAGCGCGGCGAGGCCGCCGGCCAGCATCTCGTACGCGCTCGCCGTGAACGGGTTGCGGGGCAGGGGGAGGCGGGCGGACGAGACGGAGCCGAGGGACCACAGCAGAGCCGCGACGAGGACGAGCACCACGCCGCCGATCTTCACCGCGCCGCTGAGGCCGGGGACGGTGAGGACGCCGAGGCCCGCGAAGCCGAGGAGGACGCCTCCGAAGGCGCCGAGGCCGGGGCGGTCGCCGAGGACCGTGCGGAGCAGCACGACCCAGACGGGGACGGCGGCGACGAGGAGCGCGGCGAGGCCGGAGGGTATGGAGGTCTCGGCGAGGACGACGAGCCCGTTGCCGCCGAGGATGAGGAGCAGGCCGACGAGGACGGCGGAGCCCAGCTCCCGGCGGGTGACCTTGAGGGCGGCGGGGCCCTGCCGCCAGGCGACGATCGCGGCGAGGAGCAGGCCGGCGGTGACGAAGCGGGCGCCGCCGGAGAGGAACGGCGGGAGGGTCTCGACGACGATCCGGATGCCGAGGTACGTAGACCCCCAGACGACGTACACGATGCCGAGCGCGGCCCAGACGGCACCGGTGATCCGGCGGGCGGGGGCGGCGGGAACGGAGTCGGTACGGAGGGCGGGGGCGGCCGGGCGGGTCTCGGGGGCCGGATCGACGGCGGGGCTTGTCATGAGCAGGAGAGTAGGGAGTGGAGGCTCCGGCGGCCAAGAAAACTGCCCGGATCCGGGCAGGGCCAGCGGAAATCGGACGGCGAAGCGCCTCCCGGAGGGGCTTGCGGGCGGATGGGAGGATGTCGGGGACCGCATGACCCCGGGGGGAACGCATGATCCTTTACGTACTGATCGGAATCCTGGCCCTCGCCGTCTTCGGCTGCGGCTGCGTGGTGTGGGCGTCCCGCGGCGGCCCCCGCTGGGTGCGGGCGGTGGCCATGGTGACCCTCCTGGGCGGCGAGGCCGTCCGCGCGGAACAGCGCCGGAGCAGGAGGCGGGGCGGCGACGACACGAGCGCGCTCGGCTCGGACTAGAAGCCGTCCCGTCGATCAGGCCGGGCTCCCGAAGCCCGATCGACGAGACCCCTGTCCGGACAGGCCCTAGGAGCCTGCGCCGGTGCCCTCCTCGCCCGTCGCCTTCAGGGCCAGCCACAGCTCCATCCGTACGTCCGGGTCGTCCAGGGAGCGGCCGAGGATCTCCTCCACCCGGCGCATCCGGTACCGCAGCGTGTGCCGGTGCACGCCCAGGTCCGCCGCCGCCGCGTCCCACTGGCCGTGCCGGGACAGCCACGCGCGCAGCGAGGCCACCAGATCGCCCCGGCCGGTCGCGTCGTGCTCCCGCAGCGCCCGCAGCATCCCGTCGGCGAAGGCGCGGACGGCGTCGTCGGCGAGCAGCGGAAGGACCGAGCCCGCCGCCAGGTCCTCGTGCTCGACGAGCGCCCTGCCCCGCCGCCGGGCGACCGAGAGGGCCTGCTCGGCCTGCTTGCGGGCGGCCGCCGCGGCGCTCGGGCCCGCCGGGGCGGAGAGCCCGACGACGACACCGGCGTCCTCCGCCTCGCGCTCCGCGTACGCCTCGCAGGCGGCGACGACCGCGCCCCCGTCACCGGCGAGGACGACGAGCCGCTGCTCGCTCTCGGCGACGGTCAGCACCGATTCGCCCGCGCGGGCGGCGGCGGCCTCCAGGGCCTCGGCGAACGCCGGCAGGGGCGGTTCGCCCGCCGCCTCTCCCCCGGCGGGCTCGGCGACGAGCAGCCGGTAGGAGGCGTCGAGCAGCCCGCCGTACAGGTCCCCGGCCACCGCGCGGGCGTGCTCCGGCTGGCCCGCGAGCATCAGGCGCAGCACGGCCGCGCCGAGCCGCTGCTCCGCGGCCTGGAGCGAGCGGGAACGTTCCGTCGTGAGGGTGAGCAGGGCGATCGCCGAGTGCACCGCGTACCGCTCGGCCGTGCCGAGGGGCGCGCCCGTGCCGACGGCGAGCGCGCCGCGCACCCGGCGGCCGGAGCCGAGGGACTGGAGCTCGACGCGATCGTCCGTGCCGCCGACGACGGCGCTGGCGGGCGCGGGGCGCTCGCGCAGCCGCTCCACGTCGGGGGTGAGACGGGCGGCCCGGCGCGCCGCCCATTCGGGCGAGACGGCGACGACGGTGCCGGAGGCGTCGTACAGCGCGGCCCAGCCGTCGACGTGGGCCGCGAGCCGGGCGACGACCGCCTCGGGGCCCTCCGCGAGCGCGGCCCGGGTCAACTCGCGCTGGGCCTCGAAACCGGCGGTGACGGCCCGGTACTGGTCGGCGGAGATGGCGGCCGAGACGGCCTTGCTGATGGCGAGGAACGGCGTGCGGCGCGGCACCTCCAGCAGCGGCAGGTGCTCCTCTCGGGCCGCGTCGAGCAGGGCCGGCGGGATCTCCTCGTAGTTGACGCCCACGGCGAAGCCGAGCCCGACGACCCCGGCACCGAGCAGCCGCCGCACATAGCGGCGCATCGCCTCCAGGTCCTCCGCGTCGAGGGTGAGCGCGGTGGTGAGGAGGAGCTCGCCGCCCTCCATGTACGGCACGGGGTCGGCGAGCTCGCTGACGTGCGCCCAGCGGACGGGGGTGTCGAGCCGGTCCTCACCGGCGCGGACGATGAGCTTGAGGGCGGAGTGCTGCACGAGCGAGGCGAGGGTGGGCGGCATGGGGGGACCTTGAGCGAGGACCGCGCGCGGGGGGAGCCGTGCACGGCGGCGGGGAGGCGCCGCTCAGCCGAGCGGCGCCCCCGATTGTGCCAGCCCCACCGGGAGCCCGCTCAGCCGCGCGAGGGGTGGGACGACCTGGTCGGGGGGTCAGGCGCGCAGGTCGACGAGCATCGGTGGCAGCTGCTCGCCGCGCACATGGCTCAGGGAGAGGACGGCATGCCCAGGCGGTACGGCGTGCGCGAGGTCCGAGGCAGACCAGCGCATCCGCTCGACCTGTCGTACGGTGACGGCCTCCGTGGTGACGGCCTTGCCCGTCACCAATTTGCGCAAGGCGTGGATGGCCCGGGTCATGGGCTGGTCGGCGAAGACGGTGTGGTGTGCCACTTCGGTCGTGTCCACGTGTTCCGTGCCCCACGCCTCGGCAAAGGCCCTGCCGTCCCAGGTGGGGAGCCCGGCGAAGGCCATCCGGCAGCCGACGATCGCGAGAAGCGGCCCGTGCAGCGCCTCAGGCACCTCTGCCAGGGTGCGGAGGGCGAGCACTACACCGGCGTTCTGCGTACGCAGCCGCTGGAAGGCCCGCAGAGTTCCGGGAGTGACGGCGCCGGCCGCGTCGTCGAGGACCAGGCAGGCGAAGTTCCCCCGCTCCGCACCGCCCCGGGTGACGCGCTGGAACTGCGCGATCAGCAGCCGGTTGAGCAGGCACGCGGCCTCCTCGTGGCCTCCTTCCGGCAGGCTGACGCGTACGCGGATGGGGTGCTGGGCGACAGCCCGCAGGGAGAAGGAGCGGGCGTCTCCCCCTCCGCCGAAGAAGTCGGCGAACGCAGGCCGGTCGAGGGCCGCGAGCCGATCGGCGAGGACGGGGCCCACATCACTCGCGGTGCCGATCTGGCGGAGGCGGGATTCCAGTTCGCGGCGCATCGTCTGCGCACCGTCGACAGGCAGCAGATCGAGCAACGCCCGCAGGGTTTCGGGATGGGCTTCGAGCAGCTCCCGCAGCACGGGCACGGTCGGGAAGCGCCCGTACGCGACCCGGTACGGGCCGATGAGCTGAGCGAGCACAGTGGCTGCACGTCGCGTCTCCACACCCTCCACGTCGCCGACCAGCCCTTCGGCCAGGCAGTCGGCGGCCTCGTCCGGGTCGGTGGCCCCGGCGTACAGGTCCAGGTCGTACGCGGAGGCCGGGTCACCGAGCCGGATCACGACGTCGTACGCCTCGTCGGGGCCGAGGGCGGCTCCGGCACCGCCGACGGCAACGACGGCACAGGCACCGGTGAGGGCCTGAAGAGACAGAGACTCGACAACCGGCGCCACGAGGGAGCGGGTCTTGCCCGCCCCGGAGGGGCCCACCGCGAGGAGGGAGGTGCCAAGAAGCGCGGTGTCGAGAGCGAGACCCGCGCCGTGGTAGGCGCGGAGCCCACGCTCGGCAGCCACCCATCGGCCCACACGCACCTGCCCCAGGAGCAGATCGTGGGCGGCCGAGCGGCTCGACACGTTGCGGTCACCCGACGGATGAGCACCCGCACCGGCTCCCTCGCGGAGTACCGCATCGACAAAGGCCGTGCGGCGTGCCGCATCCCCTTCACTGCCCTTCCAGGCGCGCCGCACCCGAGCACAGTCGACATCGTTCATCCGTCCGGCGGCCAGGTCGCCTGCGAGCACGTCCGCAGCTCGGTCCTCACCGGCAGCCCGCAGCTCGGGCCATTGCGAGCAGGGGATCCCGGGGCCGCTCTGAGGGGCGGGGGCCGAAGGGACGAGGGGGCCGCCGCCGGAGCGCCATTGCCTGAACAGGTTCGCCCACTCGCCGACCTGAGCGCACGGCCAGACGATCAGGGTCGCACTCAGTACGTACACGGCGTAGATGACGACAGGCGACCCCGCGATGTCCCAGCCGCCGGTGACCAGCGCGATGAGGTACAGCATCGGGTTGACGACGGGCACCGCCGACCACCCGAGGTGAAGGGCCTCGGGCAGGACGAAGGCCAGACCGACGACGGCCCCGACGCCCGCGAGCGCGGCGCGCACCGGCGGACGGCTCCGCTCGAGGTAGTAGCGGATGATCTTGCCCCAGGAGCCGAGGACGCCGACCACCCAGACAAGGCCGAAGAAGACGACCGCGTCGAAGATCGCGTGCACGGCGACGCCCTGCCAGTCCTTCGCGGTCGCACCGAGGCCGGTCCACCACTCGTTCGGGGTGAACGTCCGCATCACGAAGGCCGCGTAGGGCAGGTTGTCGTTGCGGTAGGCCAACCAGATGAACAGCGCGACGATCAAGGGGATCAGCAGCCCGAGAAGCGTGACCGGCTTGAGGCGCGCGGCCTCCTCAGACGGCGGAACATACCGAAACCGCCAGACGCCGAGGCCTGTCATCGGACGCGGGGCGTCCAGCCATTCCACGACGGGCGACGGCGTGGCCGTCTCGGTCCGCCCGGGCGCCCGGGACGGCATGGGTGGGATGCCCGGCGGTGTCTGGCCGAACCCCGGACCGGCCTTTCGCGCGAGGTCCGGCGGCGCGGCCGGGTAGGCCGGGGGAGCGGCACGCGTCTGATCGGCAGCGGGTACCCGGGCAGCAGGTGTGCCGGGCGGCGACGACGGCCCAGGGACCGCTTTGCCCCTGGTGTCGCGTGACTCGTACGTGCCGTCGGTCTCCATGAAACCCCTGCCCCCTGACCCGCCGGGTCGCCGCGTCTGTGCCACCGTCAATCTAGTGGGCCCGGAGCGCCCGGGAGGGGATTCGACCACCCGTGCGGCCGAACCGGCTCCGGGCCGTGCGGAGGCGGTCCGTGCCGTGGGAGCGGAGCCGTCATGTCCATCCCGGACAACGACACACCCGTCACCACTCCCGATCGGCGCATGCCCGACCCCCTCCCCCGCGCCTAGCCTGCGGAGGAAACCCGCAAGTGCGTCCAGAACCACCCCCAGGAGCCCCGCATGAACGCTGTCCCGCAGGAGCGGCGCGTCGTCACCGCCATCCCCGGTCCGAAGTCGCAGGAGCTTCAGGCCCGCCGTCTCGACACGGTCGCCGGTGGCGTCGGCTCGACGCTGCCCGTCTTCACCGCGCGGGCCGGCGGCGGCATCATCGAGGACGTCGACGGCAACCGCCTGATCGACTTCGGCTCCGGCATCGCCGTGACCTCGGTCGGCGCGTCCGCCGAGGCCGTCGTGCGCCGCGCGTCCGCGCAGCTCCAGGACTTCACCCACACCTGCTTCATGGTGACGCCGTACGAGGGTTACGTGGAGGTCTGCGAGGCGCTGGCCGAGCTGACCCCGGGCGACCACGCCAAGAAGTCGGCGCTGTTCAACTCGGGCGCCGAGGCCGTCGAGAACGCGGTGAAGATCGCCCGTTCGTACACCAAGCGCCAGGCCGTCGTCGTCTTCGACCACGGCTACCACGGCCGGACGAACCTCACCATGGGCATGACGGCGAAGAACATGCCGTACAAGCAGGGCTTCGGTCCGTTCGCCCCCGAGGTCTACCGCGTGCCGGTGGCCTACGGCTACCGCTGGCCCACCGGTGCCGAGAACTGCGGCCCCGAGGCCGCCGCCCAGGCGATCGACAACATCACCAAGCAGATCGGCGCCGAGAACGTCGCCGCGATCGTCATCGAGCCGGTCCTCGGCGAGGGCGGCTTCATCGAGCCGGCCAAGGGCTTCCTCCCGGCGATCGTGAAGTTCGCCAACGACAACGGCATCGTCTTCGTCGCGGACGAGATCCAGGCCGGCTTCTGCCGCACCGGCCAGTGGTTCGCCTGTGAGGACGAGGGCATCGTCCCGGACCTCATCACCACCGCCAAGGGCATCGCGGGCGGTCTGCCGCTGGCCGCCGTGACGGGCCGCGCCGAGATCATGGACTCCGTCCACGGCGGCGGTCTGGGCGGCACCTACGGTGGCAACCCGGTGGCCTGCGCCGGTGCGCTCGGCGCCATCGAGACGATGAAGGAGCTCGACCTCAACGGCAAGGCCAAGCGCATCGAGGAGGTCATGAAGGGCCGCCTCACCGCCATGCAGGAGAAGTTCCCGGTCATCGGTGACATCCGCGGCCGCGGCGCCATGATCGCCATCGAGCTGGTCAAGGACCCGGCCACCAAGGAGCCGTTCGCCGAGGCCGCCGCCGCGCTCGCCAAGTACTGCCACAACGAGGGCGTGCTGGTCCTGACCTGTGGCACCTACGGCAACGTGCTGCGCTTCCTGCCGCCGCTGGTCATCGGCGAGGACCTGCTGAACGAGGGCCTGGACGTCATCGAGGCCGCGCTCGCGCAGATCTGACCGACGGTCGGAGCCAGGGTCCGATCGCGGGACCGACCGTAGATCTGACACTCCGTGTGAAGACTCTGTGGGGGGCCGATGGTGGGATACGTTTCCCGCTGTCGGCCCCCCTTTTCGTGACGTACGGTTTCTGCAGATGAGAGAAACACCCCGGGCGGAGCCTCCCCAGCCCCGTCCACACCGTGCCATTGCGCACGCCCCCGGGGCCTCGTGCCCCGGAACTCCTCACCGATCGGATGGCCGCCCGCCCCATACCCCCCGGGGCGCGCGGCAGCCCGGTCATCACGGCCGCCCTGGAACCACCCCCCCTGTTCCAGGGCGGCCGGCTCTCTTCTCGGCGCTCGTCGCCCTCGTCGTCGTGACCTGGCAGGTGCTCGTCCACGGCCCCTTGGCCAGGCTCGACGAGCGGGTGTCCCGCTCCGTGGTGGACTCGGTCCCCCGGCGGCTGAGCGAACTCGCCTCCGACCTCGGGAACATGACCGTCGCCCTGCCCGTCCTCGCCTGCGCGATGGCGTACGCGGTGTGGCGGGGCCGGCGCGTCGCCGCGCTGTACGCGGGGCTCGCCATGGCCGCCGTACCCCTCCTGGTGGTTCCGCTGAAGGAGTGGACCGCCCGCCCGGGCCCGCTGGAGCCCTGGGCCGCGGGCTACTACCCCTCGGGTCACACGGCCACGGCGGCGGTCGCCTACTTCGGCGCGGCCTTCCTGGTGTCGAGACGACTGATCCCCGTCGCCGCCGTGCTGACGGCGGTGACGGGGACCGGTCTCGTGCTGCGGGGCTTCCACTGGCCGCTGGACGTGTTCGCCAGTCTCTCCCTCTCGCTGATCGTGCTGGGCGTCAGCTCCAGTTGTACGCGTCGAAGTTCTGCGAGAACTGCCACTGGTTGTAGCGGTCCCAGTTGATCGACCAGGTCATCAGGCCGCGCAGGGCCGGCCACGTGCCGTGGGTCTGGTAGCTGCCGCAGTTCGTCTTCTTCGTGAGGCAGTCCAGGGCCTTGTTCACCTCGGCCGGAGCGGTGTGGCCGTTGCCGGCCTGGGTGGAGGCGGGGAGGCCGATGGCGACCTGTTCGGGGCGGAGCGCCGGGAAGAAGCGGTCCGTGTTGCCGGCGACCGGGAAGCCGGTGAGGAGCATGTCGGTCATGGCGATGTGGAAGTCGGCGCCGCCCATCGAGTGGTACTGGTTGTCGAGGCCCATGATGGAGCCCGAGTTGTAGTCCTGGACGTGCAGCAGGGTCAGGTCGTCGCGCAGGGCGTGGATGACCGGCAGGTAGGCGCCGGCGCGCGGGTCCTGGCCGCCCCAGGGGCCCGAGCCGTAGTACTGGTAGCCGAGCTGGACGAAGAAGGTCTCCGGGGCCATGGTCAGGACGAACTTCGCGCCGTACTTGGCCTTGAGGGTCTTGACCGCCTGGATCAGGTTGACGACGACCGGGCTGGTCGGGTTCCGGAAGTCGGTGTCGCCGGTCTGGAGCGAGAGCGAGTGGCCCTCGAAGTCGATGTCGAGGCCGTCGAGGCCGTACTCGTCGATGATCTTCGAGACGGAGGAGACGAAGGTGTCGCGGGCCGCGGTGGTGGCGAGCTGCACCTGGCCGTTCTGGCCGCCGATGGAGATGAGGACCTTCTTGCCGGCGGCCTGCTTGGCCTTGATCGCGGCCTTGAAGTCGGCGGGCGACTCGACTCCGGGGCATTCGGTCGCGGGGCAGAGGCTGAAGCGGATGTCGCCCGAGGTCACCGAGGTCGGTTCGCCGAAGGCCAGGTTGATGACGTCCCAGGAGTCGGGGACGTCGGCCATGCGGGTGTAGCCGGAGCCGTTGGCGAAGCTGGCGTGGAGGTAGCCGACGAGGGCGTGCGCCGGCAGCGCTCCGCCCCCGCCCCCGCCGCCGGAGGTCGTGGTCGCGGTCACGGCGGAGGACTTCGGGGACTCTCCGGCGCTGTTCACGGCGGTGACCTGGAAGGTGTACGGGGTGGAGGCCGTGAGGCCGGAGACGGTCGCCGAGGGCGTGGTGACCGTCTGGACCCGGGTGGATCCCTGATAGACGTGGTAGGACGTGGCGCCGGAGACCGCCGTCCAGGTCAGCGGCACCGTGGTGGAGGTCGGGGAGCCGGCCGTGAGCCCGGTGGGGGCGGCCGGGAGCTGGACGGGGTCGCCGCCGGGGCCGTACAGGGAGAGGTCGTCGGCCTGGTAGGCGGGGGTGCCGTACCAGCCGTGGGTGTAGATCGTGACCGAGGTGGTGGCGGCGCCCGTGGTGAACGAGGTGGTGAGCTTCTGCCAGTCGGGGGCGGAGCCCGTCCAGGTGGAGACGTCGGTGGTGCCGGTGCCCGACGCGCCGAGGTAGACGTAGCTGCCGCGGACCCAGCCGCTGAGCGTGTAGCTGGAGTTGGGTTTCACGGTCACGGTCTGGGAGCACTTGGCGTTGTCGCTGCCGGCCGGGGTGGCCTGGAGCGCCTTCGTCCCGCCGTGCACGGGTGACGGGACGACGGCTCCGCTGCCGGCCGTGCAGGTCCAGCCGTCGAGGCCGGCCTCGAAGCCGCCGTTGCGGGCGAGTTCGGTGTCGGCGGCCTGGGCCGCCGGGGTGAGGGCGAGGAGCCCGCCGGCGGCGAGGGAGCCCGCCAACAGCAGGGTGAGGGGTCTGGTGCGGTCCACAACTGCCTCCGGGGGTGGGGGAATCGAGGTGGAGCGCGCCACAGCATGGTCCAGACCAATCAAGTGGTCAAGACCTCTGTACGGCCCGGGGCGTCAGTCGGAGCGCCCCTCCCCCCTGGCCAGCCGGCCCGCCGCCTCGTGCATCGCCAGCTCCAGGAGCGAGGCGTCGGTGAGGGTGCCCAGGCCGTCCGGCGTCACCAGCCAGCGCGCCGCACCCGTCACCCGCCCCGGGTACGGGGCGACGATCCAGGTCCCGGCGCCCGCCCCGCGCACCCCGGTGCCGAGCCAGCGGGCGGCGGTGCCCGGCGGGACGAAGAAGCCCAGCCGGGCGTCGCCGAAGTCGGCCAGGACCGGACCGGGCCGGTCCACCAGACGGCTCAGCACGTCGAGCGTGGGATGGCCGAGCTCCCCCGGCAGGATCAGCACGTCCCAGCGCCTGCCGGCGGGCAGCAGGGCGACCCCGTGCGGGCTGCGCTCCCACTCCCACCGGCAGGCCTCGGGATCCGGCGCGACCGAGGCCAGCCACTCCACCGCGGCCCTGACGCCAGAAGCCCCCGTACCAGTCATCGCGACGATCTCCTCTCCGTGTGGACACGGTGTCCACACGGAGAGAGCGGGTACGGGGGCTTCTCTTACGCGGCTTCGACTACCCGCCGAAAGTGACCTGCATCACAGCGCTGCTCAGCTGTCGAAGCCGAGGCCGAGCCGGTCCATGGCCTTCAGCCACAGGTTGCGCCGCCCGCCGTTCTCGTCGGCGCGGGCGAGCGACCACTTGGTGATGCCGATGCCGGCCCAGGCGACCGGCTCGGGCGGGAACGGAAGCGGCTTGGAGCGGACCATCTCCAGGTCGGTGCGCTCGGTGCGCTCCCCCGCGAGCAGGTCGAGCATCACGTCGCCGCCGAAGCGGGTCGCGCCGACGCCGAGGCCGGTGAACCCGGCCGCGTACGCCACCTTCCCCCGGTGGGCCGTGCCGAAGAAGGCCGAGAAGCGCGAGCAGGTGTCGATCGCGCCGCCCCAGGCATGGCTGAAGCGGAGCCCCTCCAGCTGCGGGAAGCAGCGGAAGAAGTGCTCGGCGAGCTTGAGGTACGTCTCCGGGCGGTGGTCCATCTCGGCGCTGACCTTGCCGCCGAACGGATAGATCGCGTCGTAGCCGCCCCACAGGATGCGGTGGTCCGCGGTGATCCGGAAGTAGTGGAACTGGTTCGCGGAGTCGCCGAGGCCCTGCCGGTTCTTCCAGCCCACGGAGGCGAGCTGCTCGGCGCTGAGCGGCTCGGTCATCAGGGCGTAGTCGTAGACCGGGACGGTGTACGCCCGGACGCGCTTGACCAGCGACGGGAAGACGTTGGTGCCGAGCGCGACCCGGCCGGCGACGACCTTGCCGTACGGCGTGCGGACGCCCATGCCGGCACCGACCGGGACCAGCTGGAGGCCGGGGGTGTTCTCGTAGATCCGGACGCCCAGGTCGAGGCAGGCCCGCTTCAGGCCCCAGGCCAGCTTGGCCGGGTGGAGCATGGCGACGCCGCGCTTGTCCCACATGCCGCCGAGGAAGGTGGGCGAGTCGACCTCGGCCCGTACGGCGTCGCGGTCGAGGAGTTCGACGCCGTCCGCGAGCCCGAGCCGTTCGAGCTCCTCGTACACCTCGGTCAGTTCCTCGACCTGGTACGGCTCGGTGGCGACGTCGATCTCGCCGGTGCGCTCGAACTCGCAGTCCAGCGCGTAGCGGGCGACGGCCTCCTCGATGGCGTCGAGGTTTCGCTCGCCGAGCCGCTCCAGCTTCGGCAGCTCGCCCGGCCAGCGGGCGAGGCCGTTGCCGAAGCCGTGCGTGAGGGAGGCCGCGCAGAAGCCTCCGTTGCGGCCCGAGGCGGCCCAGCCCACCTCGCGGCCTTCGATCAGGACGACATCCTTGGAGGGGTCGCGCTCCTTGGCGAGGAGCGCGGTCCACAGTCCGCTGTATCCGCCGCCGACCACGAGGAGGTCGCACTTCTCGGTGCCGGTGAGGGCGGGCAGGGCTCCGGGCTTGCCGGGGTCTTCCAGCCAGAAGGGGACGGGCTGGGCGTCGGAGAGAGATTGTGCAGCGAGACGCATGGCGACTGGGGCCATGGTTTCCAACTCCTTCGGTGCCTGAGACGGCTTTCGCTCAGGCTGTTGCTGTCTTCTTGCGCCGGTTCGTAATGATTTGCCCGGCCACGACCATCACTACCGCGAGGACGAACATCGCGGTGCCGATGACGTTGATCTGAACGGGGGTGCCACGCTGCGCCGAGCCCCAGACGAACATGGGGAAGGTGACGGTGGAGCCCGCGTTGAAGTTGGTGATGATGAAGTCGTCGAACGAGAGCGCGAAGGCGAGCAGCGCGCCGGCGGCGATGCCGGGCGCGGCGATCGGCAGGGTGACCCGCAGGAAGGTCTGCGCCGGGCCCGCGTAGAGGTCGCGCGCGGCCTCCTCCAGGCGCGGGTCCATGGACATGACCCGGGCCTTGACCGCCGTCACGACGAACGACAGGCAGAACATGATGTGGGCGATCAGGACCGTCCAGAAGCCCAGCTCGATGCCCATGTTGAGGAAGAGCGTGAGCAGCGAGGCGGCCATGACGACCTCGGGCATCGCCATCGGCAGGAAGATCAGCGAGTTGATCGCGCCGCGTGCCCGGAAGCGGTAGCGGACCAGCGCGAAGGCGATCATCGTGCCGAGCAGGACCGCGCCGATCGTCGCCCAGGCGGCGAGCTGGAGCGAGAGCGAGAGCGACTCGCACATGTCGGCGACGCCGCAGGGGTCCTTCCAGGCGTCGAGGGAGAACTCCTGCCAGGAGTAGTTGAAGCGTCCCTTCGGCTTGTTGAAGGAGAACGCCATCACCACGAGGTTCGGCAGGATCATGTACGCGAGCGTCAGCAGGCCCGCGATGACGACGAGGTTGCGTCGTACCCAGCGCATCAGACCAGGTCCTCCGTTCCGGCACGGCGGATGTACACGGTGACCATGCCCAGCACGATCGCCATGAGGATGAAGGAGAGCGCGGCCGCCGTCGGGTAGTCGAGCACCCGGAGGAACTGCGACTGGATGACGTTGCCGACCATCTTGGTGTCGGTCGAGCCGAGCAGTTCGGCGTTGACGTAGTCGCCGCTCGCCGGGATGAAGGTGAGCAGGGTGCCGGAGACCACGCCCGGCATCGACAGCGGGAAGGTCACCTTGCGGAAGGTGGTGGCCGGGGAGGCGTACAGGTCCTGCGCCGCCTCGTGCAGCCGGCCGTCGATCCGCTCCAGGGAGGTGTAGAGGGGCAGGATCATGAACGGCAGGAAGTTGTACGTGAGACCGCAGACCACGGCCATCGGCGTGGCGAGGACGCGGTCGCCCTCGGTCCAGCCGAGCCAGCTGGTGACGTCCAGGAAGTGGAGGGCGTTGAGCGCCTCGACCACCACGCTGTCGTCGGCCAGGATCGTCTTCCACGCGAGCGTCCGGATGAGGAAGCTGGTGAAGAAGGGCGCGATGACGAGGACGAGGAGCAGGTTCCGCCAGCGGCCGGCCTTGAAGGCGATCAGATACGCCAGCGGGTAGCCGAGCAGCAGACAGAGCAGGGTCGCGGTCCCGGCGTACAGCAGGGAGCGGACGAACTGCGGCCAGTACTCCTGGAAGGCGTCCCAGTACGTCTGGAAGTGCCAGGTGACCGCGAAGCCCTGCTCCAGGGAGCCGGTCTGCACCGAGGTCGAGGCCTGGTAGACCATGGGCAGCGCGAAGAAGACGACCAGCCAGATGATGCCGGGCAGCAGCAGCCAGTACGGGACGAGCCGCTTGCGGGTGGAGGGCTTGCGCAGAACCGGTTCCTCCGTCGGAGGAGCGGCCTTCTCCAGGGTGGTGGTCACGAGGCGTCCTCCACCGTCTCCACGCCCGCGTCGATGTCCTGCGCCGCGTCGAGGCCGAAGGTGTGCGCCGGGT
This sequence comes from Streptomyces sp. NPDC096079, assembly GCF_040303145.1. Lineage (NCBI taxonomy): Bacteria > Bacillati > Actinomycetota > Actinomycetes > Kitasatosporales > Streptomycetaceae > Streptomyces > Streptomyces sp. NPDC096079. Next base: position 72,552 of record NZ_JBEOST010000011.1, read on the forward strand.
TCCAGTGCAGGACGACCTCGGCGCCGGGGCGCAGTCGCGCGTCCCGCTCGATGTTCTGCTCGTAGACCTGGAGCTCCGCGCCCGCCGGGCTGTTCACCACGTACTGGGTGGAGACGCCGATGAAGGAGGAGTCGACGATCCGGCCGGTGACCCGGTTGCGGCCGTCGGCGACCTTCCCCGCGTCGTCGGCGTGCGCGAGGGAGATCTTCTCGGGGCGGACGCCCACGAGCACCTTGCCGCCCTGGCGGACGGCGGGGGTACAGCGCTCGCCGGGCACCCGGAGCTTCCCGCCGCCGGCCGTGACGATCACGTCGGTGCCGGTCTCGACGACCTCGGCCTCGATCAGGTTCGAGGTGCCGAGGAAGTTGGCGACGAAGGTGGTCTGCGGGTTCTCGTACAGGTCGGCGGGGGCGCCGAGCTGCTCGACCCGGCCGCCGTTCATCACCGCGACCTGGTCGGCCATCGTCATGGCCTCCTCCTGGTCGTGGGTGACGTGCACGAAGGTGATGCCGACCTCGGTCTGGATGCGCTTGAGCTCCAGCTGCATCTGGCGGCGCAGCTTGAGGTCGAGGGCGCCGAGCGGCTCGTCGAGGAGCAGCACCTGCGGGTGGTTGATGAGCGCGCGGGCGACGGCGACGCGCTGCTGCTGGCCGCCGGAGAGCTGGTGCGGCTTGTGGCGGGCCTTGTCGCCGAGCTGGACGAGCTCCAGCATGTCGTCGACCTGCTTCTTCACCGACTTGATGCCGCGGCGGCGCAGGCCGAAGGCGATGTTCTCGGATATGTCCATGTGCGGGAAGAGGGCGTAGGACTGGAAGACGGTGTTGACCGGCCGCTTGTACGGCGGGAGGTCGGTGACGTCCTTGTCGCCGAGGAAGACGGTGCCGGTGCTCGGGTCCTCCAGGCCGGCGATCATGCGCAGCGTGGTGGTCTTGCCGCAGCCGGAGGCGCCGAGCAGGGCGAAGAAGGAGCCCTGCGGGACGGTCAGGTCCAGGGGGTGGACGGCGTGGAACGAGCCGTACGACTTGCTGATCCCGGTGAGACGGACGTCGCCGCCGGTGTTCTTTCCGGTGTGAGCAGTCTTGTCAGTCATGGGTGCGGTCCCAGGGGAGTGAGAGAGGTGGACGAGGCCGGACTCAGGCGCCGATGAGCTTGGCGAACTTCTCCTCGTACGCCGTCTCCTCCGCGCTGGTGAGCGAGCGGAAGGCGTGGGACTTCTTGGCCATGGCCTTGTCCGGGAGGATCAGCGTGTTGTTCGCGAGCTCGGGGTCGATCTTGGCGAGCTCGTCCTTCACCCCGTCGACGGGGCAGACGTAGTTGATGTACGCGGCGAGCTGGGCGGCGACGGGAAGCTCGTAGTAGTGGTCGATGAGCTTCTCGGCGTTCGTCTTGTGCCGGGACTGCGCGGGGACGAGCAGGTTGTCGCTGGAGGTGATGTATCCGGCGGACGGGATGGAGTACTTGATGTCCGGGTTGTCGGCCTGGAGCTGGATGATGTCGCCGGCCCAGGCGAGGCAGGCGGCGATGTCGCCCTTGTCCAGGTCGGAGGTGTAGTCGTTGCCGGTGAAGCGGCGTATCTGCTTCTTGTCGACGCCCTTCTGGAGGCGCCCGATCGCCGCGTCGTAGTCGGCGTCCGTGAACGTCCCCGGGTCCTTGCCCATGTCGAGCAGGGTCATGCCGACGGAGTCGCGCATCTCGGTGAGGAAGCCGACCCGGCCCTTGAGCGCGGGGTCGTCGAGGAGCTGGGTGACCGAGTCGACCTTCTTTCCGCCGGTCGCCTTGACGTTGTACGCGATGACGGTCGAGATGCCCGTCCACGGGTACGAGTAGGACCGGCCCGGGTCCCAGTCGGGGCGGCGGAACTGGGCGGACAGGTTCGCGTACGCGTTGGGCAGGTTCGCCGGGTCGAGCTTCTGGGCCCAGCCGAGCCGGATGATGCGGGCGGCGAGCCAGTCGGTGACGCAGATCAGGTCGCGGCCGGTGTCCTGTCCGGCCGCGAGCTGCGGCTTGATCTTGCCGAAGAACTCGACGTTGTCGTTGATGTCCTCGGTGTACTTGACCTTGATCCCGGTGCGCTTCTGGAACGCCTCCAGGGTCGGACGGGACTTCTCGTCCTCGCTGACGTCCATGTACTCGGTCCAGTTGGAGAAGGCGACGCTCTTCTCCTTGGCCGAGTCGTCCGTGGAGGCGGGGCCCTGGCCCTCCCGCTTGGCGGGCGGGATGCCGCAGGCGCTCAGGCCGGCGAGTCCGCCGACGGTGAGCGCGCCGACGCCGCCCGCGCGCAGCATCGAACGGCGGCTGAGGGCGCCCCGGCCGCTCGTCAGGCTGCGCCGTATCGCCGCCAGCTGGGCGGCGGACAGGCTGTCGGGCTCGTACTGCTCCATGCGCTGTGCCCTTTCGGGAGGGGTGGGGCCGCTGGTCGGGCGGCGGGCTGCTATCGGTCCCCGAAGATCGTGCGGTGCCAGTCCTTCGCGGCCACCGCGGTGTTGTCGAACATCACGTGCTTGACCTGCGTGTACTCCTCGAAGGAGTACGCCGACATGTCCTTTCCGTAACCGGAGGCCTTGGTGCCGCCGTGGGGCATCTCGCTGATGATCGGGATGTGGTCGTTGACCCACACACATCCCGCCTTGATCTCCCGCGTGGCACGGTTGGCCCGGTAGACGTCACGGCTCCACGCGGAGGCGGCGAGGCCGTAGGGGGTGTCGTTGGCGAGCCGGATGCCCTCGTCGTCGCCGTCGAAGGGCAGGGCCACCAGGACCGGACCGAAGATCTCCGACTGCACGACCTCGCTGTCCTGCGCGGCGCCGATGATCAGGGTGGGACGGTAGTATGCGCCGTTCTTGAGCTCTCCACCAGGGGCTTCACCGCCGGTGACGACCGTCGCGTAGTCGCGGGCGCGCTCGACGAAGCCGGCGACGCTGTCGCGGTGGCGATGGCTGACGAGCGGACCGAGGTCGGTGCCGGCCGCGAAGGGGTCGCCGACGCGGACGCTGTCCATGAGTTCCGCGACCCGGGCGACGAAGGCGTCGAAGAGCGGGCGCTGCACGTACGCGCGCGTGGCGGCGGTGCAGTCCTGGCCGCTGTTGATGAGGGAGGCGGCGACGGCGCCGTGGGCGGCGGCCTCCAGGTCGGCGTCGTCGAAGACGAGGAACGGGGCCTTGCCGCCGAGTTCGAGATGGAGCCGCTTCACGGTGGCGGTGGCCACCTCGGCGACCCGCTTGCCGACCGGGGTGGAGCCGGTGAAGGAGGTCATGACGACGTCGGGGTGGCCGACGAGGTGCTCGCCGACGACCCGCCCCGAGCCGCTGACGACGTTGATCACACCGTCGGGGATGCCGGCCTCCTTCGCGGCCTGCGCGAACATCAGGGAGGTCAGCGGGGTCAGCTCGGCCGGCTTCAGGACGATCGTGTTGCCCGCGGCGATCGCCGGGAGGATCTTCCAGGCGGCCATCTGGAGGGGGTAGTTCCAGGGGGCGATGGAGCCGACGACGCCGATCGGCTCGCGCCGGATGTACGAGGTGTGGTCACCGGTGTACTCGGCGGCCGACTGGCCCTGGAGGTGGCGGGCGGCCCCCGCGAAGAAGGACGTGTTGTCGATGGTGCCGGGGACGTCGAACTCGGTGGTGAGCTTGAGCGGCTTGCCGCACTGGAGCGACTCGACCCGGGCGATCTCCTCGGACCAGTCGGCGAGCACGCCCGCGAGGCGGTGCAGCGCGTCGGAGCGCTCGCCCGGGGAGGCGCCCGCCCAGCCCGGGAAGGCGGCCTTGGCGGCGGCGACGGCCTCGTCCACGTCGGCGGTGGAGGCGAGGACGTAGGTGTAGACGCTCTCCCCCGTCGCCGGGTCGATCACGCTGTGTTCCTGATCTGAGGTTCCGGCACGGAGCCTTCCGCCGATGTACTGCGCGCCGTCCGCGAAGCGGTCCGTCACCTGGAAGCGGTTGCTCATGACGCTCTCCGTTGTCCCAGCTCGAATTGAGTGCCGATCCTGGCATGGGGATAGTGGTCCAACAAGTGATTCCGTTGTTGCCTTTTGGTTACGCGACGGAATCGGTCGACCATATGTCGAGGCCGCCGGAAAATCTCCGTACGGAGTGTCCGTGGCGGATGCCAGACTCGCATGTATGACCAAGATCGAAGAGCTGACACAGCAGGTCACCCGGGGTGACCGAGTGAAATGGCTGCACTTCTGGGGGCACCGTCCCCACCCCGACGGGCGCCTCTCCGCGAGCTGTCTGAGCCAGTGGTGGCCGTCGCCCTTCGTGGTCGACGGCGTCGCCTACGCGACGGCCGAGCACTGGATGATGGCGGCCAAGGCCCGCCTCTTCGGGGACGCCGAGGCCGAGCGGGCCGTGCTGGCCGCCCGTACGCCCGCCGAGGCCAAGAACGCGGGCCGGCTGGTGCGGGGCTTCGACGAGGCCGTCTGGCAGCGCGAGCGCTTCGGGATCGTCGTCGAGGGCAGCGTCCACAAGTTCTCCGCCGACGAGGCCCTGCGCTCCTACCTCCTGGGCACGGGCGAGCGCGTCCTGGTGGAGGCCAGCCCGCTGGACCGGATCTGGGGCATCGGGCTCGCCGCGGACGCCCCCGGCGCCCACGACCCGTCCCGCTGGCGCGGGCTCAACCTGCTGGGCTTCGCCCTGATGGAGGCCCGGGAGCGGCTGCGCTCGGCGCCCGACGCGTGAAGGGCCCCGCACCGGTCGGTGCGGGGCCCCTCTCACGTGCGTCACGGCGTCAGTGGGCGTCGCCCTCGATCTGGAGGACCGAAGCGAACGGGTCGTCGGACCCGGAGTCCTCGAAGGACGTGCTGTCCTGGGAGATCGCCCAGATCATGAAGCCCAGGAACACGGCGCTGACCAGGATGCCGATCGAGCCGAGCACGATGCCGGCGATCGCCATGCCCCGGTTGGTCGCCTCGCCCCGGTTGACCTTCTTCATGCCGATGATGCCGAAGATCAGCGCCAGGATGCCGAGGATCACGCCCAGGCCGTACATGCAGAAGCCCGCGACGGCGATGATGCCGAGCACCATCGCGGCCGTGCCCAGGCCGTTGGACGGGGACTGCTGCCAGCCGGGCTGTCCCGGCTGCGGGTACCCCGAGCCGTAGGCGGGGTAGCCGTACCCGGGCGCGCCCGGGGCCGGCGTCGGGGCCGCCGCCGGGTAGCCGTAGCCGCCGGAGGTGTCGGCCGGATAGCCGTAGCCGGGCGCGGCCGCGGGCCCGCCGGGGGCGACCGGCGGCGGCGGGACGTCCCCGCCCCCGGTGCCCGGCGCGGCCGGGAAGGCCGTCATCGTCGGCTGGTCGTGCACCGGCGGGGGCGACGGCGCCGCCGGCTTGCTCAGTTCCACCCCGTCGCGGTTCGGCGGAGCCCACGGGTCGGTCGGGTCGTACCCGCCCCGCGACTGGTCTTGGTTGTCGGACATGGGCCTCCCCCATCGTGGTCACGCCATGCTACGGCCTCACCCCTGAGAGGGAACCGACCGGCCTACGATGATCCGATGACCGATCTCCACCCCTTCATCGCGGGGCTCCCCAAGGCGGAGCTGCACGTCCACCACGTCGGTTCGGCCTCCCCCCGGATCGTCGCCGAACTCGCGGCCCGGCACCCCGACTCCAAGGTCCCCACGGACCCGGAAGCCCTCACCGACTACTTCACGTTCACGGACTTCGCCCACTTCATCGACGTCTACCTGTCGGTCGTCGACCTGGTGCGCACCCCCGAGGACGTCCGGCTGCTGACCTTCGAGGTCGCCCGGGACATGGCCCGGCAGAACATCCGCTACGCCGAGCTGACCATCACCCCGTACTCCTCCACGCGTCGCGGCATCGACGAGCGCGCCTTCATGGCGGCGATCGAGGACGCCCGCAAGGCAGCCGAGGCCGAGTTCGGCACGATCCTGCGCTGGTGCTTCGACATCCCCGGCGAGGCCGGCCTGGTCTCCGCCGAGGAGACCGCGCGGCTCGCCACCACCGACGGTCTGCGCCCGGAGGGCCTGGTCTCCTTCGGCCTCGGCGGCCCGGAGATCGGTGTGCCGCGCCCGCAGTTCAAGCCCTACTTCGACCGGGCACGTGCGGCCGGTCTGCACTCGGTCCCGCACGCGGGCGAGACGACCGGCCCGGAGACCGTCTGGGACGCGATCCGCGAGCTGGGCGCCGAGCGCATCGGCCACGGCACCAGCTCCGCCCAGGACCCCGAGCTGCTCGCGTACCTCGCCGAGCACCGGATCGCCCTGGAGGTCTGCCCCACCTCGAACATCGCGACCCGGGCCGTCGCCACCCTGGAGGAGCACCCGATCCGGCAGATGGTCGACGCCGGGGTCCTCGTCACGATCAACAGCGACGACCCGCCGATGTTCGGCACGGACCTCAACAACGAGTACGTCGTCGCCGCCCGTCTCCTCGGCCTCGACGAGCGCGGTGTCGCCGCCCTCGCCAAGAACGCGGTGGAGGCCTCCTTCCTCGACGCGGACGGCAAGGCCAGGATCGCCGCCGAGATCGACACGTACACGAACGACTGGCTGGCGCGCTGACGCCGACGAGAATGGGGCCATGCGCCCTGTCACTGTCGTAGCCCACCGCGGCGACCCGTACCGCGTCCGCGAGAACACGCTCCCCTCGATCGCCTCGGCGATCGAGCAGGGGGCGGACGCGGTCGAGATCGACGTCCGGCTGACGGCCGACGGGGTGCCCGTCCTCCTCCACGACGACACCCTCAAGCGGCTGTGGGGCCACGACCGGCCGCTCTCCGGGCTCTCTCACCAGCTGCTGCGCGAGCTGACCGGCGACGGCGTGCCGACCCTCCGGGAGGCGCTGATCGTCGCCGGGGACCACCGGCTGATGCTGGACCTGCCGGGCGGGAACGAGGACTCGGTCCGCGCGATCGTCCGTACGGTCCGCGAGTGCGGGGCCGGGGAGCGCGTCTACTACTGCGCGGGCGCCGTGGCCATGCTGCAGGTGCGGGCCGCCGACCCGGCCGCCGAGATCGCCCTGACGTGGACCTCGCTCGCCCCGCCCCGCCCGGTGCTGCTCGACGCCGTGCGGCCCCGGTGGCTCAACTACCGCTTCGGCCTGGTGAGTCGGGAGCTGACGGAGCGGGTCCACCGGGACGGGCTGCTGGTCTCGGCCTGGACGGCGGACACCCGGCGCACCATGCGTAAGCTGATCACGAACGGGGTCGACTCGGTCACCACGAACCGGGTCGACGCACTGGCCGCCGTGCTCCGAAGGACTCACCCATGAACGACCGGATCCGGACCGACATCGCCCACAACGCCCGCGTGTGGAACTACTGGCTGGGCGGCAAGGACAACTACCCCGTGGACCGCGCGGTCGGCGACCGGGTCACCGGCTTCTACCCGAGCATCGGCGACGTCGCGCGCGCCGACCGGGCCTTCCTCGGGCGGGCGGTGACGCATCTGGCGGCCGACGCCGGCCTGCGCCAGTTCCTGGACATCGGTACGGGCCTGCCGACCGCCGACAACACCCACGAGGTGGCGCAGCGGGTCGCGCCCGACGCGCGGATCGTCTACGTCGACAACGACCCGATCGTCCTCACGCACGCGCGTGCGCTCCTGACGAGCGCGCCGGAGGGCGTCACGGAGTACGTCGACGCCGACGCGCACGACCCGGAGCGGATCGTCGCGGCGGCCGTGGGGACGCTCGACCTCTCGCGCCCGGTCGCGGTGATGATGCTCGGCATCCTCAACTTCGTCCTGGACACCGACAAGGCCCGGTCGGTCGCGCGGACCCTGATGGCCGCCATGCCCTCCGGCAGCCACCTGGTGCTGACGCACCCGACCCTGGAGCCGGAGCTCGGCGGCGAGGGCAACAAGGCCGCGATGGACTTCTGGAACGAGCACGCGACCCCGCCGATCACCGCCCGCACCCGGGAGGAGTTCGCCTCCTTCTTCGACGGTCTCGACCTGCTCGACCCGGGCATCGTGTCCTGCTCGCGGTGGCGCGGGGCGGAGGGGCCCGTGGTGGCGCAGTTCGGTGCGGTGGGCCGCAAGCCGTAATGGACATACGGGGGATGCGGGAGCTGCGCACCTGGGGGGCCGCGCATCCCCGCGCGGTGGACATCGGCCTCGCGCTGGTCGTGCAGGCGGCGATGACGATGCCGTTCGTGGTGCCGCGCGGGCCCGAGCTGGAACCGGCGACCTGGCCCGCGTACGGTCTGACGACGCTCACGGTGGTGCCGCTGGTGTGGCGGCGGCGCGCGCCGATGACGGTGCTGCTCGCGATCCTCGCGACGAGCGCGCTGTACAAGCTGGCCGTCGAGGGGCCGGGGCAGCCGCTGCCGTACACGGGTCTGGTGAGCGTCTACACGATCGCGGTGCTCGCACCGCCGTGGCAGCGGCTGGTGACGGCGGGGCTCATGCTGGTCGCGGTGCCAGCCTCGGTGTGGCTCAACACCCAGTCGGCGCGCGAACTCACCTTCTCCCTCTTCGTGTTCGGCGCGGCCTACGCCTTCGGGCGGCTGACCGAGGCACGGCAGCGGGAGCGGGCCGTGGAGACGGAGCGGGCGGCGGCGCGCGAACGGGCCAGGATCGCCCGGGAGATGCACGACATCCTCTCGCACGCGGTGAGCCTGATGATCGTGCAGGCGGAGGCCGGTCCGCTGGCCGTGCGGGCGGCGCCGGAGCGGGCGGAGGCCGCGTTCGACGCGATCTCGGCGGCGGGCCGCGACGCGATGGCCCAACTGCGCGGGATGCTGGGCGTGCTGCGGGAGGGCGAGGACGCGCCGAGGGCGCCGCAGCCGGGGATCGGCGATCTTCCCGCGCTCCTGGACCGGGTGCGGGAGGGCGGTCTGGCCGTCGGGTACGCGACGGAGGGCGGGGTGCGGGCGGTGCCCGCGGCGACCGGCGCGAGCGTCTACCGGATCGTGCAGGAGGCGCTGACGAACGTGGTGAAGCACGCGAAGGCCCGGACGGTCGACGTCCGGCTCGTGCACGCCGAAGGGGTCCTGCGGGTCACGGTGACCGACGACGGGCGCGGCCCGCAGGGCGGTCCCGGCGGGCACGGACTCGTGGGCATCGGGGAGCGGGCCGCCGCGCACGGCGGGACGGTACGGACGGGGCCCGGCCGGGACGGCCGGGGGTTCGAGGTGCGGGTGCTGCTGCCCGTGGGGAAGGAGACCGCATGACGATCCGGGTGGTGGTCGCGGACGACCAGGAACTGGTGCGGAGCGGCTTCGCGATGATCCTGGACGCGCAGCCGGACATCGAGGTGGTGGCGGAGGCCGGGGACGGGGCGGAGGCCGTCGAGGCGGTGCGCCGGCTGGCGCCCGACGTGGCGCTGCTCGACATCCGGATGCCCCGGACGGACGGCATCGAGGCCTGCCGGGTGATCAGCGCGGAGTCCGCCTGCCGGACGGTGATGCTGACGACCTTCGACACCGACGCGTACGTGTACGAGGCGCTGCACGCGGGCGCGAGCGGCTTCCTGCTGAAGGACGTGCGGCGGGACGACCTGGTGCACGCGGTACGGGTGGTGGCGGCGGGCGACTCGCTGCTCGCGCCGTCCGTGGCCCGGCGGCTCGTGGAGCAGTACACGGCGGGCGGGCCGCGCCGGAACGATCCCCGGCTCGACGTCCTCACGGGCCGGGAGCGCGAGACGCTGCTGCTGCTCGCGCGGGGCCTGTCGAACGCGGAGATCGCGGCGGAGCTGGTGGTCAGCGACCACACGGTGAAGACGCACGTGGGGAACGTGCTGGCCAAGCTGGGGCTGCGGGACCGGATCCAGGCGGTGATCTGCGCGTACGAGACGGGCCTGGTCGCGGCGGGCTCTCCCCCGCTCGGGGGAGCCGTCGGGCCCGGCCCCTCCCCCGCGCCGGGGAGGAACTGAGCCGGCGAAGACCGCCGGTGCGGGCGATCCGCTGACCGGCGCCGGTCAGCAGGATGGAGCCATCGAGAACAACGGCTCTCACCAACGGAGTTGACCATGAGGACGTCCACCCGCACCCTGCTCGCCGCCGCCCTCGTCCTGGGCGTCGCGGCGGGCCCGGCGCTCACCCCGGCCTTCGCGGCGCCCGGGCCCGCGCTCTCCGCGGCCGAGGCCCGGTCCGCCGATCTGTCGTCGGTGATCGCGGGACTCCCCCGGGCCGACGCGACGGCCGCGCTGGTCCGGGTCGGCGGCACGGAGGGGTCCTGGCGGGGCAGCGCCGGCGTGCACGACCTGGAGTCGGCGGCGCCGGCGGATCCGGCGGCCCGCTTCCGGGCCGGTTCGGTGACGAAGGTGTTCACGGCGGCGACGGTCCTGCAGCTGGCGGCCGAGGGCCGGATCGATCTGGACCGGCCGGCCCGCGCGTACCTCCCGGATCTGATCCCCGGCCGCTACGCCACGGTGACCGTGCGCCAGCTCCTGAACCACACCCACGGCATCCCGGCCGCCGACATGCCGGGCGAGACGGTCGAGGAGTGGTACGCGAACCGCTTCGTGGTCCACACCCCGGAGGAGATGGTGCGTTCGGCGACGGCGCAGCCGCGGGAGTTCCGGCCGGGCACGAAGCAGCACTACCTGAACATCGGCTACACGATCGCGGGCCTGATCGTGGAGCGGGTCACGGGCGACTCGTACGAGCACCAGGTGGAGCGCCGGATCCTGCGCCCGCTGGGGCTGCGGGACACGTACTTCCCGGGCGCGGACCCGGAGATCAGGGGCCCGCACAACCACGGTTACCAGTCGATGCGGCTCGACGACGGCTCGACGGGGCTGCGGGACGTGTCGGTGTGGGGGGCGACGGACGGCTGGGCGGCCGGTGACCTCGTCTCGACCACCGCCGATCTGGAGCGCTTCACCCGGGTCCTGTTCAGGGGCGGTGTGGTGCGCGGTCCGCTCCTGGAGGAGATGTTCACGCTCCCGAAGGTCCCGGACCTCTCGTCCGGCAAGCCGGCCGCGTACTCCGCCGGTCTGTCGATGAAGCGACTGGGCGGCCGCGAGGTCTGGGGCAAGACCGGCGGCCGCTGGGGCTACAACACGGCGATCGCCTCGACCCGCGACGGCGCCCGCACGCTCGTCTACAGCGTCAACGCCACCGACGCCAAGGGCCAGGACATGAACCCCACGGCCCTCGGCCTGATGGTGGCGGCCTACGGCCTGCCGGACTGAACGGGGCGCAGGGCCTCCAGCCGCTTGATCAGCCCGCGTACGTGGAGCAGCGGCAGGATCCCGATGACGCCGAAGGACATGTCGATGACCGACCACCAGAAGGGGATGCCCCGGACCGGTCCGCAGATCAGGGCGAGCGGGATGATGCCCACGCAGGCGATCATGCCGAACTCGACGACCCAGATGTTGCGGACGGGGTCGCGGTAGGGGCCGTGGAACGCGACCGCGATGACGAGGTGGGCGAAGGCCAGCCAGTCGGTGCCATACAGCAGGTACGGGGCCTGGCCGTCGGCCGCCGCGACGCCGCCCGAGACTCGGTGGATCCACTCGGCGAGGCCGGGCAGGAGGTCGGCGGCCGGGGACGCCCAGCCGGTCAACGCGGAGTCGAGGAGCCGGAGTTCGGTGACGAGCGGGAACGCGGTGGCCCCGCTGAGGACCAGGCAGACGACGAAGACGATCAGCCAGACGCGGATGCGCTTGAGGAGGGCTCTCGGCCCGTTCGTGTCGCTCACGGGAACAACGTACACCTCTCTTGAACGTGTTCAGAAAGGTGGGGTGGTTATTTTTGAGCGCGTTCAGAAGCGAGCGGAGACCGTGCGTCCCACAGCGTGCGCCAGCACCGTCGCCCCCGCCGCCACCGCGAGTCCCGCCGCCACGCTCGCCGGACCCGACGGTCGCAGCACCCCCGCCCGCCGCAGCCTGCCGCGGGCCCAGAGGGAGAAGGGGATGACGACGAGCGGGGAGGTGGCCGCGCCCGGGGTCACGTCCCGCGCGGCGGCGGCCTGGGCGAGGTGAACGAGCCCGTGCAGCCCGAATCCGTTCACCGCGCCCTGGTAGAAGGCGGACCGGCCGCCGCTGCGCGCACCGGACACGGCGGCGGCGCCGACGATCACCGCCATCACCCCGACCGCCGCGGCGAACTCGCGCTCGTCGACGGACTCGACGGCCTTCCACACCCGCTCCGGCACCGCGGGGAAGCGCTCGCGCAGCGCCGGGACGTTCTCCCGGACCCAGCGCGGCCCGCGCGCCAGCTCCTCGGCGTCGTGCACCGCCCACGCGAGGAACAGGCCGTAGGTGACAAGCGAGTTGATACGTGTGTCCGTCATGATCGTGGAACTCACAGCCCCACGATCGAGTTCCACCTCTTCGCGAACTCCTGGCGCTCCTCGGAGGTGATGTCCCGGGCGATGGCCAGCCGGCTCCGCATGCCGGCGTCCGGGAAGATCAGCGGGTCCTCGGCGAGCGCCACCAGCTCCTCGTCGCCGGAGTCGGCGAGGACCTGCTGGGCGGCGGGCACGGGGCAGACGTAGTTGACCCAGGCGGCGAGTTCGGCGGCGACCTCCGGCTCGTAGTAGTAGTCGACGAGCTTCTCGGCGTTGGTCTTGTGCTGCGCGAGGTTGGGGATCATCAGGGACTCGGCCCAGAGCTCGGCCCCCTCCTCGGGCACGACGAACTCGATGTCCGGGTTGTCGGCCTGGAGCTGGATGACGTCGCCGGAGTACGCCTGACAGGCCAGCACGTCACCGGTGGACAGGTCCTTGATGTAGTCGTTGCCGGTGAAGCGCCGGATGTGCTTGGTCCGCACGAGCCCCTCGATCTGCTCGCACAGGGCGTGGAAGTCGTCGCCGGTCCACTGGGTGACGTCGACGCCGTTGCCCAGCATGAGCAGGGCGAACGACTCGTCGAGCCCGGACAGCAGGGTGACCTTCCCGCGCAGGTCGTCGGCCCACAGCTCCTTGGTGGAGCGCAGCTCCCGGCCGAGCTTCCTGCGGTTGTACGCGATGCCGGTGATCCCGGACTGCCAGGGCACGCTGTGCAGCCGGCCGGGGTCGAAGGCGGGCGTCCTCAGCTGCGGGCTGAGGTTCTTCGCGACGTGCGGCTGGGCGGCGCGGTCCATCTCCTGGACCCAGCCGAGCCGGACGAAGCGGGCGGCCATCCAGTCGCTGACGACGATCAGATCGCGGCCGGTCTCCTGGTGGTTCATCAGGGACGGACTGATCTTGCCGAAGAACTCGTCGTTGTCGTTGATCTCCTCGGTGTACCGCACGGAGATCCCGGTCCGCTTCCGGAAGGCGTCCAGGGTGGGCCTCTTCGACGCGTTCTCGTCGTCGGTGTCGATGTAGAGCGGCCAGTTCGCGAAGTCGAGCGTCCGGTCGCGCGCCGAGAGGTCCCGGCCGGCCCGGTCGCCCTCCTCGACGTAGGCGGCGGGGACCCCGCAGCCGGCGAGCAGAGCCGCGGCGCCCACACCGCCGACACCGCGCAGCAGGGACCGGCGGGACACGTTTTTCCTGGCAGTCGCTCTCACCCGAGCAGCATCCCCGCCGGGCGCGACGTGCGGCAATGGACGGTCCGTCGAGCGACGGCGCGCGGCCCCGACACCCTGTCGATCAAGGGTGCCGGGGCCGCGCGGAGGCCGGGAGGATCAGCCCAGGGAGGTCATGACGTGCTTGATGCGCGTGTAGTCCTCGAAGCCGTAGGCGGAGAGGTCCTTGCCGTAGCCGGACTTCTTGTAGCCGCCGTGGGGCATCTCGGCGACGAGCGGAATGTGGGTGTTGATCCACACACAGCCGAAGTCGAGGGCCTTGGACATGCGCATCGCGCGCGCGTGGTCCTTGGTCCAGACGGAGGAGGCGAGGGCGTACTCGACGCCGTTCGCGAACTCCAGGGCCTGGGCCTCGTCCGTGAAGGACTGGACGGTGATGACCGGGCCGAAGACCTCGTTCTGGACGATCTCGTCGTCCTGGTTGAGGCCGGAGACGACCGTCGGGGCGTAGAAGTAGCCCTTGTCGCCGACACGGTGGCCGCCGGCCTCGACCTTGGCGTGAGCCGGGAGGCGGTCGATGAAGCCGGAGACCTGCTTCAGCTGGTTGGCGTTGTTGAGCGGGCCGTACAGCACGTCCTCGTCGTCCGGCTGCCCGGTCTTCGTCTCGGCGGCGGCCTTGGCGAGGGCGGCGACGAACTCGTCGTGGATGGACTCGTGCACGAGGACGCGGGTCGCGGCCGTGCAGTCCTGGCCGGCGTTGAAGAAGCCCGCGACCGAGATGTCGCCGACGGCGGCCTCGATGTCGGTGTCCTCGAAGACGACGACCGGGGCCTTGCCGCCCAGCTCCAGGTGGACGCGCTTGACGTCCTTGGCCGCCGACTCGGCGACCTGCATGCCGGCGCGGACCGAGCCGGTGATGGAGGCCATCGCCGGGGTCGGGTGCTCGACCATGGCCTTGCCCGTCTCGCGGTCGCCGCAGACGACGTTGAAGACGCCCTTGGGGACGATCTGACCGATGATCTCGGCCATCAGGACCGTCGACGCGGGGGTCGTGTCCGAGGGCTTGAGGACGACGGTGTTGCCCGCGGCGAGGGCCGGGGCGAACTTCCACACGGCCATCATCATCGGGTAGTTCCACGGCGCGACCTGGGCGCAGACGCCGACCGGCTCGCGGCGGATGATGGAGGTCATGCCCTCCATGTACTCGCCGGCCGAGCGGCCTTCGAGCATCCGGGCGGCACCCGCGAAGAAGCGGATCTGGTCCACCATCGGCGGGATCTCCTCGCTCGCGACGAGGGCGGTCGGCTTGCCGGTGTTCAGCACCTCCGCGGCGATGAGGTCCTCGGCGCGCTCCTCGAACGCGTCCGCGATCTTGAGGAGCACCTTCTGGCGCTCGGACGGCGTGCTGTCACGCCAGGCGGGGAACGCCGCCGCGGCGGCCTCCATGGCGGCGTCGACGTCGGTCTGCCCGGAGAGCGGGGAGGTGGCGTACACCTCACCGGTGGCCGGGTTGACCACCTCGATGGTGCGGCCGTCGGCCGCGTCGCGGAACTCCCCGTTGATGTAGTTACGCAGCCGGCGCAGCTCGGTGGTCACTTGCCACCCCTCCTGTCACGTTCTGTCTTCGCACGTCCTTGTGCGGTGTCCCGATGGGCGAGACACCCCAGCCTAATCGCTCGACTGACGCTTTCAACAGCCCCGACCCTCCGCAACTTCGGATTCGGTGAGATCAGGAGCCCATCACAACGAATTTCATCGCTCCGGGCTTGCACGACAGACAATCTCGGTGCACAGTGAAGCCGTGGCCAGTCGAAGCACAGACTCCAGAACCGGAACCGGTTCGTCCCCGACGATCGATGCCGTCTCCCTGGCGATCATCGAGCAGCTCCAGCAGGACGGACGCCGTCCCTACGCGGCGATAGGCAAGGCCGTAGGCCTCTCCGAAGCCGCCGTACGGCAGCGCGTCCAGAAGCTGCTCGACCAGGGCGTCATGCAGATCGTCGCCGTCACCGACCCGCTCACCGTGGGATTCCGGCGGCAGGCGATGGTCGGCATCAACGTCGAGGGTGACCTTGATCCGGTAGCGGACGCACTGACGGACATGGCCGAATGTGAGTACGTGGTGATGACCGCGGGCTCCTTCGACCTCATGGTGGAGATCGTCTGCGAGGACGACGACCACCTCCTGGATGTGATCAACAAGCGCATCCGCACACTCCCCGGAGTGCGCTCCACCGAGAGCTTCGTCTACCTCAAGCTCAAGAAGCAGACCTACATGTGGGGAACTCGATAACCGTGACCCAGGACCTGTCCAAGACCGCGTACGACCACCTGTGGATGCATTTCACCCGCATGTCGTCCTACGAGCACAACCCCGTCCCCACCATCGTCCGTGGTGAGGGCACCTACATCTTCGACGACAAGGGCAAGCGCTACCTCGACGGTCTCGCGGGTCTCTTCGTGGTCAACGCCGGACACGGCCGCAAGGAGCTGGCCGAGGTCGCGTACAAGCAGGCCCAGGAGCTCGCGTTCTTCCCCGTGTGGTCGTACGCGCACCCCAAGGCCGTCGAGCTCGCCGAGCGCCTCGCGGACTACGCCCCGGGCGACCTCAACAAGGTCTTCTTCACCACCGGTGGCGGCGAGGCCGTCGAGACCGCCTGGAAGCTCGCCAAGCAGTACTTCAAGCTGCAGGGCAAGCACACCAAGTACAAGGTCATCTCGCGTGCGGTCGCCTACCACGGCACCCCGCAGGGCGCCCTGTCCATCACCGGCCTGCCGGCCCTGAAGGCCCCCTTCGAGCCGCTGGTCCCCGGCGCGCACAAGGTGCCGAACACCAACATCTACCGCGCCCCGATCCACGGCGACGACCCCGAGGCCTTCGGCCGCTGGGCCGCCGACCAGATCGAGCAGCAGATCCTCTTCGAGGGCCCCGACACCGTCGCGGCCGTCTTCCTGGAGCCGGTGCAGAACGCCGGTGGCTGCTTCCCGCCGCCGCCCGGCTACTTCCAGCGCGTCCGCGAGATCTGCGACCAGTACGACGTGCTGCTCGTCTCCGACGAGACGATCTGCGCCTTCGGCCGCCTCGGCACGATGTTCGCCTGTGACAAGTTCGGCTACGTGCCGGACATGATCACCTGCGCCAAGGGCATGACCTCGGGCTACTCCCCGATCGGCGCCTGCATCGTCTCGGACCGCATCGCGGAGCCGTTCTACAAGGGCGACAACACCTTCCTGCACGGCTACACCTTCGGTGGCCACCCGGTGTCCTCGGCGGTCGCGATCGCCAACCTCGACATCTTCGACAAGGAAGGCCTCAACCAGCACGTGCTGGACAACGAGGGCGCCTTCTTCTCGACGCTGCAGAAGCTGCACGACCTGCCGATCGTCGGCGACGTCCGCGGCAACGGCTACTTCTACGGCATCGAGCTCGTCAAGGACAAGGTCACCAAGGAGTCCTTCACCGACGAGGAGACCGAGCGCGTCCTGTACGGCTTCCTCTCCAAGGCGCTGTTCGACAACGGCCTGTACTGCCGTGCCGACGACCGTGGCGACCCGGTCATCCAGCTGGCCCCGCCGCTGATCGCGGACCAGGGCACCTTCGACGAGATCGAGGGCATCCTGCGCAACGTGCTCACCGAGGCGTGGACCAAGCTGTAAGCACCAGGCTGCACGGACCCCGCCCCCGAGGGTCCCCCCAGCATCACGCCGCCCTCACGGCGTGACCCCCCGGCCCGGGTGTGCGGCCATCCGAGTGGATGGTCGCCACCCGGGCCGTGTGCTGTCCGTACAACCGGATCTGAATCCTTACGGTGCCGAGTGACCGACAGGCCCGTCCCTTCGTTCCCCCGGACGGGGGAAGGCGAGTATCGGATCCGACATCGAGGTGTACGCGATGGCCCCACCGGACAACGACGTGCTCTGGGCGCGTTCTCTGCACTGCGCCCTGGGCGGTTCGGACGCGCTCAGCGGCGTCTCGCTCGGCGTCCGCGAGGGAGAGATCCTCGCCGTCGTCGGCCCCCGCGGCAGCGGCAAGACCACCCTCCTGCGCTGCCTCTCCGGCCAGCTCGTCGCCCAGCAGGGCGAGGTCTGGTTCAACAGCGGCCCCGTGCACACCCTGGGCCCCGCCCAGCGCGAACGGCTCCGGCGCGACCGCTTCGGCTGGATCGACCCCGAGCCCGGCCTCGTCCCCGAACTCACCGGCTGGGAGAACGCCGCCCTGCCGCTGCTGCTGCGCGGCACCTCCCACCGGGCCGCGAAGACCACCGCCCTGGAGTGGCTGGAGCGCCTCGACATCGGCGGCTGCGCCCGCAAGCGGCCGGGCGCCCTCACCCAGTCCCAGCGGCAGCGGATCGCGACCGCCCGCGCCCTGGTCACCACCCCGTCGGTGCTCTTCGCCGACGAACCCACCGCCACCCTCCACCGGGCCGACGGCGCCCAGGTCCTGCGCACCCTGACGGCCGCGGCGCGCTCGCACGGCATCACCGTGCTCCTCGCCACCCACGACGGCGAGGTCGCCGCGCTCGCCGACCGCACCGTCGCCCTCCTCGACGGACGCCGGGTCGGCACCGTACCTCCGGCGTCAGGGGCGGAGGGCGTCGCCGCGTGCTCGCTCTCCGTCTAGCCCGCGGGACCCACCCCCTCGTCCTCACGCGGCGGCTGCTCGTCGCCGCCGCGGCCGCGGGGGTGGGCTTCCTCCTGCTCTGCACCCTGGGATACGCCGTCGGGCACCCGGAGCGGTCCTCCGCCTCGGTGCTCCGGCTCCTCTGGTGCGTCCTGCCGCTCGCCGCCACCGTCCAGTTCGCCGTCGCGGTGGCCCGCACCGACCCCAGCACCCGGCCGCGCCCCGGGCTCTCCGCCGTCGGCCTCGGCCCCGCCCGGCTCACCGCGGTCGCCGCCGCCTCGACGGCCGTGGCCTGCACGCTCGGCTCCGTGGTCGCGCTCCTGTTCTATCTGCACCTGCGCGGCGACATCACGGGCCTGCCCTTCGACGGGGCGGCCGCCGGTCTCCTCGCCGCCGACCAGCCGATCCCGCTGGCCGCCGCCCTCACCCTGCTCGCCGTGCTCCCGGTCGCCGCCGCCACGGCCGCCGGACTGGCACTGCGCCCCCGCACCGCGCCGGCCGCGCCCGAGAGCGCCGCGACGTCGATGCCGTCCGGGCTGCCCTGGGGCGTCGCGCTCGTCGCGGTCGGCCTCGCGATCGAGACGTACGCGGCACAGAGCGGCGCCGGCAGCGGCCTCCCCCTGCCGGGGGGCTTCGACGGCAACCCGGCGGGCGTCCTCGTCGGCTGGGTCCTCACCGCGGCGGGCCTCGCCCTGGCCGGCCCGGGCCTCGCCCACGGCTGCGGCCGGCTCCTCCAGGCCGTCCGGCCGGGCGCCGTCCGGCTGCTCGCGGGCCGTGTCCTGATGGACGAGGCCCGCCGCATCGGCCGCCCGCTCGGCGTGGTCAGCGCAGTGATCTCCGGCACCCTCGCGGCGGCCGCCCTGTACGACGCGGACACCGGCTCCGACGCCTTCGGCCCGCTCACCGGCCTCGGCGCGGCCCTCATCCTGGCCTGCACCACCGCCACGCTGCTGACCGCCGCGCTGGAGTCCAAGCAGGGCCGCGCCCACACCACCGAGGCGCTCCTGCGCATCGGGGCCCCGCCCACCGTCCTGCGCACGGCTGCCCTGCTGCGGACCGGCGCGCTGCTCGCCGTCTTCCTCCCGCTGACCTGGGCGATCGGCGAACTGGCGGCCCTGCCCCTGACGGCCTGAGCCGCCCGCACGAGGGGCCGCCCGAACGGGCGGCCCCTATCGTGGGCCCATGGCGACGCTTCCCCCGGCACACCGCCCACCCGGACCGCGCGGGCACGGACGCGAGATCCACACGCTCGCCGCGTTCGACGCCGCCGTCGCCCGCCCCGGCTCGCTCGCGGGCCACCGGATCCAGTCCGTCGACCTCACCGACCGGACCTTCGCCCTGCTCACCGCGGTCACGCGCGAGGCCGTCTTCCTCGGCTGCCGGATGGAACCGGAGGCCGCCGCCAAGGTCCGCGCCGACGGCGCGCTCGTCTTCCCACCCGTCCCCGAACTGCCCTTCGACCCCTACCGGGCCCGGCTCTACACCCCCGAGGAGCTCTTCGAGGGGATCGCCGGGACCGGGTACGAGTCCACGCCCGACTTCCTCGCGTACGCGTGGTTCGGCCGCACCAGGTCCGACGGCGACATCCTCTCCTCGATGCTCCGCTCCCTCCACGACGACGCCGTCTCCGACGCCCTCGACGAACACCTCGCCAAGGCCCCGGTCGTCGGCGTCATGGGCGGGCACGCGATGGGCCGGGGCACCGAGGCGTACGCGGGCGCGGCCCGGCTCGGCAGGTCCCTGGCCCGCGCCGGGCTGACCGTGGCGACCGGCGGCGGACCGGGCGCGATGGAGGCCGCCAACCTCGGCGCGTACCTGGCGCCGCACCCCGACGAGGCCCTCGCCGAGGCCCTCGGCCTCCTCGCCGGGGCCCCGTCGTTCACCCCCTCGGTGACGGACTGGGCCCGCGCGGCCTTCGCGGTACGGGCGCGGTGGCCGGACGGCGGGGACTCGGTCGGCATCCCCACCTGGTTCTACGGCCACGAGCCGCCGAACCCCTTCGCCGCCCACATCGCCAAGTACTTCGCCAACGCCACCCGGGAGGACGGCCTCCTGGCCCGCTCGACGGCCGGTGTCGTGTTCCTCCCCGGGGCGGCGGGCACGGTCCAGGAGATCTTCGACAACGCGACCCCGAACTACTACGCCTCCCCGGGCGCCTCCACCCCGATGGTGCTGGTGGACCGCGCCCACTGGACCACCCGGCTCCCCGCCTGGCCCCTCCTCGGTGCCCTCGCCGCCGACCGTCCGATGGCGGCCCGGATCGCCCTGGTGGACTCGATCGACGAGGCCCCGTCGGCGCTGGCGCGACTCGGGGCGTAGCGGGGCTCCGCCGTGCGGCGGAGCCGGTGGCGACCAGGGGCCGACGCGAGCGGTCGCCCGGCGGCGGGACGCTCGGGCCATGACACCGACTCCGGCCGTGACTCCGGCTGTGACACCGAAGAGACTCCTGGCCGCGTGGCCGTCCTGGGCCGGCCGTGCCGCGCTCGTCTGGTCGCTGCTGTACGCGGCGGGCGCGGCGCTCGCCGCCCTCACGGGCCCCGCCTTCGGCTACGCGCTGCTGGCCAAGGGCACCGGGACGGGAGCGGAGACGGGCGCGGCGGTGCTGTACGGGGCCGCCGCCGTCCTCGCGTACGCGCTGCTCCGCCGCCCCGGCGTCCGCCGGCTGTCGACGGCGGCCTGGGCGGTCGTCGCGCTCTGCCTGACCTCCGGCTTCCCCGCCCTCCTCAGCCCCATCCGTCTGCTGTTCTTCCTGTCCCGGAACCAGGAACCGGTCGACTGGGCCACCCTGGTGAACCAGTCGCTCGCCGTCCTCGGCGCGGTGCTCTGGGGCCGCGCGGCGCTCGCGCACCGCCGCCGGGCGCTCGGCACGTGCCCGTACTGCGGCGGGCGCGGCCACGCCGCCGCCCCCGGCGGGCAGACCACACGCGCCGGGCTCGTCGCCGTCGCCGCCCTCGTCCCGTACACCGCCCTCAAGACCGCCTGGGCCCTGGGCGTCACCCCCGGCTACACGGGAGCCGGGCGACCCGGCGCCGACCCCGAGTACACCAGCGACCTGGGGCTCTGGCTGTACGACCACGGCGTCGACGTCACCGCCGTCCTGGCCCTCGTCGGCATGGCCCTCGCGCTGGCGCTGACCCGTCCGTGGGGCCGGCGGCTGCCCCGGCTGCCGCTGCTCGCGCTCGGCTGGGCCGGGGCGGGCGCGCTCGCCCCGTTCGGCGCGTTCCTGGCCGCGTTCGGCCTGCTGGCCTGGACGGGAGTGATCGACACGGGCATCGCGGACCACGCCCCCTGGGTCGTCGCCGTCGCCTACGGAGGCTTCTGCGGCTACGGGCTCGCGCTCGCCCGGGCCACCCGCGCGTACCAGCGGGCGACCCGTACGGCGTGCGGGCACTGTCAGCCGCTCACTTCCGCCAGTAGAGGTGGTGCGTGACGGTGCCGCCCGGGCTGGGCACCACGTCACGGTGGAAGCGGTCGAGGAGGTCGTCGGGCGAGTCCCAGAACCGCACCCCCGCCCCGAGTTTCACCGGCGAGACCGCGACGTGCAGGGTGTCGACGAGGTCGGCGTCGAGGAACTCCCGGATCGTGGTGGCGCCGCCGCCGAGACGGACGTCCTTCCCCTGCGCCGCCTCCTTCGCCCTCGCGAGGGCGGTGGCCGGGTCGGCGTCGACGAAGTGGAACGTGGTGTCGGAGAGCGTGAACGAGGGGCGCGGATGGTGGGTCAGGACGAACACCGGCGTGTGGAACGGCGGCTCGTCGCCCCACCAGCCGCGCCACTCCTCGTCCTGCCAGGGCCCGCGCTGCGGCCCGAACTTGTTCCGGCCCATGATCTCGGCACCGATGTTCCGGGCGAAGTCCCGCGTGAAGTAGTCGTCGAGGCCCCGGCTGCCCCCGGGGTCGGTGCGGTTGGGCCAGCTCGCCGTGGCCCCCGCCCACGAGAACATCGTCCCCGGGTCCGCGTGCCCGAACGGCCGCTCCAGGCTCTGACCCTCCCCCGTACCGAATCCGTCGGACGAGACCATGAAGTTCTGCACTCTGAGCAACTGGTCCATGACTGTTCCTCCCGCGTGGTCGGCGAAGACGCCGGGTCTCCGTACGAACAGGAGACTCCCCCGACCCGGGAAACTCATCGCAACCGCTACGGGGTGTCGTCCCCCAGCACCACCACGTCCTCCACCCGGAACTCCACCCCGACCCGCGCGCCCTCCTCCGGCGCCTCCCGGAGCGGCAGCTCGGCCTCAAGGGCCGGGCCCTCGGCCGGCCGGAGCCGAACGACGACGTGGCTGCCCCGGAAGGTCCGGGACTCCACCGTCCAGACCGGGCCGCCCTCCGCCACCAGCCGCACCCCGCCCGGACGGACGAGGAGCCGCCGCTCGCCCTCCGGCGAACCGTCCGGGACCGGGACCTTCCCCCACACGGTCTGCGCGCCGCCGCCCGTCACCCGCGCCGCCACCACGTTGTCGAAGCCGAGGAACCGGGCCACGAACTCCGACGCGGGCCGCCGCCACACGTCCACCGGTGTCCCCGACTGGGCGATCCGCCCGTCCCGCATGACCACGACCCGGTCGGCGAGCGCGAAGGCCTCGCCCTGGTCGTGGGTGACGGCGAGGACCGTCGTCCCGAGCCGCCCGAAGAGCTGCCGCAGCTCCACCACGAGCCGCTCCCGCAGCCCCCGGTCGAGCTGGCCGAGCGGCTCGTCCAGCATCAGCAGCCGGGGCCGGGGCGCGAGCGCGCGGGCCAGCGCCACCCGCTGCTGCTCGCCGCCGGAGAGCGCGGCGACGGACCGCCGCTCGGCCCCGGGGAGGCCGACGAGGTCGAGCAGCTCCCGCACCCGCTCCGCCCGCTCGTCCTTCCGGGCTCCGCGCATCCGGAGCCCGAAGGCGACGTTCCCGGCGACGTCCCGCTGCGGGAACAGCTGGTGGTCCTGGAACATCAGGCCGACGCCCCGCCGGTGCACCGGCACCCCCGCCTGGTCGGCGCCGCCGAGCAGGACCCGGCCCCGGTCGAGCGCCTGGAGCCCGGCGACGGACCGCAGCATCGTGGACTTGCCGCTGCCGCTGGGGCCGAGCACGCACACGATCTCGTGCTCGGCGACCTCCAGGTCGACGGCGTCCAGCACGGCCCGCTCCCCGAACCGTACGGTCGCGTCCTCGATCGAAAGCATCAGAACTCCCCGGAGGTCCGGTCGGTGCGGAGCCGTTCGAGCAGCAGCAGGGACACCGCGCACACCACCATCAGAATCGTCGAGAGGGCCATCGCCTGGCCGTAGTTGAGCTCGCCGGGCCGGCCGAGCAGCCGGGCCACCGCCACCGGCAGCGTCGGGCTGTCGGGCCGGGCGATGAAGACGGTCGCCCCGAACTCGCCCAGCGACACCGCGAACGCGAACCCGGCCGCGATGAGCAGCGCCCGCCGCACCAGCGGCAGGTCCACCTCCCGCCAGGCCCGCCACGGCGAGGCGCCGAGCACGGCCGCCGCCTCCCGCAGCCGCTCGTCCACCGCGCGCAGCACCGGCAGCATCGTCCGTACGACGAAGGGCACGCCGACCAGGGCCTGCGCGAGCGGTACGAGGATCCAGCTGGCCCGCAGGTCGAACGGCGGCTCGTCGAGCGTGATGAGGAAGCCGAAGCCGACGGTGACGGCGGAGACCCCGAGCGGCAGCATCAGGAGCGCGTCGAAACCCCGGGTGAGGCGTCCGGCCCGCCGGGTGAGGGCCGCCGCCGCGAGGCCGCCGATCAGCACCGCGAGGGCGGTGGCGGCCACCGCGTACCGCAGGGAGTTCCCGATCGCCTCCAGCGGCGGGACGAGGAAGGTCCCGGACTCGTCGAGCGAGCCGAGCGCCCGGTAGTAGCCGAGTCCGTAGCCGTGCGGCCCGGCGAAGGAGCGCTCCACGAGCACGCCCAGCGGCAGCAGGATCAGCAGCGCGACGGAGAGGAGCACCCCCGCGAGCAGCGCCCACTGCCCCGCGCCGCGCGGCCGGCGCGCGGTCGACTCGGGCGCCACGAGCCGCAGCGCGGTCTCCCGCCGCCGCACCGTCCAGGCGTGCACCCCGAGGATCGCGCCGACGGCCACGAACTGGACGAGGGTGAGGACCGCCGCCGTGGACAGGTCGAGCAGCCGGGCGGTCTGCCGGTAGATCTCGGCCTCCAGCGTGGAGTACGCGTCCCCGCCGAGGATCTGCACGACACCGAAGGAGGTGAAGGTGAAGAGGAAGACCATGAGCGCGGCCGCCGCCACCGACGGCGCGAGCGCGGGCAGCGTCACCGTCCGCCAGGCCCGCAGGCGCGAGGCGCCGAGGACCCGGGCGGCCTCCTCCTGACGCGGGTCGAGCTGCGACCAGAGGCCGCCGACGGTCCGGACGACGACGGCGTAGTTGAAGAAGACGTGCGCGAGGAGGATCGCCCACACGCCGGTGTCGAGCCGCAGCCCCCACAGCTCGTCGGTGAGCCCGTTCCGTCCGACGAGTGCCAGGAACGCCGTGCCGACGAGGACGGTCGGCAGCACGAACGGCACCGTGACGACGGCCCGCAGCACGCCCTTGCCGGGGAAGTCGAAGCGGGCGAAGACGTACGCCCCGGGCAGCGCGACCAGAAGGGTCAGGCCGGTGGAGGCGAGCGCCTGCCACACGGTGAAGCCGAGGACGTCGAGGATGTCCGGCCGGGTCAGCGTCTCGCCGATCCGGCCGAACCGCCAGGCGCCGTCGGGCCGCAGCCCCCGGTCCACGATGGACACGACGGGCCAGGCGAAGAACACCCCGAAGAACGCGACGGGCAGGACCATGAGCCCCAGCCGCGTCGCGCTCCCCTTGAGGTCGCGGGTCGCCCCGGGACGGGTCACTTCAGGACGAGCGACGACCACTGCTGGATCCACGGGTCACGCTTCTCGGCGATCTTCTCGGGCGCCATGGTCTCCGGCTTGTCGATCACGACGCCGTGCTTCGTGAACAGCTCGGGCAGGGCCGCGTCCTTCGCCACCGGGTTGACGAACATCTGGAGCGGCATGTCCTCCTGGAACTTCTTGGAGATCAGGAAGTCGATCAGCGCCTTGCCGCCCTCGGGGTTCTTCGCGCCGTTCAGCAGGCCGGCGAACTCGGTCTGCCGGAAGCAGGTGCCGGTGGAGACCCCGGTGGGCGCCACCTTCGGCTGCGGCTCGCCGTAGAGCACCTCGACGGGCGGGCTGGAGGCGTACGACACGACCAGCGGCCGGTCGCCCTTGGCCTGCTTGCCGCCGGCCGAGCCGGAGAACTCCTGGTTGTAGGCGAGCTCCCAGCTGTCGACGGTCTTCACGCCGTTGGCCTTGAGCTTCGTCCAGTAGTCCTGCCAGCCGTCGTCGCCGTACTTCGCGGCCGTCCCGAGGAGGAAGCCGAGACCCGGGGAGGACCGCTCGGGGTTCTCCACGACCAGCAGGTCCTTGTACGCGGGCTTCGCGAGGTCGTCGAAGGTCACCGGCGGCGCCAGCTTCTTGTCGGCGAAGTACTTCTTGTCGTAGTTGACGCAGATGTCGCCGGAGTCGATCGGGGTGACCCGGTGCTCCTTGTCGAGCTGGTACGCGGCCGGGACCCGGTCCAGGCCCTTCGCCTCGTACGGGACGAAGATGCCGTTGTCGAGGGCGCGGGACAGCAGCGTGTTGTCGACGCCGAAGAAGACGTCGCCCTGCGGGGAGCCCTTGGTCAGGATCTCCTTGTTGACGGCCTCGCCGGCGTCGCCGCTCTTAAGGATCTTGACCGTGAACCCGGTCTGCTTCGTGAAGTCGGCGAGCACCTCCTTGGAGGCGTTGAACGAGTCGTGGCTCACCAGCGTGACGGTCTTCGGCGCCGGCCGGTCGGTCTTGCCGGCCGCGCTCCCGCCCTCGTCGGTGCCGCACGCGGCGAGGCAGGTGACGCCGAGCGCCGCGACGAGCGCGACGGCGGCGGTCTTCTTGATGCTCACTGGATTTCCTCCTGGGCATGACCAGGAAGAGACGCGGCCCTGCCCACGTCCGGCGGACGCGGGCAGGGCGCAACAGCTTGAGTTACGACCGAACTTCCTACCCAGAATGACCTGGGCGAGGTTCAGAGGGTCTGCGGTCTACGGTTACCGCACTCTCAGCGCTGTGGCGCTCCCCTGTCGGAATATGGAGATGTGTTCGACCTCAGACTACAAGGTCAGCGTTCGGCGGCCGCCAGCTGTCCACAGGCACCGTCGATCTCCTGGCCCCGGGTGTCCCGCACGGTCACCGGGACGCCGTGCCGGGCGATCGCCTCGACGAAGGCCTTCTCGTCCTCCGGCCGCGAGGCCGTCCACTTCGAACCGGGCGTCGGGTTCAGCGGGATCAGGTTGACGTGCACCCGCTTGCCCTTGAGCAGCCTGCCGAGCAGGTCACCACGCCAGGCCTGGTCGTTGATGTCCCGGATGAGGGCGTACTCGATGGAGATCCGGCGCCCGGACTTCTCCGCGTACTCCCAGGCCGCGTCGAGGACCTCCCGCACCTTCCAGCGCGTGTTGACCGGCACGAGGGTGTCGCGCAGCTCGTCGTCGGGGGCGTGCAGCGAGACGGCGAGACGGCACTTGAAGCCCTCGTCGGCGAAGCGCAGCATCGCCGGCACGAGACCGACGGTGGAGACGGTGATGCCGCGCTGCGAGAGGCCGAGGCCGTCCGGCTCGGGGTCCGTGAGCCGGCGGATGGAGCCGACGACCCGCTTGTAGTTGGCGAGCGGCTCGCCCATGCCCATGAACACGATGTTGGACAGCCGCGCCGGTCCTCCGGGCACCTCGCCGTCGCGCAGGGCCCGCATGCCGTCGACGATCTGGTGCACGATCTCGGCGGTCGACAGGTTCCGGTCGAGACCCGCCTGCCCGGTCGCGCAGAACGGGCAGTTCATCCCGCAGCCGGCCTGCGAGGAGATGCACATGGTCACCCGGTCCGGGTAGCGCATGAGCACCGACTCCACGAGCGTGCCGTCGTGCAGCCGCCACAGGGTCTTGCGGGTGGTGTCGTCGTCGCACGAGATGTGCCGCACCACGGACATCAGGTCGGGCAGCAGCTCCCCGGCCAGCTTCTCCCGCGAGGCGGCCGGGATGTCGGTCCACTCGGCGGGGTCGTGCGCGTACCGCGCGAAGTAGTGCGTGGACAGCTGCTTGGCGCGGAACGGCTTCTCGCCGATCGCGGCGACGGCCTCCTTCCGCTCGGCGGGCGTGAGGTCGGCCAGGTGCCGCGGCGGCTTCTTGGCTCCGCGGGGGGCGACGAAAGTGAGTTCTCCGGGCTTGGGCATGGTGCTACCAGTGTCGCAGACGGAAGCCGGTGCCCCGGGGCCCGAAGCCACGCCGGGGGTTCACTCGTCACCGGCCGGGGCCGCGACGGGGACCGTGTGCGCGTGGGAGGCCGCCGCCGCTCCGTAGGCGCCGGGTCCGGCCCGGCGGCGACGGGCCCGGACGGCCAGCGCCGACAGCAGCATGCCCGCTCCGGACGCGATCGCGAGCAGCAGGCACGCGCCGGACAGGCCCGCCGCCAGGGCCTGTGCCGTCCCCTCCCCCGCGGAACGCCGGGACTCCCCGACCGTCGTGTTCACGGTCGCCACGGCCGCCGTGAACGCGGCCGCGCCGATGTAGCGCGCCATGTTCGAGATGCCCGAGGCCGCTCCGACGTCGTCGGGCGACACCGTCGACGTGGACGCCGAGCTCGCCGGACCGTTGACGAGCCCGAGCCCGGCGGCCATGAGGACGAGCGGCAGGACGAACGCCCCGTACTTCCAGTCGCCCTCGACGAACACCAGCAGCGCGCAGCCGGCCGTCGCCGCCGCGAAGCCGGCCGCGATCACGGGTCCGATGCCGAGCCGTTGGACCAGACGGGGGACGAGCGGTGTGACGGCGATCAGTCCCACCGTCGCGGGCAGAGTGGCCAAACCCGCCTCGAACGGGCTCAGCGCGAGGGTGGCGGGGTTCTGGAAGTAGAGGCTGACCAGGTACATCAGACCGTTGATCACGCCCGCGCTCAGCAGGATCCCGACCGTCGCCCCGATCAGCACGCGGTCCTTCAGGAGCCGCAGGTCGATCAGCGGTGCCTCCACCCGCCGCTCCACCGCGACGAAGCCCACGCCCGCCGCCAGCGCGATCGCGAAGCAGCCCAGCACCCGGGCCGACGTCCAGCCCCAGTCGGCCCCCTCGCTGAGCGCGAGCAGCGCCGGGGCCAGGACGGCGGCGACCAGCACGGTGCCCGCGAAGTCGATCGAGCGGCTGCGCCCGGGATCGCGGGACTCGGCGACGCCCCTGAGCGTGACGGGCACGCAGGCGAGCGCGATCGCCGCGTCGATCCAGAACAGGCCCTGCCATCCCGTGCCGTCCACCAGTACGCCGCCGACGAGCGGCCCGGCCGCGGCACCCACCGCCGACGCGCCGCCCCACAGCGTCACCGCCCGGACCTGCCCGTCCCCGGAGCTGGACACCGACAGCAGGCTCATTCCGCAGGCCAGGATCGTGGCCCCGGAGGCCCCCTGGATCGCCCGGCCCGCGATCACCCCGGCTCCGCTGGAGGACAGCGCGATGAGCACGCACGAGGCGATGAAGAGCCCCAGGCCGCCGAGGAAGACCAGCCGGCGTCCGAAGACGTCGCCCAGAGCTCCCGAGGTGACGATCACCGCTGCACCGACCAGCGAGTACCCGGTGACGGCCCACTGGAGGACGTCCAGTGACGTGCCGGTGTCCTCGCTGATCGCCGGGAGCAGGATGCTCACCGCCGAGGTGTTCGCGTTGACGACCAGGGTCGAGACGCAGGTCGCGATCAGTACGGGAAGGGGCGCCGACCGGCCTGCGTCTCCGGCTCGCGCCCCGTGTTCCTGGGCATCCACAGGGGCAGGTTCACACGGACGGCCCCGCCCCGCAGCCCGGGCCGTCGCCCCCACGGCCCATGCGAAGGGCCCCCGGGCCGCACCTCGGGTGCGGGCCGGGGGCCCTTCGCGTACGAGCTCCGCGGATCAGGTCGTGCCGACGAACAGCGCGAGCAGCAGCCACACCACCGGCGCCGTCGGCAGCAGGGAGTCCAGGCGGTCCATGATGCCGCCGTGGCCCGGCAGCAGCGTGCCCATGTCCTTGATGCCCAGGTCCCGCTTGATCATGGACTCGCCGAGGTCGCCGAGCGTCGCGCTCGCCGCCACCGCGAGACCGAGGATGAGGCCCTGCCACCAGGCGCCCTCGTCGATCATGAACTGCATGCACAGCGCGCCCGCCGCCATCGCGAACGTGACCGCGCCGACCAGACCCTCACGGGTCTTGCCGGGGCTGATCCTGGGGGCCAGCTTGTGCTTGCCGAAGCGCCAGCCGACCGCGTACGCCCCCGTGTCGCTGACCACCGTCAGGATCAGGAAGGTCAGTACCCGCTCCGGCCCGTCGTCCGCGGTCAGCAGCATCGCCACGAACGTCGCCAGGAACGGCACGTAGAACGCGGCGAAGACACCGGCCGTGACGTCCTTGAGGTATCCCTCGGGCGGCTCGGTCATCCGCCAGACCAGGACCGCGAGCGCCGTCAGCGCCATCGCCACCCAGGCCCCCTCGGGACCCCGGACGTAACCGGCGACGACCATCGCCGCGCCGCCCACCGCGAGCGGGACGAGCGGAGCCTTGATCGCCTTGCGCTCCTGGAGACGGGAGGTCAGCTCCCACAGGCCCACGACGACGGCGATCGCGATCACACCGACGAACGCGGGCGCCCAGACGTAGAGCGACGCGATGATGACGGCGCCCAGTCCGACTCCGACCCCTATGGCCGCGCCCAGGTTGCGCCCGGCGCTCTTCTTCTGCCGTGGCGCCGGGGGCGCGGGCGGCGGAGGCGGGGTCGGGCTGGGCATGGGCTCCTGCGGGTGCTCGTGCGGCGTCTCGTCACGGAACAGGGGACCGCTCGGGTGAGCGGCCCCCCGGCCGTGACCGTCCTGGAATCCGCCGGCGGGAACGTCGGGCACGATGGGCATGGGCCGAGTCTGCGCCGCCTGATGCCGATCGTATGCGGGACCCGCCGGGGCAGGCCCCTGGTCGGGTCCCCCGCGGCCGGAACCGGCCGGGGCCCCCCAGGAAGAGTCGTTCATCAGACCTCGAGCAGCTCGGCTTCCTTGTGCTTGAGCAGCTCGTCCACCTGCGCGACGTACTTCGCGGTGGTGTCGTCGAGCTCCTTCTCGGCGCGGCGGCCCTCGTCCTCGCCGACCTCGCCGTCCTTGACGAGCTTGTCGATGGTCTCCTTGGCCTTGCGGCGCACCGAGCGGATCGAGATCTTCGAGTCCTCGGCCTTGCCCTTGGCGACCTTGATGTACTCCCGGCGGCGCTCCTCGGTCAGCTCGGGGAACACCACACGGATGATGTTGCCGTCGTTGCTCGGGTTGACGCCGAGGTCCGAGTCCCGGATCGCCTGCTCGATGTTGCGCAGCGCGCTCTTGTCGAACGGCGTCACCACGGCCATGCGCGGCTCCGGGACGGAGAAGGACGCCAGCTGGTTGATGGGGGTGATGGCACCGTAGTAGTCGGCCACGATCTTGTTGAACATCGCCGGGTGCGCACGGCCGGTGCGGATCGCGGCGAAGTCCTCCTTGGCGACCACGACGGCCTTCTCCATCTTCTCCTCGGCCTCGAGGAGGGTCTCTTCGATCACCACTTGCTCCTGCGTGTCGTCGCGTTGTGTCCTGCACGGTGTACGACCGGCAGGGCTCTGTCCATCCCCTTGCGGGGCGGTTCCCCGGTTCGGGTCAGGCCCGGGTGCCCTGGTCGCTCACGAGCGTGCCGATCTTCTCACCCTTCACCGCGCGAGCGATATTGCCCTCGGTGAGCAGTTCGAAGACGAGGATCGGGAGGTTGTTGTCCCGGCACAGGGTGATGGCGGTGGCGTCGGCGACCTTGAGGTCGCGGGACAGCACCTCGCCGTACTCGAGCGCGTCGAACTTGACCGCGTCGGGGTTGCGCTTGGGGTCGGAGTCGTAGACGCCGTCCACGCCGTTCTTGCCCATGAGCAGGGCCTCGGCGTCGATCTCCAGGGCGCGCTGCGCGGCGGTGGTGTCCGTGGAGAAGTACGGCATGCCCATGCCCGCACCGAAGATGACCACGCGGCCCTTCTCCAGGTGGCGCACGGCGCGCAGCGGGATGTACGGCTCGGCGACCTGGCCCATGGTGATGGCGGTCTGGACGCGGGAGTCGATGCCCTCCTTCTCCAGGAAGTCCTGGAGGGCGAGGCAGTTCATCACGGTGCCGAGCATGCCCATGTAGTCGGAGCGGGCCCGGTCCATGCCGCGCTGCTGGAGCTCGGCGCCACGGAAGAAGTTGCCGCCGCCGATCACGATCGCGATCTCCGCGCCGTCGCGGACGACCGCCGCGATCTCACGCGCGATGGCGTGCACGACATCGGGGTCGACGCCCAGGCCGGTACCGCCGGAGAAGGCTTCTCCGGACAGCTTCAGCATGTAGCGGCCGGCCTTCTTGCCGTTGTTGTCGTCGCCCTGTACGGCGCCCTGATTCATGGAGATCTCCTCGTGCACATACGAAGGAGGCCATTGCCTTGGGTCCTCGCGGTATCCCGTGCGGCAATGGCCTCCTCGTCAGATCTGCGGTCGTCCTGCGCGGGCGCGGACGACTGCCTCAGACCCTACCGGGGTCCGGCGTCCGTCGCGTTCGCGTACGGACTCAGATGCCGACCTTGATGCGGGTGAAGCGCTTCAGGGTGACACCGGCCTCGTCCAGGACCTTCTGGACGGACTTCTTGTTGTCAAGGG
Organism: Streptomyces sp. NPDC096079; assembly: GCF_040303145.1. Taxonomy (NCBI): domain Bacteria; kingdom Bacillati; phylum Actinomycetota; class Actinomycetes; order Kitasatosporales; family Streptomycetaceae; genus Streptomyces; species Streptomyces sp. NPDC096079. The sequence continues at coordinate 104,248 of NZ_JBEOST010000011.1, forward strand.
CGTACGGCTGGCCGAGCAGCGTGGCGTCCTTGAAGAAGCCGTTGACGCGACCCTCGACGATCTTGGCGATCGCGGCCTCGGGCTTGCCCTCGGCGCGGGTGGTCTCCTCGGCGACGCGGCGCTCGGTCTCGACGACCTCGGCCGGAACGTCTTCCTTGGTCAGGTACTTCGGCGCGAAGGCGGCGATGTGCTGCGCGATGCCCTTGGCGACGTCGGCGTCGGCCTTGTCGAACTCGACGAGGACACCGATCTGCGGCGGGAGGTCCGGCATCGTGCGGTGCATGTACGCGAAGACGAAGCCGTCGCCGTACTGCACGAAGCGGTCCAGGACGATCTTCTCGCCGAGGTTGGCGTTGGCCTCGTCGACGAACGCCTGCACGGTCTTGCCGGCCTCGATCTCGGAGGCGAGCAGGGCCTCCAGGTCCGCCGGGGCGGTGGCGGCGACGTGCTCGGCCAGCTGGGCGGCGACGGCCTGGAACTTGTCACCCTTGGCGACGAAGTCCGTCTCGCACTTCAGCTCGACGAGGACGCCCGACGTGTTGTCGTCGGCGATGAGGGAGACCACGGCACCGTTCTCGGCAGAGCGGCCCTCGCGCTTGGCGACGCCCTTCTGGCCCTTGATACGGAGCGCCTCGACGGCCTTGTCGACGTTGCCGTCGGCCTCGTCCAGGGCCTTCTTGCAGTCCATCATGCCGGCGCCGGTGAGCTCGCGGAGCTTCTTGACGTCAGCGGCGGTGTAGTTCGCCATGAGTCTGTTTCTCTCTCGAAGTCTGAAAGATCGGGCGGGTCCACGGGTGGACGGCGGGGGCTTCGTGGGCCCCCGCCGTCGTCACCCGAAGGTCCTGAAGGGTCAGGCCTGCTCGGCGTCCGCGGCCGGAGCCTCGGCGGCGGCCTCGGCCGGAGCGGCCTCGGCGGCGGGGGCCTCGGCGGCGGGCGCCTCGACAGCCTCGTCGGCCTTCTTCTCGCCCTCGAGGAGGTCGCGCTCCCACTCGGCGAGGGGCTCGCCCTGGGCCTTCTCGCCCGGCTTCGAGTCGCCGGTCGCGGCGCCGGAGCGGGCGATGAGGCCCTCGGCGACGGCGTCGGCGATCACGCGGGTGAGCAGGGTGACGGAGCGGATCGCGTCGTCGTTGCCCGGGATCTTGTAGTCGACCTCGTCGGGGTCGCAGTTGGTGTCGAGGATCGCGACGACCGGGATGTGGAGCTTGCGCGCCTCACCGACGGCGATGTGCTCCTTCTTGGTGTCGACGATCCAGACGGCGCTCGGCACCTTCTGCATCTCGCGGATACCACCGAGGGTCTTCTCCAGCTTGGCCTTCTCGCGGGAGAGGACCAGGAGCTCCTTCTTGGTGAGACCCGAGGCGGCGACGTCCTCGAAGTCGATCTGCTCGAGCTCCTTGAGGCGCTGCAGACGCTTGTAGACGGTGGAGAAGTTGGTGAGCATGCCACCGAGCCAACGCTGGTTGACGTACGGCATGCCGACACGCGTCGCCTGCTCGGCGATGGCCTCCTGGGCCTGCTTCTTCGTACCGACGAACATGATGGAGCCGCCGTGCGCGACGGTCTCCTTGACGAACTCGTAGGCGCGGTCGATGTACGACAGCGACTGGAGCAGGTCGATGATGTAGATGCCGTTGCGCTCGGTGAAGATGAAGCGCTTCATCTTCGGGTTCCAGCGACGGGTCTGGTGACCGAAGTGGACGCCGCTCTCCAGCAGCTCCCGCATCGTGACGACGGCCATGGCCGTATCTCCTTGGGTTTCTCGGTTGTGTTCCTGACGCCCCGGCGCGCCGTGCCACGAAGGACCGAAAGGCGCTGCCACCCGCCTAGAAGGACTGGTGGCGGGGCGTGCGAAGTCGACCCGGTGACCCGGGTCGCCATAGGAAGTGTACGGGACCCCGGGGGCGCCGGGTGACGGCACTGTCCACAACCCGCGAACTGTCCACAGATACCGTCCGTTACCGGAACGAATCGATCAGCGGGGGAACGCTTTCCCCATGCGTCTGACGATCCTGTTCGCGTTCCTGACCCTGCTCTGGCCGGTGGGCCCGCCCCCGCCGGAGATCGTCCGCGGCTGGGAGCCCCCGCCCGGTCCGTACGCCGCGGGCCACCGCGGCGTGGACCTCGCCGCGCCCCCGGGCACCCCGGTGCTCGCCCCGGCCGCGGGCACGGTGACCTTCGCGGGCCCGGTGGGCGGCCGCGGCGTCGTGTCCCTCACCCTGCCGGGCACGGGCGCTCCCCCGCTCCGCACGACCTTCACCCCGGTGACCCCGCTGGTGCCGCCCGGCACCCGGGTCGCACCGGGCGCGCCGATCGCCGAGGTCGCGGAGAGTACGGGGGGTGCGCAGGGTTCCCACTGCCCCGTGACCTGCCTCCACTGGGGCCTGCTGCGGGGAGAGGAGTATCTGAACCCCCTGCTCCTGACGAGGAGGGGCCCCTCCCGGCTGCTTCCGCTGGACGGGGGCCCGGGATGAGTCCGGAGAGGACCGGCGCTAGACCTCGGGGCCCGTGACGCCGTGGAGGGCCATCGTGACGGCAGCTTCGGCGATCTCCGTCGGGTCCTCGGCCGCGCCGAGTTCGATGCGGCGGACGGCGGCGTCGACGACGCCCTGGAGCAGCATGGCGCCCAGCCGGGGCTGGGGCTGGCCCAGGGCCGCGAGCGCTTCGACGATCATGGCGACGAGCCCGCCGTGGGCCGCCCGGATCTTCTCCCGGGCGCCGTCGTCCAGTTCGCTCGCCGAGATGGCGACGACCGCGCGGTGGCGTCGGTCCCCGACGAGCTCCAGCTGCGTGCGGACGTACGCCTCGACCTTGCCGTCCGGCGTCTCGGCGCCGGCCATGGCGGCCTCGACCTCGGCGGCCCAGACCGGGAAGTCGACGGCGCACAGCTCTTCGACGACGGCGGCGCGGGACCGGAAGTACTCGTAGACCGACGAGCGGGCGAGGCCCGTGCGCTCGGCGAGGGCGGGGAAGGTCAGCGCCTCCGTACCGCCCTCGGACAGCAGGGAACGCGCGGCGTCCAGGAGGGCGCCGCGCTGCATGGTCCGGTGCTCGGCCACCGAGGCCGCTCGAATCCTGGGCACGGCTCCACTGTACGACCGGCCCGCAAGCCTCAGCGGCCGACGTCGGCCAGTTTGGCGCGGAGCTGGAGGACGGACTTGGTGTGGATCTGGCTGACGCGGCTCTCGGTGACGCCGAGGACATGGCCGATCTCGGCGAGGGTCAGGCCCTCGTAGTAGTAGAGCGTGACGACGGTCTTCTCCCGCTCGGGGAGCGTGTTGATGGCGCGGGCGAGCAGCCGGCGCAGCTCGCGGTCCTCGGCGATCTCGACGGGGTTGTCGGCGGCGGTGTCCTCAAGCGTGTCCATGAGGGAGAGCCGGTCGCCGCCCTCGCCGCCGACGTGCAGCAGCTCCTCCAGGGCGACCACGTTGGCCAGGGACAACTGACTGAAGACCGCGTGCAGTTCCTCCAGCGTGACTTCCATCTCCGCGGCGACCTCGCTCTCGGAGGGGGTCCGCCGGAGCTGGGCTTCGAGGGTGGCGTAGGCGCGCTCGACGTTGCGCGCCTTCTGGCGGACGGAGCGGGGGATCCAGTCCAGGGCGCGGAGCTCGTCGATCATGGCGCCGCGGATGCGGGTGATCGCGTACGTCTCGAACTTGATCGCCCGCTCGACGTCGAACTTCTCGATGGCGTCGATGAGGCCGAAGACCCCGGAGGAGACGAAGTCGGCCTGCTCCACGTTGGACGGCAGCCCCACGCTGACCCGCCCGGCCACGTATTTGACGAGCGGCGAGTAGTGGAGGATCAGCTGCTCCCGCAGCCGCTCGTCGCCGGTGTCCTTGTACGAGCGCCACAGCTCGTCGAGTGAGGTCGGTGCGGGCGGTCGCACGGTGCCCCGGGCTGCTGGGGGCACCGCAGCGCGGTCAGACCCGGAGGTGTGCTGGGGCATGCGTCGCCTTGAGCCGTTCTGGTTTCGAGTGTGCCGGTCCGGTTGTCCTGGAGGGAATCCTGGTGAGCGTAGCGTGAGTGCGCTGTCGCGGTGCGCGAACATCCGCGGATCGCGCCGCTCCGGGTGGACGCCGTCGGCCACATCTTCGAACCCGGGCCGTGGCGCGTCTCGGCCCCTCGGGTGCGGCCGAGAGAACTCGATTGTTCATCGCCTTCACCTTTTCACCCGAATGCGCCAGGTCAAGCACCGCCTCGCCGCGCGTTCGACGCTTCTGTCGCGGTGTTCGTCAACTGCCAGCCCTCCCCGTGCCGTTCGACGAAGCCGAGCGAGTGCAGTTCGTACAGCTTGACGAGGGTGTCGTCGGGGGTCGTGCCGGCCCGGCGGGCGATGACGGTGGTGGGCGTGGGGCCGCGGGCGGGGACGGCTTCGAGGACGTGGGCGGTGGCGCGGGCGAGGAGGTCGCGGGGCAGCACGGGGCCGCGGCGCGCCGGGGCGAGCTGGCCGATGTCCCCGACGAGCTCGACGATCTCGTCGGCGTCGGTGACGAGGGTGGCGTCCGCGCGCAGGAGTTCATGGACGCCGGCGGAGAGCGCGCTGGTCACGGGGCCGGGGACGCCCATGATGTGCCGGCCGAGGCGCGCGGCGGCACGGGCGGTGACGAGGGAGCCGCTGCGGTGCTGGGCCTCCACGACGACCGTGCCGCGGGTGAGGGCCGCGATGACGCGGTTGCGGAGGATGAAGCGGCTGGGGGTGGGGTGGCTGTCGGGGGGCAGCTCTCCAACGACGAGACCCTGTTCCGCGACGCGCCGGATGAGCCGGTCGTGGCCGCGGGGGTACGCGGTGTCGACGCCGCAGGCCAGGACGGCGACGGTGGCTCCGCCGGCGGCGAGGGCGCCCCGGTGGGCGGCGCCGTCGATGCCGTAGGCGGCTCCGGAGACGACGACCCAGCCCTGACGGCTGAGGCCCGCGGCGAGCTCGGCCGCGGTGTGGGCGCCGTAGGGGGTGCAGGCGCGGGCGCCGACGAGGGCCACGGAGCGCAGCGCCCAGGTGCGCAGGTCCGCCGGGCCGCGGACCCAGAGCCCGATGGGGCGGGCGTCGCCGAGGTCGTCCAGTTGACGCGGCCATTCGGTGTCGCCGGGGACGAGGAAGCGGCCGCCGAGGCGGTGGACGGTGTCGAGGTCGTGGTCGGGGCGGGCGGCGCCGGCCCGCTGCCGCCAGGAGGCGAGGCGTCCGGCTCCGGTGCCGGGAAAGGAGGAGCGGTCGTCCCCGGTGTGGCGGAGCCGGTCGAGGAAGCCGACGGCGCCGTACTGGCGGAGCCACCGTCCGGCCTGCTCGTCGCCGGGTTCGACGGCGCGGCTGAGGGCCGCGCGCGCGAGCCGCTCACCCCCGGGCTCGCGCCCACGCCCGGTCGGCTCGGGGTCGGGGTCGCGGGCGGGGCCCGGGGTGCGGGCAAGGTCAGGGCCGCGCACAGGGTCAGGGCCGCGCACAGGTCCCGGCGTGGCAGGTCCGAGTGCGGCGGGTCCGGGTGCGGCAGGTCCGGGTGCGGCAGGTCCGAGTGCGGCAGGTCCCGGCGTGGCAGGTCCGAGTGCGGCAGGTCCCGGCGTGGCAGGTCCGGGCGTGGCAGGTCCGGGTGCGGCGGGTCCGGGTGCGGCGGGTCCGAGTGCGGCAGGTCCCGGCGTGGCAGGTCCGGGTGCGGCGGGTTCGGGCTTCGTGGGTTCGGGCGTCGTGGTCATGCGTACTCCCCCGCTCCCACCGGCACCCCGCGGGCCACCCCGGTGCGCAGTTCGAGGGCGAGGGCGACGTCCTCGCTGTCGGGCCGGTCGTGGCCGGCCAGGTCGGCGACGGTCCAGGCGACGCGGAGCACGCGGTCGAGGCCGCGGGCGGTGAGCAGCCCGCGCTCGATGTCCCGCTCGGCCGCGGCGAGGGCCCCGGGCGCGGCGAGGTGGCGGGTGCGGAGCTCGTGTCCGGGGATCTCGCCGTTCACCCTCCAGGGGGTGCCGGTGAGGCGCGCGGCGGCCCGGGCGCGGGCCTCGTGGACGCGGGCGGCGACGGTGGCGGTGGTCTCGCCCCGGCCGCCCTGGCCGAGGAGGTCGGCGCGGGTGACGGGTTCGGCCTCGACGCGGAGGTCGACGCGGTCGAGCAGGGGTCCGGAGAGCCTCGCCTGGTAGCGGCGGACGACGGAGGCGGGGCACTCGCAGCCGGCGCCGCTCAGGGTGTGGCGCCCGCAGGGGCAGGGGTTGGCGGCGAGGGCGAGGAGGAAGCGGGCGGGGAGGCGGACGACCCCGGCGGCGCGGGCGATGACGACGTGTCCGGATTCGAGGGGCTGGCGGAGCGCGTCGAGCGCCTTGCCGGAGAACTCCGGGGCCTCGTCGAGGAACAGCACTCCGCGGTGGGCCAGGGAGACGGCGCCGGGCCTGGGGAGACCGTTCCCCCCGCCGACGAGGGACTGCATGGTGGCGGAGTGGTGGGGTGCGCAGTAGGGGGCGCGGCGGACGAGGGGTTCGCCGGGCGGGAGGATGCCCGCGACGGAGTGGACGGCGGTGACTTCCAGGGATTCCTGTCGGGTGAGGGGCGGGAGGATGCCGGGGAGCCGCTCGGCCAGCATGGTCTTGCCCGCGCCGGGTGGGCCGGAGAGCAGCAGGTGGTGGCTGCCCGCGGCGGCGACCTCCAGGGCGAGGCGGGCCCGCTGCTGGCCGGCGACGTCGGCGAGGTCGGGTCCCTCGGCGGGTCCGGCGGTGAGTCCGGTGCCGATGCCCGCGCCGGGGACGAGGAGTCCGGCGAGCATCGCGTCGGGCCTCCCTTCCTCGTCGGCCTCCTCGTCGGGGACGGGTTCGTCGGCGAGGACGGCGATCAGCTGGCGCAGGGTCCGGACGCCGAGGACGGAGACGCCGGGGACCAGCGAGGCCTCGCCGGCGGTCTGCTCCGGGACGACGACTTGGCTGTATCCGGCGTCGGCGGCGGCGAGGACCGCGGGCAGGACGCCGCGGACGGGCCGGACGCGCCCGTCGAGGCCGAGTTCGCCGATGAGGACGAGGTCGGCGATGGCGCGGGGGTCGATCCGCTCGGCGGCGCCGAGGACGGCGGCGGCGACGGCCAGGTCGAACCCCGAGCCGCCCTTGGGGACGGACGCCGGGCTGAGCCCCACGGTCAGCTTCTTCTGGGGCCATTCGGCGCCGGAGTTGACGACGGCGGCGCGGACCCGGTCGCGGCTCTCGCTGAGGCTCTTGTCGGGGAGGCCGACGAGGGTGAAGGCGGCGACTCCCGGTTCGAGGTCGGCCTGGACCTCGACGACGACGCCCTCGACGCCCACGAGGGCGACGGAGCAGGTGCGGGCGAATCCCATCAGGCCACCCCCTGGGCGTGGGTGAGGACGGGGGCGCCCTTGCGCGGGAGGACGACGCCGACGAGGTCGATGCGGACGCCGCCGGCGGGGGCCGGGGTGTCGTTGCGGTCGAGCCAGCAGGCGGCGAGGCGGCGGAGCCGCTCGGCCTTGCGGGGTGTGACGGCGGCCATGGGGTGCTCGAAGGCGCCGTCGCGCCGGGTCTTGACCTCGCAGATGACGAGGGTGTCGCCGTCCCGGGCGACGATGTCGATCTCGCCGCTCCGGCCGCAGCGCCAGTTGCGGGCGAGGATGCGCATCCCGGTCGCGGTGAGCCGGCGGGTCGCCAGCTCCTCTCCGTACCGTCCGAGGGCTTGGGTGCTGTTCATGCGGTACCACCTCCGTCACCGACTGTGACGGAGTGCGGCGGACCGCGTGCGGCGCTGTGCACGACCCTGAGGCTGTGGAGAACCCCGTCACCCCTCCGGGTGAGTTCGGCCGGGCGGCGCGGGGGTAGGTGTCAGCTGCCGGGAAGTTCGAGGTCGCTCTTGTTGAGCTCCTCGATGTTCACGTCCTTGAAAGTCAGCACGCGGACCTGCTTGACGAACCGGGCGGGCCTGTACATGTCCCAGACCCAGGCGTCAGCCATGCTGACCTCGAAGAAGACCTCGCCCTGCACCGAGTGCACCTGCATCTCGTAGTCATTGGTGAGGTAGAAGCGACGCTCGGTCTCGATCACGTATTTGAACAGCCCGACGACGTCGCGGTACTCCCGGTAGAGCTTCAGCTCCATCTCGGTCTCGTACTTCTCGAGGTCCTCGGCGCTCATGGCATGTTCCCCTTCAGCCGTGCGTCCCCCTATTGTGCGCCAGTCGTACGCGCCCCTAAACGATTTCCGGGGCGAGAACCACCGGTGCACTCGGAGGTCCCTCGTCGAGCAGCGCCTGGAGCAGCTCGGCGAGTCTGGTCGGGTACACCGTCTCACGGGCCGCCGACAGTTCGGCGGAGGTCCACCATCTCAGGCCCGCGAGGCTGCGGGTCTCCAGTTCCGTGAGGGCCCGCGGCCGGGGCGCGGCCTCGGTCCTGCGGGTGCGGGCCAGGTAGTACCACTCGTCCTGGTCCCAGCGGCGCCCGTCGAAGGGGAAGGAGCAGTACCGCTTCCAGAGCACCGGACCGAGGTCGACCTCGGTGATGCCGGTCTCCTCCGCGAGTTCGCGCAGCGCCGCCTCCTCCCGGGTCTCGTCGCCCTCCAGGCCGCCGCCCGGGGTGAACCACCAGGTGTCGTCGGGGTCGTCGGGCTCGTACCCGTGCAGGAGCAGGATGCGGTCGTCGGGGTCGAGGAGCACGACCCGCGCGACCCGCCGCGGCACGCCCGCCGGCTCGCCGCCCGGCCCCTGCGCCGCGTCCCGCCGCGGCCCGGCCCCCTGGCTCCCCGTGTCCGTCATGCCCCCACCTTCTCCCGCGCGCCGGGGCGGCGGGGCCCGGCGGGCCGGCGTCCGGTCAGGCGGCGCGCCACCGGCCCGTACGCGGCCCCCGCGAGGATCAGCACGGTGCCGCCCGCGACGGCCGCGAGGAGCGCGTTGAAGGGACCCGGTCGCGAGACGCCCCCGGGGAGGGCCGCGAAGCCCTCGGGCGGCGTCAGGAGGCCCTTGGCCGGCCAGACGACGGCGTCGACCCTGCCGATGACCGCGGAGCGGGGCACGGAGCCCCGCCCGGCCTCCTCCATGTGCGTACGGGAGTCGAGCGAGGTGTTCCGGTCGTCGCCGAGCAGGAAGAGGTTGCCCTCGGGGACGGTGACGGAGAAGTCCTGGCCCGAGGCGACGGTCCGGCCGCCGGGTCCGGGCCGCAGGTACGGCTCGACGACGGGCGTGCCGTTCACGGTGAGGCGTCCGTCCCGGTCGCAGCAGGCGAGGGTGTCGCCGCCGACGGCGGCGACCCGCTTGACCATGGGCGAGGAGCCCCAGAGGGGGTCCTGGAAGACGACGACGTCGCCGCGCCGCGCCTCGTCCCCGTCGATCCGCTCGGCGAGGATCTTGGACCCGACGTCGAGGGTCGGGGTCATCGAGTCGCTGGGGACCGTGAAGGGCTGGTACAGCAGTGCTCCCCCGACGAACCCGCCGAGGAAGAGCACACAGCCGACGGCCACGGCCAGCCCCGACAGCACGCTGCCGAGGCGGCCGCGGCCGCCCTTGGTCCGTATGGTTCCGCTCATGTGCGCACCCCGTAGGTCTGTCGGCGGACCGCGGTCCTGTCGACGGTCCGGGACGGCACCCTACCCGCGGGTCGCTACTCGGCGGTATGCCCCGCTGCCTGCTTCTTCCGACGCCACAGCACGATCGGGAGCGCTCCGGCGAGACCGGCCGCCCCGGCGGGGACGGCGGCCATGGCCTTGTTCAGAGCCGGCTGGTCGAAGACCTCGGGCACGGGGAGCGTGGCCCAGCGGGTGACGGGCCAGGCGATCACCACGGCGCGGCCCACGACCTCGTCGTTGGACACCGTGCCGCCCCCGGGGAGCTGCTGGTGGAAGCGGGAGTCCAGGGAGTTCTGGCGGTTGTCGCCCATGACCCAGATGCGGCCCTCGGGGACCTTGATCGGGCCGAAGGAGTCCTGGCAGGGCACCGCGCCGGGCGCGAGGTACGCGCTCTCGTCCAGCGCCACGCCGTTGAGGACGACCTTGCCGCCCTCCTTGCAGGAGACGGTGTCGCCGCCCACGGCGATGACGCGCTTGATGAGGTCCTTCTCCTCGGCGGACGGCATGAGGCCGATGAAGCTGAGGAACTTCTGCACGACGTTCGGCTTGGGCGCCTCCTGGCCCTCCAGCCAGCCGCCCGGGTCGTGGAAGACGACGACCTCTCCGCGCTCGGGCTCGGAGCCGAACCAGGGGGTCAGCTTGTCGACGAGGACCCGGTCGCCCTTCTGGAGGGTGTTCATCATCGATTCCGAGGGGATCGAGAACGCCTGCACCAGGAAGGTCTTGATCAGCAGCGCGAGCACCAGGGCGATGCCGACGAGGAGGGGCAGTTCCTTCCAGAAGGAACGCGGCTTCTTCGGGCCCTGACCGGACCCGCCCGCGGCCTCGTCGTCGTCATCGCCCGGCGTGCCGCCGCCCGGCGGCTGCGCCTGCTCGTCACCCGTCACGTCGTCACCCGTCGTGTCATCGCCGAAGGCCCCGTCGGCCCTCTTCTCCGGTCCATCGTGTCCGGATCGTGCGCCGACGGCCAAATCCCCCACATCCACTCCTCAGTCCGTGCGAACGCCCGCCCCGGGTCAGGGACAGGCCCACCACTCCCATAACGAGCAGAAGTTCCGCAGGGGTCGGGAGTCCGGGCAATCCGTTCAGATTCCGCTGGGACACACTATGCGACAGATCGGATGCGGTCCCGGCCCTCGCCCCGGCGTCCGGTACGGCGGAGAAGGCGTCGCGCTCCTCCAGGCCGCGCCAGTGCCCGAAGGGCCAGGCGATCACCACGGCGCGCCCGACGACCTGGTCCTCCGAGACGGTGCCGTGGCCCTCCTCGTCGAGGTGGAAACGGGAGTCGGCGGAGTCGGAGCGGTGGTCGCCGAGGACGAAGATCCGGCCCTCCGGGACCTTCACCTCGAAGGGGATCGTGGACGGCGGGTTCCCGGGATGCAGGTACGGCTCGTCGAGCGGCACGCCGTTGACGCTGATCCGTCCGTCCTTGCCGCAGCAGCGGACGGTGTCGCCGCCGACGGCGACGACCCGCTTGATCAGGTCCCGGTCGTCGGCCGAGGGCAGCAGCCCGATGAAGGTCAGCGCCTGCTTGGCCTGCTTGATGCCGATCGGGTCGTCGGCGGGCGGCGCGGCCTCGTGCTGGAGCCAGGTGCCGGGGTCCTTGAAGACGACGACGTCGCCGCGCTGCGGGCGGGCGCCGAACCAGGGCGTGAGCTTGTCGACCAGCACCCGGTCGTCGATGCGGATCGTCTGCTCCATGGAGCCGGAGGGGATGACGAACGCCTGGACGAGGAAGGTCTTGAGGACGAGCGCGATGAGCACGGCCACCGTGATCAGGATCGGGATCTCCCGGATCGCGGAGCGCTGCCGGCGCCGCTTGACCTTGCGGGCCAGCTTGCGGCGCTCGGCCCGGCCGGGCAGGGCGGCACCCTGGCCCGCGGCGGGGCCGTGCGCGGACCCGCCGGGCGGTCGGCCGCGGCTACCCATGGGCTCCCGCTCCGTGCGCGCCGGCCGGCGGGGACGGTACGGCGTCGAAGGCGTCGGTGCCGGGCACGGTGGTCCAGCGGCCGAAGGGCCAGGCGATCCAGTCGGCGCGGCCGACGACCTTGTCGACGGGGACCATGCCGCCGCCGGGATCGCCCAGGTGGTCGCGGGAGTCGCTGGACTGGCTGCGGTGGTCGCCCATCACCCAGAGCCGGTCCTGCGGGACGACGATGTCGAAGGGCACGCTGGACGGCCGGTCGCCGAGCATCACGTACTGCTCCGGGACGGGGACGCCGTTGACGGTGAGCCGCCCGTCCTTGTCGCAGCAGACGACCCGGTCGCCGCCGACGCCGACGACCCGCTTCACGAAGTCGGTCTCGTCGGGCTCGGCGAGGCCGAGGGCGGCCGCCGCGTCGTGCGCGAGTCCGGTGACCGGGTTCTCCTCGGGCTGCTCCCGTACGAAGGATCCGGTGCCGTCGAAGACGACGACGTCACCCCGGGCCGGCCGGCTGCCGAAACGGTACGCCAGCTTGTTCACGAGGATCCGGTCGCCGACCTGGAGCGTCGGCTCCATGGACCCGCTGGGGATCAGGAACGGCTGGATCACGAAGTGGCTCAGGAACAGCAGGAAGGTGACGCAGAGGCCGCCCACCAGGGCCGTGCGCCGCCAGGAGGGGCCGCGTCCCGGGTCCTCGGGGCCGGCGTCCCCGGAAACGGAGTCGCCGGAAACGCGCGCGGAGCGCGACCCTTCCTCCGTACCGGACGAATCCGTGTCGGAAGAGGGGTCGCGCTCCGTGTGGTGTGCTTCGGTGTCCATCGCCGGCAAAGCCTATCCGGCCCGCCTGTGCGAGGAGTCGGAAGCGTCACGCGTACCGGGAGCCGGGGCTCAGCGGTCGCGCTTCTCCTTGATCTTGGCGGCCTTGCCGCGCAGCTCACGGAGGTAGTAGAGCTTGGCGCGACGGACGTCACCGCGGGTCACGAGCTCGATCTTCTCGAAGATCGGGCTGTTCACCGGGAAGGTGCGCTCGACGCCGACGGAGAACGAGACCTTGCGGACCGTGAAGGTCTCGCTGACGCCCGAACCCTGGCGGCGGATGACGACGCCCTTGAACTGCTGGATACGGGAGCGGTTGCCCTCGATGACGCGCACGTGGACGTTCACCGTGTCGCCGGGACGGAAGGCGGGGAGGTCGGAGCGGAGCGAACCCGCGTTGACCTGGTCGAGCAGGGAGGCCATGGAGGTCTCTTTCCTCGCTGATGCCACAGGTCATCAGCGGTACGTTCGAATGATTCGGAGCGTCGTCCGTTTCTGGCGGCGTCGTTCCCCCTGTGGCAGGGGCGCGCGCCGGACGGACGACAGCGGCCTATTCTTCCACGCCCTCGACCCTGCGCCAAAATCGGCCGCCGGGCTCGGGTGCCCAGCCCAGCATCGAGAGGATCTCGCGGTCCTTCTTGTCGAAGGCCGAGGGGTCGCAGCGCTCGATGAGGTCGGGTCGGTTGGCGACGGTGCGGCGGAAGGCCTCGTCGCGGCGCCACCGGGCGATCTTGCCGTGGTGCCCGCTGAGCAGCACGTCGGGGATGCCCCGGCCGCGCCACTCGGGGGGCTTGGTGTAGACGGGGCCCTCCAGGAGGTTGGCCATGGCGCCCGGGGCGAAGGAGTCGTCCCGGTGCGACTCGGCGTTGCCGAGGACGCCGGGCAGCAGGCGGGCGACGGCCTCGGTGACGACGAGGACGGCCGCCTCCCCGCCGGCGAGGACGTAGTCGCCGATGGAGACCTCGTAGACGGGCACGCGGGTCGCGTACTCGTCCATGACGCGGCGGTCGATGCCCTCGTAGCGGGCCGGCGTGAAGATCAGCCAGGGCCGCTCGGAGAGCTCGACGGCGAGCTCCTGGGTGAAGGGGCGGCCGCTGGGGGTCGGCACGACGAGGACCGGCCCGTGCGCGCCGGCCTCGTAGCCGTCGGCGAGCGTCTGGTCGAGCGCGTCGCCCCAGGGCTCGGTCTTCATGACCATGCCGGGGCCGCCGCCGTAGGGCGTGTCGTCGACCGTGTTGTGCCGGTCGTACGTCCAGTCGCGCAGGTGGTGCACATGGACGTCCAGCTGTCCGCGCGCGCGTGCCTTGCCGACGAGCGAGACGTTCAGCGGTTCCAGGTACTCGGGGAAGATCGTGACGACGTCGAGCCTCATGCCGTCTCCCCGGCGGACTGGTCGCCGGACGCGTCGCCGTCGTCCCGGGAGGAGACGATCTCGGCGCGGTCGTCGATCAGACCGGGCGGCGGGTCGATCACGGCCCGCTGCTCCTCCAGGTCGATCTCGGTGACGATCTCCCCGACGAAGGGGATCATCAGCTCGGTGCCGTCGGGGCACTCGACGATGAAGAGGTCCTGGGACGGCAGGTGGGAGATCTCGGTGATCCGCCCGATCTCGGTGCCGTCGGCGAGGACGACGTCGAGGTCGATCAGCTGGTGGTCGTAGTACTCGTCCTCCTCCTCCGGCAGCTCCGTGGGGTCGATCTCGGCGATGAGGAGGATGTTGCGCAGGGCCTCGGCGCCGGTGCGGTCCCGGACGCCCTCGAAGCGCAGCAACAGCCGGCCGCTGTGGACGCGGCCGCTCTCGATGGTCAGTGGCCCGGCGGAGGCCGGGTCGGTGAGCAGTACGGCACCGGGGCCGAGCCGGAGCTCGGGCTCGTCCGTCCGCACCTCGACGGTGACCTCGCCCTTGATCCCGTGGGCGCGGCCGATCCGCGCGACTACCAACTGCACTGCTCCACACTCTCCTGTCACACAGCTCGTACGTACGACAACGGGCCGGGGTGGGCTCTTCAGCCCTCCCCGGCCCGTGCCGGCACAACTAAGGTGATGCTGCCGACCTGCTCAGCGGACCTGGTCCACGTCGACGAGGTCGACGCGGATCCCCCGTCCGCCGATGGCACCCACGACGGTGCGCAGCGCACGCGCGGTGCGGCCGTTGCGGCCGATGACCTTGCCGAGGTCGTCGGGGTGGACCCGGACCTCCAGCACGCGGCCCCGGCGCAGGTTGCGCGAGGCGACCTGCACCTCGTCGGGGTTGTCGACGATGCCCTTCACGAGGTGCTCGAGAGCCTCCTCGAGCATGATCAGGCCTCGGTCGACTCGGTGGACGCGGCCTCGGCCTCGTCCGCCTTCTTGTCGGCCTTCTTGGCCTTCGGGGTGATGGCCTCACCCTTGTCGTCGCCGCCCTCGAGGGTCTTCGCGAACTCGTCGAACGAGGCGCGCTTCGCCTCCTTCGTGGCGGGGACGAGCAGAGCCTTCTCGGGGGCCGGCAGACCCTTGTGCTTCTGCCAGTCGCCGGTGAGCTTCAGGATGGCGAGGACCGGCTCGGTCGGCTGGGCGCCGACGGACAGCCAGTACTGCGCACGCTCGGAGTCGACCTCGATACGCGACGGGTTGTACGTCGGGTGGTAGAGGCCGATCTCCTCGATCGCGCGACCGTCACGACGGGTGCGCGAGTCGGCGACGACGATGCGGTAGTGCGGCTGGCGAATCTTGCCGAGGCGCTTGAGCTTGATCTTGACTGCCACTGGAGTGGTGTCTCCTGGTCTTGACGTGGTTGGGCACTTGAGATGCCACGTGGGGTTGCGGTACTCGGGTGCCCGATGGACGCGTCAGCCGGAGGAGAGAGGGGTCCTGTGCGACTGTCGAGTACAGCTAGCCATTGTGCCACACGCCGCCGGCTCAGTTGGCTGCGCCCACTGTCTCCGGGATGCGGAAGGGCTTGCCGCAGCCGCCGCACACGATCGGGGCCTGGGCGAGCACCGAGGGCACCACGCGCACGTTCCGCCCGCAGTCGCAGACGGCCTTGACGCGGACGCCGCCGCCCGAGGAGCCGTGCCGGGCGGCCGGTCCGCGGAAGGAGCGCTTGGTGTCGGCGGCCGTGGCGACGGTGTGGGCCTTGAGGGCGCGCTGGAGCCGCTCGATGGTGGGCCGGTAGCGGCGTCGCGCCTCGGGGTTGAGCGTGACCAGGGAGAAGCCGCTGCTGGCGTGCGGCTCCTCGGGATGGTCGAGGCCCATCTCCTCGGCGATCGCGAGGAATCTGCGGTTGTGATAGCGGCCGGCCCGGGAGGTGTCGCGGACACCTCGGGCGGCGGCGATGCCGTGGACTGCCTCGTGGAGCAGTCGTTCGAAGGAGAGTTCGGCGCCGCAGGCGGACGAGGACTCTCCGATCAGGGACTCGGGCGCGGCAAGATCGGGCAGCTCGGGGTGGTGCCGCTGAATGTCGGCCCACGCCTGTGCCAGCTCTGCGGCGAGAACAGGGGGTGTCGTGCTCACGTCGCGTACAACGAGCCGGAGTGCCCCCGGGTTCCATTCCGGGGCATCCCAAATATTTTGCACGTACCCGTCAGTTGCCGTTGATGCGTCGTGACGCGGGCCAGTGCCCCGATCTGCGGAGAAGTCACGCAGAGAACGTCAAGTCGCCGCCTAGTGGCGCATACGCCCCGGCGCGTGATCGCGGTGCGCGCGCCCCTGAGGGGCGGCAGCGGCCCGGGAGGGCGTCGCGAGGACATTACCGGGTCCGCGCGCAAGGCGGCGCACCGCCCCTCCCCCGGAGGAATCCGTCCGGCGCGAGCACTGGACGCGGCCGGGGATGCGCAGTTCCCTGACTACGGGGGGCTGTCGTCCGAGCACGGATTGGGGCACTTTTCCATGACACCTACGCTCGTCCCGCACCACCCCGCGCGTGACTGGGCCGAGATCCAGGAACGGATGCTGGTGCCGCTCTACGAGGCGGTGTACGACCGGCTCGGCGTGGGCACCGGATCCCGGCTGCTCGGCCTGGGCTGCGGCTCGGGCCTCGCCCTCCTGATGGCGGCGGCGCGGGGCGCGCGGGCGGCCGGTGCCGACCGGGACCACGCGCGCGTGGAGCTGGCCAGGGAGCGGCTGCCGGAGGGCGTCACGGTCACGGAGGAACCTCCGGAGGACCTTCCGTACGACGTGATCACGGCCTTCCACGCGACGGACGGGATGCTCCCGGAGCTCCGGGCCCTCACCCGTACGGCCCAACCGGGCACCGCGGTCGTGCTCGCCGGGTGGGGGCCGCCGGAGCGGTGCGCCACGGAGCCGGTGCTGCGCGTCGCCGCCCGGCTCGCGGACCGCGGTCCGGTACCGGGGCCCGATCTGGACGCCCTGCTGGCGGGGGCGGGGCTGCGGCCGGCCGGCTCGGGCCGGGTGGCCTGCCCCTTCGGGTACGCGGACGAGTCCAGCGCGGTGCGCGGACTGCTCTCGACGGGCGTCTTCGACGAGGCGGTGCGGGCGACGGAGCCCGCGCAGGTGGAGAAGGAGATCGAGGAGGCGCTCGCCCCGTACGTCCGCCCGGACGGGACGGTGTGGATGCCGAACGTCTTCCGGTACGTCGTCGGCCGGGCCGGCTGAGCTCCCGGGGGTGTCCCGTCGATCAGGCTTGGCTCGCGCGGTGCCTGGCACCGCTCCCTGATCCGGCCTGATCGACCACGCACAGCCCAAGGCCCTCAGGACTCCTTCCGCAGCCGCGTGACGCCCGCCGCGCGGTAGGCCGCGTCCTCCTCCAGGGTCTCGTTGGCGAGGAGGGCCTCGGCGAGGGCGTCCAGCTTGTCGCGGTGCTCGCGCAGCTGCCGTACCGCGCTCTCGTAGCACTCGTCGACGATGCGGCGCATCTCCTCGTCGACCGTGTCGAGGGTCGCGGGGGCGGCCGAGAGCCCGTACGCCTGCTGGGCGTCGCTCGGGATGGCGGTGAGCCGGCCGACGCGCTCGCTCATGCCCCAGCGGCCGGCCATGCCCCGGGCGATGTTGGTGACCTGTTCGAGGTCGCTCTCGGCGCCGGTGGTGATGACCCCGAAGACGACCTGCTCGGCCGCCATCCCGCCGAGGGCGCCGATGATCCGGCCGCGCAGGTAGTCCTCGGTGTAGGCGTACTTGTCGGCGTCGGGGGTCGACAGGGTGACGCCGAGGGCCCGGCCGCGCGGCACGATGGTGATCTTGCGGACCGGGTCGGCGCCGGGCTGGAGCATGCCGAGCAGGGCGTGACCGCTCTCGTGGTACGCGGTGCGGCGCCGCTCCTCGGCGGGCATCACGAGCGGCCGTTCGGCGCCGAGCTGGACCTTCTCCAGCGCGTCGGACAGATCGGACTGGGTGACGGCCCTCTGGTCGCGCTTGACCGCGAGGAGCGCGGCCTCGTTGGCGAGGTTGGCGAGCTCGGCCCCGGTCATGCCGGGGGTGGTGCGGGCCACGTGCTCCAGGTCGACGTCCTGGGCGAGCGGGATCTCCCGGGTGTGGATCTTCAGGATCGCCTCGCGGCCGCCCCGGTCGGGCGGGTTGACGTGGACGATCCGGTCGAAGCGGCCCGGCCGGGTGAGGGCCGGGTCGAGCACGTCGGCGCGGTTGGTGGCGGCGAGGACGATGACGCCCTCGGAACCGGTGAAGCCGTCCATCTCGGTGAGGATCTGGTTGAGGGTCTGCTCGCGCTCGTCGTGCCCGCCCATCCCGGAGCCGCCGCCGCGGGCCCGGCCGATGGTGTCGATCTCGTCGATGAAGATGATCGCGGGGGCGACCTTGCGGGCCTCGGCGAACAGCTCGCGGACCCGGGACGCGCCGACGCCCACGATCATCTCGATGAACTCGGAGGCGGAGGCCGAGAAGAACGGGACGCCCGCCTCGCCCGCGACGGCCCGCGCGAGCAGCGTCTTGCCGGTGCCGGGAGGGCCCGCGAGGAGCACGCCGCGGGGCATCTTGGCGCCCATCTCACGGTAGGCCTGCGGGTTCTTGAGGAAGTCGACGACGTCGTTGAGTTCGCCCTCGACCTCGTCGATGCCGGCGACGTCCTCGAAGGTGGTGCGCTTGCCGCCCTCCAGCTCGACCGGTTTCGGCGGCTGCTTGCGGCCGAGCATGCCGCCGGCGCCGCCCATCCCCGCGCTCATGCGGCGGGCGATGAACACCCAGAGCACGATGAGCAGAAGCATCGGCGCCAGGGAGATCAGCAGGTTGGCGAGGAAGCTGCGTTCCTTGACGACCGGCTCGGCGGTGACGACCACGTTCTGCTTGGTCAGCTGCGCCCACAGGTCGTCGTCGGCGAACGCCGGCCGCTGGGTGGTGAACTTGGTGTAGTCGCCGTCGCCGTCCGGGACGGGCTGTTTGTTCTTCAGCTGCCCCTGGATCGCGTCGCCCTTGGAGTAGATCTTGGTGACGTTCCCGGCGGCGACCTGCTTGTCGAACTCGGTGTACGAGATCGTCGGCCCGTCGCCCTCGTTGAAGAACGACAGCACGATGTTGGCGATCAGGTAGACGACGAGCGCGGTGAGGATGAGGCTGCCCCAGCTCCCCGGCATGCGCTTCTTCGGCGACGGGGGCGGCGGGGCCCCTTCCGAGCGCCAGGGCTGGTCGGTCCGGTCGCGCGGGGGTACGGGGTTGGCCACGTGGCTCTCCTCGGGGCGGCAGTGGCCCCAGTATCGAAGAGCGTGACGATCACGGCATTACGGGCACTGCGGAGGAGTGAAAAGGGGCCCGGGTCGGTTTCGCACCGCCCCGAGCCCCTCACACGGGCTCGGTCAGCCCATGAACTTCTTGAACTCGTCCGGGAGCTCGAAGTCCTTGGGCGTCTGGCCGCCGGCCGGGAGGCCGAAGGCGCCGCCCGCCTGTGCCTGCTCGCGGCGCTCGGCCGCGGCCTGCTCCTCGGCCTTCCGCTTCATCGGGTTGCCGCTCTTGCGCTTGCCCTTGGCCTGCTTGACCTGCTTCTTCTGCCGGCCGGGGCCGCCGCCCATGCCGGGGATGCCGGGCATCCCGGGCATGCCGCCGCCCTGCGCCATGCGGGACATCATCTTGCGGGCCTCGAAGAACCGCTCGACCAGGCCCTTGACCGCGCTGACCTCGACGCCGGAGCCCTTGGCGATACGGGCACGGCGGGAGCCGTTGATGATGGTCGGGTCCTGGCGCTCGGCCGGGGTCATCGACTTGATGATGGCGGCCGTGCGGTCGACGTCCCGCTCGTCGATGTTGGCGATCTGTTCCTTCATCTGGCCCATGCCGGGCAGCATCCCGAGCAGCTTCGAGATGGAGCCCATCTTGCGGACCTGCTCCATCTGGGCCAGGAAGTCGTCGAGCGTGAAGCCCTCGCCCTTCTTCGAGGCGAGCTTCGAGGCCATCTTGGCGGCCTCTTCCTCGTCGAAGGTCTGCTGCGCCTTCTCGATGAGGGAGAGCATGTCGCCCATGCCGAGGATGCGGGACGCCATGCGGTCCGGATGGAACGCGTCGAACTCGTCCAGCTTCTCGCCGTTGGAGGCGAACATGATCTGCTTGCCGGTGACGTGCGCGATGGAGAGCGCGGCACCGCCTCGGGCGTCGCCGTCGAGCTTGGAGAGCACGACGCCGTCGAAGCCGACGCCGTCGCGGAAGGCCTCGGCGGTGTTGACCGCGTCCTGACCGATCATGGCGTCGACGACGAAGAGGACCTCGTCGGGGCTGACGGCGTCGCGGATGTCCGCGGCCTGCTGCATCAGCTCCTGGTCGATGCCGAGGCGGCCGGCGGTGTCGACGATGACGACGTCGTACAGCTTGGTCCGCGCGTACTCGATCGAGTCCTTCGCGACCTGGACCGGGTCGCCGACGCCGTTGCCCGGCTGCGGGCCGTAGAAGGCCACGCCGGCGCGATCGGCGACGACGGAGAGCTGGTTGACGGCGTTCGGGCGCTGGAGGTCGCAGGCGACGAGCAGCGGGGAGTGGCCCTGGCTCTTCAGCCAGACGCCCAGCTTTCCGGCGAGCGTGGTCTTACCGGCGCCCTGGAGACCGGCGAGCATGATCACGGTCGGCGCGGTCTTGGCGAAGCGCAGCCGACGGGTCTCGCCACCGAGGATGGCGATCAGCTCGTCGTTGACGATCTTGATGACCTGCTGGGCGGGGTTGAGGGCCTGGGAGACCTCCGCGCCCAGCGAGCGCTCCTTGACCTGCTTGATGAAGGCGCGGACGACCGGCAGGGCGACATCCGCTTCGAGCAGCGCGATACGGATCTCGCGCGCGGTGGCGTCGATGTCCGCCTCGGACAGACGGCCCTTGCCGCGGAGGTTCTTGAAGGTCGCTGCAAGGCGGTCGGAGAGGGTATCGAACACGGCGGTCGCGGATCCTCGTCGGTGTCGGGGGCGGTCGGATTGCCCTCCAGGGTATCGGGCCGCTCGAAGTGTGTGCCCCCGCCCGCCGAATCCCCCGGGTTCTCCCGGTCACCGCAGCGCGTCCTCCAGCGCGCGGGCCAGGTCGATCGCCTCCTCGTCGGGCAGCAGGGAGCCGTCCGGGCGGGTCACGTACAGGGTGTCGACGGCGTTGGCGCCCAGCGTGGAGACATGGGCGCTCCGCACCCGTACCGCCGCCCCCTCCAGGGCGCGGCCGATGCGGTGCAGCAGCCCGGGGGCGTCCTGCGCGCGGACCTCGATGACGGTGGCGAGGCGGGAGTCGGCGGCGGCCACGGTGACCCGGGGCGGCGGGGCGGCCAGGCCCCGGCGGCGGGGGTAGGCGGCCTCGCGCTCGGCGAGGCGGGCGGGGATGTCGAGGGAGCCGTCGAGGGCGCGCACCAGGTCGGCGCGGAGCCGGGCGGCCTCGGGAAGGGAGCCGTACTCGGCGGCCACGCGCCAGTCCAGGACGAGGACGGAGCCGGAGTCGGAGCCGAGGCCGCTGGGCAGGTCGACGGCGCGGAGCTCGGCGGCGCGGACGGTGAGCCGGTGCAGGGCGAGGACCCCGGCGACGGCGGGGAGGACACCGGGCCGGTCGGGCAGGGCGATGAGGAGTTCGACGCCGACGGGCTCCGGCTGTTCCTCGTCGAGGGGCTGCTCGTCGCGGGCGTGGAGGGCCAGGACGGGTTCGCCGGTGCGCAGGGCCTCGATCGCGAGCCGTTCCTGTTCGGCGCTGGGCGCGGCGGCCTCCGGGTCGGGCAGGGGCGCGCCCGTGAGCACGCCCGCGACCCGTTTGACCAGGTCGGCGACGAGCGAGGCGCGCCAGGAGGACCAGGCGGCGGGCCCGGTGGCGAGCGCGTCGGCCTCGGTGAGGGCGTGCAGGAGCTCCAGGGTGCCGAGGCTGCCGACGGCGGTGGCGACGGACTGGACGGTGGCGGGGTCGTCGAGGTCGCGGCGGGTGGCGGTCTCGACGAGGAGCAGGTGGTGGCGGACGACGGTGGCGACGGCGGCGGTGTCGGTGCGGTCGAAGCCGATGCGGGCGGCGAGGTCGCGGGCGATGGTCTCGCCGGCGACGGAGTGGTCGCCGGGCCAGCCCTTGCCGATGTCGTGGAGGAGGGCGGCGACGAGCAGCAGGTCGGGGCGGCCGACGCGGCGGGTGAGCGAGGAGGCCCGTACGGCGGTCTCGACGAGGTGCCGGTCGACGGTCCAGGTGTGCACGGGGTTGCGCTGGGGCCGGCAGCGGACGCGCTCCCAGTCGGGCAGCAGCCGGGTGACGAGCCCCTCGGCCTCCAGGGCCTCCCAGACGGGGACGGTGGCCTCGCCGGCGCCGAGGAGGGTGACGAGTTCCTCCCGGGCCTCGGCGGGCCAGGGCACGGGCAGGGGCGCGGCGGCGGAGGCGAGGCGGCGGACGGCGTGCGGGGAGAGCGGGAGGGCGGACTGGGCGGCCGCCGCGGCGGCCCGCAGGGGCAGCACGGGGTCGCGCTCGGGCCGGGCGCCGAGGGCGAGGACGGCCTCGCCGTCCATCTCGACGACGCCCTCGGCGAGCGGGGTCCGCTCGACGGGAGGTTTCGTACCGCCGCGGCCGAGGAGGGTGCGGAGCCGGGGTCGGGCGGAGCGGGCCCTGAGGACGCGGTGGACCTCGCGCCAGGTGACGTCGGTGGCGTACGAGACGGTCCGCGCGGCCTCGTAGACCTCGCGGAGCAGGGTGTCGGCGTCGAGGAGACCGAGCTCGGCGGCGACGGCGTCCTGTTCCTGGAGGGCGAGCCGGTCGGTGGCCCGGCCGGTGGCGAGGTGGAGGGCGTCGCGGGCGTCGAGGAGCCGGCGGCGGGCGCCGTCGAGGCCCTCGCGGGGGGCGTCGGCGACCCAGGAGGCGGCGACGGCGCGCAGCACCTGGAGGTCGCGGAGGCCGCCTCTGGCCTCCTTCAGGTCGGGTTCGAGGAGGTACTGGAGCTCTCCCGCCCTCTCGGCGCGCTCCCGGCAGAGCGCGTCGAGTTCGGGGAGCCTCCGGGGGGCCTGGTTGCGCCAGTCGGCGAGGACGGTGGTGCGCAGGGCGGCGACGAGTCCGGCGTCGCCCGCGACGGTCCGGGCGTCGAGGAGGCCGAGGTGGGCCTTGAGGTCCTCGGCGGCGGTGGCGCGGGCCTCGGCGGGGGTGCGGACGGAGTGGTCGAGGGCGAGGCCGAGGTCCCAGACGGGGTACCAGATCCGGTCGGCGAGGGCGGCGACGGCGGCCTTGTCGGCGGTGCCGTCGTGGAGCAGGAGGAGGTCCAGGTCGCTGCGCGGGGAGAGTTCGGCGCGTCCGTAGCCGCCGACGGCGACGAGGGCGGTCCCGCGGGGCGGGGCGGCGGCGGCGTAGAGGCCCGTCAGCCAGTCGTCGGTGAGCCGGGCGAGGGCGGCACGGCGCGGCGGCCCGGGCCGCCCCTTCTCGTGGAGGAGGAGCAGCCGGGCCGCCGCGTAACCGCCGGGTCCCGGTTCTTCGGTCGTGTCGCTCGTGTCGAGGTTCGTCACCCGGCGGCTCCCATCCGTGCTTACAGTGCGTCCGGCCCGCGCTCGCCGGTGCGGACCCGTACGGCGGTCTCGACCGGCACGCTCCACACCTTGCCGTCTCCGATCTTGCCGGTCCTGGCGGCCTTCACGACGACGTCGATGAGCTGTTCGGCGTCCTCGTCCTCGACGAGGACCTCGATGCGGATCTTGGGGACGAGGTCGACGGTGTACTCGGCGCCCCGGTAGACCTCGGTGTGGCCGCGCTGACGGCCGTAGCCGCTGGCCTCGGTGACGGTGAGCCCGTGGACGCCGAAGGCCTGGAGGGCCTCCTTGATCTCGTCGAGCCGATGCGGCTTCACGACCGCGGTGATGAGCTTCATGCGTCCACCTTCTTGTTCTCGCTCAGGACGGGTGTGGCCACGGAGGTGCTGCGTCCCGTGATGCCGCCGCCGGCTCCGCTGAAGTCGTACGCGGTCTCGGCGTGCTCGACCTGGTCGATGCCGGAGATCTCGTCGTCCTCGCTGACCCGCATGCCCATCGTCCTGTCGATGATCAGGGCGAGGACGGCGGAGGCGATCAGAGAGTAGGCGAGGACGGCGAAGACGCCGATGGCCTGCTTGCCGAGCTGCTCCAGGCCGCCGCCGTAGAAGAGGCCCTTGGCGTCGGACTGGACGCCGCCGGTGGCGAAGAGGCCGACGAGGAGGGAGCCGGCGACACCGCCGACGAGGTGGACGCCGACGACGTCGAGGGAGTCGTCGTAGCCGAACTTGTACTTGAGGCCGACGGCCATGGCGCAGAGGAGACCGGCGATGGCACCGACGGCGATCGCGCCGAGCGGGCTGACGGCGCCGCCGGACGGGGTGATGGCGACGAGGCCCGCGACCGCGCCGGAGGCGGCTCCGAGGGTGGTGAAGGAGCCGTGGCGGATCTTCTCGTACGCGAGCCAGGCGAGCATGGCGGCGGCGGTGGCGACCTGGGTGTTGACGAACATCACGGCGCCGACGCCGTCGTCGTTGCCGAGCCAGGAGCCGGCGTTGAAGCCGAACCAGCCGAACCAGAGCAGACCGGCGCCGAGCATGACCAGCGGGAGGCTGTGCGGGCGCATCGGGTCCTTCTTGAAGCCGACGCGCTTGCCGATGACGAGGATCACGCCGAGGGCCGCGGCGCCGGCGTTGATGTGGACGGCGGTGCCGCCGGCGAAGTCGATGACGCCCATCTCGAAGAGCCAGCCGCCGGCGCCCCAGACCCAGTGGGCGACGGGGAAGTAGACGAGGGTGACCCAGAGGGTGATGAAGAGGGCCCAGGCGGTGAACTTGACGCGGTCGGCGAGGGCGCCGCTGATGAGCGCGGGCGTGATGATCGCGAACATCAGCTGGAAGACGGCGAAGACGTACACCGGGATGGTGTAGCCGTCCCAGAGTTCGGTGATCCCGATGCCGCTGAGGCCGACGTACTCGGAGGACCAGCCGATGAGCGAGCCCGAGTCGGTGCCGAAGGCGAGGCTGAAGCCGAAGAGCACCCAGAGGATCGTGACGATCCCGAGGCTGATGAAGCTCATCATCAGCATGTTGAGGGTGGACTTGACGCGGACCATGCCTCCGTAGAAGAAGGCGAGTGCCGGGGTCATCAGCATGACCAGGGCGGAGCAGATGAGCATGAACCCGGTGTTGGCGGCGGACAGCGCGGGGGCGTCTGCGGCCAGGGTCGTGATGGCTGGTGCCATCGGCGTCTCCTCGTCGTCGAATGCGGCCGTGCGGGGCGGGGCCGGGGAGCGTCCGGCCGTGAGGGGTGGCCGGTTATGGGCCAGAGATTCGCGCAGCGCGGTTTCCGCCGATGCCGCTCGATGTTTCGGAGCGGTGACGAAGGGGTGGGGCGTGTTACGTGACGATGAACGCCCGGATCACGGGCGGGTGACGCGGACCGGCCGCGTCGGGCGTCCGTGTGACCTTGCGGCGGGGGAGCCGAGTCGGGCTTTACGGGACGTCCGGCGCGGCCGGGGTCGGTGCGGGCCCGCGCGGTGCGGGCCGGGGGGGTCAGACCGCCTCGGCGGCCTCGGGCAGGAGCAGGGTGAGCCGGTCGGTGAGCTGGACGACCTCGGCGACGTCGCTGTAGTTGCGGGCGGCGTGGTCGACGGTCTTGCGGAGCCGGGTGTTGACCCGCTCGGAGCGGATGCTGCGGGCGACCCCGAGGGCCTTCTCGGCGAGGACCACGGACTGCTCGGGTTCCCGCTTGAGGAGGTGGACGGTGGCCATGCCGATCAGGTTCAGCGCGTACGAGCGCTGGTGGTCGGGGTCCTTCTCGAAGAGCGCCACGGCCCGCTCCATGACGGGCTCGGCGAGCGAGGCGTAGGTCGGGGAGCGGCCGGCGACATAGGCGAGGTCGCGGTAGGAGTGGGAGTTCTCGCCGTTGAGCTCGGCCTCGGAGAAGAAGCCGATCCAGTCGGGCTCGGGCTCGCCGTCCAGACCGACGTCGGCGAAGGTGTCCTCGGCCATCCGGACGGCCCGCTTGCACTTGGAGGGCTGGCCCATGTTGGCGTAGGCGCGGGCCTCCATCGCATACAGCATGGCCTGGGTGCGCGCGGTGGCGCAGTCCCGACTGCCGTACTGGGCGAGATGGATGAGTTCGAGGGCGTCGTCGGGCCGGCCGAGGTGGATCATCTGGCGGCTCATCGAGGAGAGGATGTACGAGCCGAGGGGCTTGTCGCCGGCCTCCTTCGCGGCGTGCAGGGCCAGCACGAAGTACTTCTGGGCGGTGGGCTGGAGCCCGACGTCGTAGCTCATCCAGCCGGCCAGTTCGGCGAGTTCGGCGGCGCAGGTGAAGAGGCGCTTGGCGGTGGCGGCGGGCTGGGACTCCTGGAGGAGGTCGGTGACCTCGTGGAGCTGGCCGACGACGGCCTTGCGCCGCAGTCCGCCGCCGCACTGGGCGTCCCACTTGCGGAACATGGCGGTGGTGGACTCCAGGAGGTCGAGCTCGACCTCGGAGAGCCGGTTGGGGCGGCGGGCGTCGACGAGGGGCTCGGGCCGCTCGACGTCGGCGACCGGGGTGGGGACGAGCCAGCGCTGCATCGGTTCGATGAGGGCGGGTCCGGCGGCGAGCGAGAGCGAGGAGCCGAGGAAGCCCCGGCGGGCGAGCATGAGGTCGCTGCGGGAGAACTCGCTGAGCAGGGCGACGGTCTGCGGTCCGGCCCAGGGGAGGTCGACGCCGGAGACGGAGGGCGACTGGTGGGCGGTGCGCAGCCCGAGGTCCTCGACCGCGACGACGGAGCCGAAGCGCTCGGAGAAGAGCTCGGAGAGGATCCGCGGGATGGGCTCGCGGGGCTGCTCGCCGTCGAGCCAACGGCGCACCCGCGAGGTGTCGGTGGAGATGTGGTGCGCGCCCATCTGCCGCGCCCTGCGGTTCACCTGGCGTGCCAGTTCGCCCTTGGACCAGCCGCTGCGCACGAACCACGAGCCCAGCTGCTCGTTCGGGCGCTTGCCGGCAGTCGTACCGTCTGCGCCGTTGCCGCTCACTGGAACGCCCCCATCCACCTGAAAACCTGTCGTCCGAACCCCTATCAGAATGCCGCCTCTCGCGGCACCCGTCCGACGTTCGCACTCCTTCGAACTGGAAACCGGGTTGCCTCCGGCATACCCACGCGTGCACGTGGTCCCGAGGTTCGAGTACCGACAGTAATCCTACGATCACCCCTCCACGAGGGCGATTCAAGAAACGCCACCATTCGCCACCCCTTCGAATGAACTCGCCGCGCGTGGAACGCGATTCACTTGACATGCGACGAACCGGAGTCGGCGGACGGAAGCGCGGAGAGGCGCGTGTCCCGGTCCGCACCACCCCTCCCGCGACCGTGCGCCACACCGGCGACGGTCCGTGACGAAGGGTGACGTCCGTTCTCCGGGTCGTAACCACCGGCGCGCTCGACCCGTTGGAGGGGGCATGGGTTTCACGATCGGCGGCATTCGTGAGATGCGGTCCGGCGCACGCCGCCGCGTACGCACCACGGAGTGCACTGCGGTGGCCGAGTACACGGGGCTTTGGGGCTGGGACGTCGTCCCCGGCGCGCGGGCCGTCTCCGGCCAGTGCTCCTGCGGGGATCCGACGTGCGCCGCCCCCGGCGCCCATCCCCTCTCCTTCGCGCGGCCCGTCCCGGCGGGCGCCGGCCTGGACGACGCCGTCAAGGCCTGGTCCGCGTACCCGGGCGCGGCCCTGCTCCTCCCCGTCGGCCGGGCCTTCGACGTCATCGAGGTCGCCGAGGCGGCGGGCCGGCGGGCCCTGGTCCGCCTGGAGCGCATGGGGCTGCCGCTGGGCCCGGTGAGCGCGACCCCGACCGGCCGGGCGCGGTTCTTCGTGGCCCCGGGCGCGGCGGCCGAGCTGCCGCAGCTGCTGTACCGGATGGGCTGGGACGACGCCGATCTGGACCTGCACTGTCTGGGCCCCGGCTCCCACGTCACCGCTCCCCCGTCGGACCTGGGCGGGCTCGGGCCGGTGCGCTGGCTGCGGCCGCCGACGCTGGACACGGCGGGCGCGCCACCGCAGGCCCGGCTGCTCCTCGGCACCTTGGCGTACATCTGCCACCGGACGCACTTCTGAGGACGCGGAAGGGCCCTCGCCACACTGGGGCGAGGGCCCTTCCGCATGCCGTCGAGGCGTCGGTGAATGCCGTACGAGGCGTCAGTCGCCGATCAGGGCGTCGACGAAGGCGCCCGGCTCGAAGGGCGCCAGGTCGTCCGGGCCCTCGCCGAGGCCGACGAGCTTGACCGGGACGCCCAGCTCGCGCTGGACGGCGACGACGATGCCGCCCTTGGCGGTTCCGTCGAGCTTGGTCAGCACGATGCCGGTGATGTCGACGACCTCGGCGAAGACGCGGGCCTGGATCAGGCCGTTCTGGCCGGTGGTGGCGTCGAGGACGAGGAGGATCTCGTCGAGCGGGCCGTGCTTCTCGACGACGCGCTTGACCTTGCCGAGCTCGTCCATGAGGCCGGTCTTGGTGTGGAGCCGGCCGGCGGTGTCGATGAGGACGACGTCGGCCTTCTCCGCGATGCCCTCCTTGACCGCGTCGAAGGCGATCGACGCCGGGTCGCCGCCCTCGGGTCCGCGCACGGTGCGGGCGCCGACGCGCTCGCCCCAGGTCTGGAGCTGGTCGGCGGCGGCGGCGCGGAAGGTGTCGGCGGCGCCGAGGACGACGGACTTGCCGTCGGCGACGAGGACGCGGGCCAGCTTGCCGGTGGTGGTGGTCTTGCCGGTGCCGTTGACGCCGACGACCATGACGACGCCCGGGGTGTCCTCGGGGCTCTCGGTCTTCACCGTGCGGTCGAAGTCGCCGAGGAGGGCGACGAGCTCCTCACGGAGCAGCGTGCGCAGCTCGTCGGGGGTGCGGGTGCCGAGGACCTTGACGCGCTCACGGAGCCGGTCGACGAGCTCCTGGGTGGGGGCGACGCCGACGTCGGCCGTGAGGAGGGTCTCCTCGATCTCCTCCCAGGTGTCCTCGTCGAGGTGCTCGCGGGACAGCAGCGTGAGCAGCCCCTTGCCGAGCGAGTTCTGGGAGCGGGCGAGGCGGGCCCGGAGCCGCACGAGGCGGCCGGCGGTGGGCTCCGGGACCTCGATCTCGGGAGCGGCGGGCTCCTCGACGAGGGGTTCCTCGACCGCGACCGGGGCGTCGGGGGCCTCGGCCGTGGGGAGCTCGACCTCCTCGACGGTCCGGCGTGGTTCGTCCCGCGGCGTCTCCGCCTCGTCGCCGACGTGCGGTTCCGCGGGCGGAGCGGTGATGGTCGGCGTGGTGGACGGCGGCTCGGCCGGCGGCAGCTGCTTCTTCTTGCGGCCGCTGATCACGAGCCCGCTTGTCACGGCGACCGCGACGACCAGAGCGATGACTACAGCAAGGATGAGTGTGTCCATAACCCGTCCAGTATCGGCCACGAGGAGGCTGTCGGCGGAGCACGTACAGTGGGTGGTTCCCCCACATCTGTACGACGGAGTACCCCTATGCCCCACGCCTCCGAAGCCGCAGGCGCGACGCACGACGGTGCCATGGAGACCCGCGGTCTCGAGCCCGTCCCCGACGCCGAGCGGACCGGCCGGGTCCGCGAGCTCTTCCCGACCTGGGTCGCCGCGAACATCAGTGTGCTGCTGCTCACGATGGGCGCCGGCCTGATCGTCTTCAACGGCCTGAACTTCTGGCAGGTCCTGACCGTGGCGATCGCCGCGCCGGTGCTGTCGTACGGGATCGTCGGCCTGATCTCGATCGCGGGGAAGCGCGGCGGGGCGCCGGGCATGGCGCTGTCGCGGGCCGTCTTCGGTCAGCGCGGAAACCTTTTTCCCGGTGCGCTGATCTGGGTGGCCCGCTGGGGCTGGGAGACCATCAACGCGGTCACCGGGGCGTACGCGGTGCTGACCGTCCTCGACCTGCTCTTCGGCGTGAAGTCGAACACGCTGCTCATCGTGGTGACGCTGCTGCTCTTCGTGACCTGCACGTTCCTGGTCTCGGGTCTCGGCATCAACGCCCTGCGGGTGTGCAGCAAGTGGTCGACGTACCTCTTCGGTGCCTTCTCGGTGCTCGTCCTGGTCTATCTGGTGGCGAACACCGACTGGTCGGCGGTCTTCGACAAGCCGGCCGGTTCGACGGCGATGATGGTGGCGGGCATCGGCACGATCGCGGCCGGCGGCATCAGCTGGGTGCCCTCGGGCCCGGACTTCACCCGGTACCTGCCGCGGACGGCCTCCTCGCGCGCGATGGTCGGCTCGACGATCGGCGGCGCCGGGATCGTGGTGCTTCCCATGGTGCTGATGGGCGCCGTGATGGCGGTGTCCACCCCGGACCTGGCCTCGGCGCAGGACCCGGTCTCCTTCATCGGCGAGCTGCTGCCGATGTGGATCTCGGTGCCGTACCTGGTGATCGCCCTGCTCGGCATGCTGCTGATCAACTCGATGTCGATGTACTCGGCCGGCTTCACGGCGCAGACCCTGGGCATCAAGGTGCCGCGGGCCGCGGCGGTGAGCGTGAACGCCGTGATCAGCCTGGTCTTCGGCTTCCTCCTGATGGTCGTGGCGACCAGCTTCATCGGTTCGTTCATCTCCTTCCTGACCCTGCTCGCGGTGGCGTTCTCGGCGTGGATCGGGGTCTTCGGCGTGGACATGCTGCGCCGGAGGACGTACGACGCGCAGGCGCTGATGGACACCACGCGGACCAGTGCCTACTGGTACCGGGCCGGTTTCGCCTGGCAGGCGATGACGGCGTGGGGCGTGGCGCTGCTCGTGGGCCTGCTGTTCACGAAGGTGGACTGGTTCTCCGGTCCGCTCGCCTCGTCCTGGATCGGTGAGAACGGTCTGGGCTGGGCGGCGACGATCGTGGTCGCGGGCGTGCTGTACGCGGTGCTGCCGCGCACTCCCGGGCGGGCGGCGGATCCCGCCGTCGCCGAGAGCCGCGAGACCGTTTCCATCTGACGCTGCGTCAGTTACTGTCCCCCTTCCGCGCACCAGCGAAGGGGGACTTTCCCATGCCGTTCAGCGTCGTACGGTTCAACCTCGTCGATCCGCGCGCGACCCCGGAGTCCCTCTCTCAGCGCTACCGGGCCGCGCTCGCCATGGCGGCGTACGCCGACGAGCACGGCGTCGACACGGTGCAGACCGAGGAGCACCACGGGGTCGAGAACAACTGGCTCCCCTCCCCCTTCGCCTTCGCGGGCGCGGTCTTCGGCGCGACCGGAAGGATCGCGGTGACGGTCTCGGCGATCATCGGCCCGCTGCACGATCCGCTGCGCCTGGCCGAGGACATCGCGGTCCTGGACCTGCTGAGCGGGGGCCGGCTCGTGACGGTCGCCGGGATCGGCTACCGCCCGGAGGAGTACGAGGAGCGCGGCGTCGACTGGGGGCGGCGGGGCAAGCTCCAGGACCTGCTCCTGGAGACCCTGCTGACGGCCTGGACCGGCGAGCCCTTCACGTACCAGGGCCGTACGGTACGGGTCACCCCGCGGCCCTTCACCCGGCCGCACCCGATGCTCCTGGTCGGGGGCTCCTCACGGGCGGCGGCCCGGCGCGCGGCCCGGCTCGGGCTGCCGTTCTTCCCGAGCGCGCACCTGCCCGAGCTGGAGACGTACTACCGGGAGCGGTGCGCGGAGTACGGCACGGAGGGCTGGACGATGATGCCGGCGAAGGAGACCCCGCTGCTGCATCTGTCGGAGGACCCGGACCGGACCTGGGCGGAGCACGGGGAGCACTTCCTGCACGAGGCGCGGACCTACGCCTCCTGGCAGTCGAAGGACATCCGCTCGGCGGTGCGTTCGGCGGCGACGACCGTGGAGGAGCTGCGGGCGGAGGGGGTCTACCGGGTCGTGACGCCGGAGGAGTGCGTGGCGCTGGGCCTGGAGAGCCCGGTGCTGCACCCGCTGTGCGGGGGCATGCCGGTGGAGGAGGGATGGCGCAGTCTGCGGCTGTTCTGTGAGGCGGTACTGCCCCGGCTCGGGGCGTGAACGACCCTGGGTGCGGACGGCGTACCGCCCCGGCCCGGGGCATGGGCCTCGGGCCGGGGCGGTCTCCGTGGGTGAGGAGAGGGGCAGCGGGGTTTAGCCCATCTCCTCCAACGCCTTGCCCTTCGTCTCCTTGACGTACCTGAGCACGAAGGGGATCGAGAGCACGGCGAAGACCGTGTAGATGATGTAGGTGCCGGAGAGGTTCCAGTCCGCGAGGGACGGGAAGCTCGCGGTGATGGCCCAGTTGGCGATCCACTGGGCGGAGGCGGCGACGCCGAGGGCGGCGGCGCGGATCCGGTTGGGGAACATCTCGCCGAGGAAGACCCAGACCACCACGCCCCACGAGAGGGCGAAGAAGAGCACGAACACGTGGGCGGCGACGAGGGCCACGACGCCCTGGGTCTCGGGCAGCTTGCCGTCGACGAGGTCGGCGGAGAAGGCCCAGGCCTCGAAGGCGAGGGCGATCGCCATGCCGATCGAGCCGACGAGGGCGAGCGGCTTGCGGCCGACCCGGTCGACCAGGACCATCGCGATCACGGTGCCGATGATGTTGATGATCGACGTGGTGAACGAGTAGAAGAACGAGCTCGACGGGTCGATGCCGACGGACTGCCAGAGGGTCGCGGAGTAGTAGAAGGCGACGTTGATGCCGACGAGCTGCTGGAAGACCGAGAGCCCGATGCCGACCCAGACGATGGGCAGCAGCTTGAAGCGGGAGCCGGCGACGAGCAGGTCCTTGAAGGTGGACTTGTGCTCGCTGCGCATGGCCTTGTCGATCTCGGCGACGCGGTGGTCGAGGTCGACGCCCTTGCCCTCGACCTCGGCGAGGACCTCCTTGGCCCGGTCGGTCTTGCCGACGGAGATGAGGAAGCGCGGGGACTCGGGGATCGCGAACGACAGCATGCCGTAGAGGACCGCGGGGACGACCATCACGCCGAGCATCCACTGCCAGGCCTCCAGGCCGCCGATCTCGCCGCGCTGGTCACCGTCGGCGAGCTGGAGGATGCCGTAGTTGACCAGCTGGGAGATGGCGATGCCGATGACGATCGCGGCCTGCTGGAAGGAGCCGAGGCGGCCGCGGTAGGCGGCGGGTGCGACCTCGGCGATGTACGCGGGGCCGATGACGGAGGCCATGCCGATGGCGAAGCCGCCGATGATCCGCCAGAGGGCGAGGTCCCAGAGGGCGAAGGGCAGCGCGGAGCCGACGGCGCTGACGGCGAAGAGCACCGCGGAGATCTGCATGCAGCGGATGCGGCCGATGCGGTCGGCGATCCGGCCGGCGGTGGCGGCGCCGATGGCGCAGCCGATCAGGGCGATGGCGATGACCTGCGCGAGGGTGCCGGAGCCGATGTCGTAGCGGTCGCGGATCGCCTCGACGGCGCCGTTGATGACGGAGCTGTCGTATCCGAAGAGGAAGCCGCCCATCGCGGCGGAGGCCGTGATGAAGATGACGTGGCCGAGGTGGTCCGGGTGAGCGGCTCGGCCTTCGGAAGGCGGCGGCGTGGGCGCCTGCGCGGTGCTGGTCACATGGACTCCTCGGTGGGGGGCGAGCCCTTCCAGTGGCGCACAACTTCACGCCGCCCACCACGTGAAGGTAAAAGCAACGTTGCAGAGACTATGCCTTCAAGTTTCGAAGTCAATAGTCGATGTCATGTGACTTTATAAGCGTGAGGAGGCTGACTGAGTTCAACAGTTGAACGCTGCTGCTCAGCGCAGTCGCTGGCTGATCACCTTGGAGACGCCGTCGCCCTGCATCGAGACGCCGTACAGGGCGTCCGCGACCTCCATCGTCCGCTTCTGGTGCGTGATCACGATCAGCTGCGAGGACTCCTGGAGCTCCCGCATGATCCGGATCAGCCGCTGGAGGTTGGTGTCGTCCAGCGCCGCCTCGACCTCGTCCATCACGTAGAACGGGCTGGGCCTGGCCTTGAAGATCGAGACGAGCAGCGCCACGGCGGTGAGCGAGCGCTCCCCGCCGGAGAGCAGCGAGAGCCGCTTGACCTTCTTGCCCGGCGGACGGGCCTCCACCTCCACGCCGGTGGTCAGCATGTCGTCCGGGTCGGTGAGGACCAGCCGGCCCTCGCCGCCCGGGAAAAGTCGCGAGAAGACACCCTCGAACTCGCGGGCGGTGTCCCGGTAGGCCTCGGTGAAGACCTGCTCGACGCGCAGGTCCACCTCCTTCACCACCTGAAGCAGGTCGATACGGGTCTTCTTCAGGTCCTCCAGCTGCTCCGAGAGGAACCGGTGCCGCTCCTCCAGAGCCGCGAACTCCTCCAGGGCCAGCGGATTGACCTTGCCGAGCTGGTGGTACGCCCGTTCGGCGGATCTCAACCGCTTCTCCTGCTCCGAACGGACGAACGGCCGCGGGCGGGCCTCGGACGTCTCCTCCGGGTCCCCCTCCGCCGCGGGCGCCGGGGGCACGGGCTGGTCCGGGCCGTACTCGGCGACCAGCGCGGTCGCCTCCACGCCGAACTCCTCCAGCGCCTTCGCCTCCAGCTGCTCGATCCGCAGCCGCTTCTCCGCGCCGAGCACCTCGCCCCGGTGCACGGAGTCGGTCAGCTTGTCGAGCTCGGCCTTGAGGTCCCTGCCCCGGGCCCGCGCGGCCGTCAGGCCCTGCTCCCGGTCGGCCCTCGCCGCCTCGGCCACCACGCGCTCCCGCTCGGCCCGGACCAGGGAGACCTCGACATGGGCCAGGAGGGCGCGCGCGCCGGCGGCGACCGCACCCGCGACCCGCTCCTCATGGCGCAGCCGGGCCCGTCGCTGCTCGGCACGCGCGCGTGCGTCCCGTTCGGCGCGGGCGGCCCGGTCGAGCGAGTCGGCCCGTCCGGCGAGGCCCTTGACCCGCTCCTCATGGGTACGGACCTGGAGCCGCGCCTCCATCTCGGTCTGGCGCGCGTTGGAACCGTCGATGGCGAGCCGGTCGCGCGTGGAGGTGTCGGGCTCCTCCTCGGCCGGCATCTCCTCGGCCACGATCAGCCGTTCGGCCAGCTCCTCGGCCTCCGCGGTGGACCTCTCCAGGGCCTCCTGGGCGCGGGCGGCGGCCGCCGCGGTCCGCTCGGCCTCCCCCGCCGCGCCCCTGGCCTGCCCGGCGAGCCGGCCGAGCCGCTGGGCGACGGCCGACCTCTCGCGCTCCCCGGCGCGGCGGCGGGTGTCGAGCTCCTCGACGAGCGCCGCCGCGGTACGGCGCCGCTCGACGGCCTCGTCCCGCGCGGTGGCCGACTCCTCGCACCGCACGCCCAGTTCGACGAGCTCGGCGGCGGCCTCGGCGACCGAGGCCTGGACTTCGAGGAGGCTGGGCGCGCCGGCGGAGCCGCCCTGCGCGAAGTGCGCCCCGAGTAGGTCCCCTTCGGCGGTGACGGCGGTCAGCGAGGGCCGGGTCCTGACGAGCTCGACGGCCGCGTCGAGGTCGTCGACGACGACGACCCCGGCGAGCAGACGCCGGACGGCACCGAGCAGCTCGACGGGCGCGCGGACCAGGTCGGCGGCGTACGCGTACCCCAGGACCGGCGCGCCGGCAGGGGTTCCAGCGGAGGCGTCGGCCGGAGTCGACCGGGGGCCGCCGGCCGGGGTGCCCTCGGGGGCGGCGATCGGGGCCGGGTCGGGGCCGGCGGCCGGGACCCCCTCGGGAGGGGCGACCGGGGTCGGCCCGGGGCGGTCGGCCGGACCCACCTCGGAGGTGGCGACCGGGGCCAGGTCGGGGCCGCCGGCCGGACCCACCTCGGAGGTGGCGATCGGGGCCAGGCCGGGGCCGCCGGCCGGACCCACCTCGGAGGTGGCGATCCGGGCCAGGCCGGGGCCGCTGGCCGGAGCCACCTCGGAGGTGGCGGTCGGGGTCGGCCCAGGGGCGCCGGCGGCGGGCTCGGGGGTGTCCGTGAGGAGCAGGGACGCGCGGCCCGCGTCCTGCTTGCGGAGGTGGCGCAGGGCCTCGGCGGCGGCGGTCGGGCCGTCGGCGGCGAGCGCGTCGGCGGCGGCGCCGAGGGCGGCGGCGACGGGGATCTCGTACCCCGGGGTGACGGTGAGGAGTTCGGCCGCGGGGCCGAGGAGTCCGGTGAGCCCGGCGGCGAGCAGCGCACCCGTGCCGTCCTTGCGGCGCAGCCCGAGGGCGAGGGTGTCGTGCCGGGCCAGGGCCGCGGCGCGGCGGCGTTCGGCGTCGGCGGCGGCCTCGCGGGCGGCGCTCAGCGCGGCCTCCGCGTCGGCGAGTTCGCGGCGGGCCGCCTCGTACCGCTCGCCCTGCTCGGTGTCCTCCGCGTCGAGTGCGTCGACCTCGGCCTTGAGCTGCTCGTACTCCTCCTCGGCGGCGGCCGACCGCTCCGCGGCCTCGTCGCGGGCGGCGGCGAGCCGGTCGATCTCCGCCTGGGCGGAAGCGGCGCGCGAGCGGGCCGCGTTGACCTGGCCGTGGAGCCGGGCGAGGCCCTCGCGGCGGTCGGCGAGGGCGCGGGCCAGGTCCTTGAGGCGGCGCTCCTCGTCCGCGAGCGCCCGCTCCAGGTCGGCGCGGTGGGCGACGGTGTCCTCCAGGGCGCGCTCGGCGGCCTCCAGGGCCGCTTCGAGCTCCGCCTCCTGTTCGCGGACGCGGGCGGCCTCCCGCTCCAGGTCCTCCGGGTCGCGGCCGCGCCGTTCCTCGGCGGGCGCGGTGGTGGCGCTCTTCACGCGCGCGTCGGCGAGGGAGACGGTGCCGCGGACGCGTTCGGCGAGCTGGGAGAGGGCGTGCCAGTTCTGCCGGGCGCGCTCCAGACGCGGCACGAGGGTGCGGGCCTCCGCCTCCAGGTCGGCCTCGGCGGCGAGGGCGGCGCGCAGTTCGGCCTCGGTGGCCTCCTTGCGGGCGAGGAGCGCGGCCTCGTCGGCGACCTCGGCGGTGAGAGCGTCCTGGAGCCGGACGAGGTCGTCGGCGAGGAGCCGGAGCCGGGCGTCGCGCAGATCGGCCTGGATGACGACGGCGCGGCGGGCGACGGCGGCCTGACGGCCGAGGGGCTTGAGCTGGCGGCGGAGTTCGTCGGTGAGGTCCTGCACGC
Source organism: Streptomyces sp. NPDC096079 (assembly GCF_040303145.1). NCBI lineage: Bacteria > Bacillati > Actinomycetota > Actinomycetes > Kitasatosporales > Streptomycetaceae > Streptomyces > Streptomyces sp. NPDC096079. The sequence goes on from NZ_JBEOST010000011.1 coordinate 140,807, forward strand.
GCGCGAGGTTGGCCTGCATCGCGTCCAGCTTCCGCAGCGCCTTCTCCTTGCGCTTGCGGTGCTTGAGGACGCCGGCGGCCTCCTCGATGAAGGCGCGGCGGCCCATCGGGTCGGCGTGCAGCACGGAGTCGAGCTGTCCCTGACCGACGATGACGTGCATCTCGCGTCCGATGCCGGAGTCGGAGAGCAGGTCCTGGAAGTCGAGCAGACGGCAGGTGTCGCCGTTGATCTGGTACTCGCTGCTGCCGCCGCGGAACATGATCCGGGTGAGGGTGACCTCGGCGTAGTCGATGGGCAGGGCGCCGTCGGAGTTGTCGATGGTCAGCGAGACCTCGGCGCGGCCGAGCGGGGGACGCCCCGTCGTGCCGGCGAAGATGACGTCCTCCATCTTGCCGCCGCGCAGCGACTTGGCGCCCTGCTCGCCCATGACCCAGGAGAGGGCGTCCACGACGTTGGACTTGCCCGATCCGTTGGGGCCCACGACACAGGTGATTCCGGGTTCGAACCGCAGCGTGGTGGCCGAGGCGAACGACTTGAATCCGCGGAGCGTCAGGGCCTTGAGGTGCACCCCGGGGACTCTACCGGGGTGCGCGCGTTTCGCCCGCGACGGCGTGGGGCAGATCCTCGGATGAGGAGGGGTGGTACGCGGGGGAAACAACGGGTGAAAGAGAGAAGGGACGCCGAGGCGCCCCTTGCGTGTCCAGCTGTCGTGCGCGTGCGTCGATCCGCACGATCAGCTGTGTGGGTGTCCGGCTGCGCCGACGAGAATGCTTTCCACCTGGCCCCTGGGGGCTGGGTTGTCAGGTGAGCGCAGGCTCTGCCTGGGGTACGTCGAGGTCGATGCTGTTCAGCAGCGACTCTCCCTGGTGCTGAGCGGCGGCAGCGGCGAGCGTGTCGTTCTCGGACTGGATCCGTACCAGCTCGGATTCGAGGTCCTGGACACGCTGCTGAAGCCGTCGCATCTCGGCGAGGAGTCGCGGGTCGGAGCCGCCGACGTAACCGAGAAGCGCCTTTGCCATGATGGATGGTCCTCCACAATGAGTGACCGACCGAAGCGGTGTGGGTCGTTGGGGATTCGCACCCGCGGTGCTCGGCAGTACTGCTTGTCGTGCCGGTTCCACTGCCAAACAGCTAAGGTGCGCGGGGCTTCCAGAGTCTCACCAAAAAGTTTGACGGTCAACACGATCACACCCCGTTTGAAGGGCTACCGAGGAGTCCACGACCGCTCAGCGGGCGGTGGGGCCTTCGGACTCGGTGCCTCGGGGGCGTCGCGATCATCCTTACCGGGCAGCCTCGCACGCCGGGCGTCAGATGGCAACCATCAGGCGGTTCGCTGGTCACGCCCCTGTTACCGCACGTCCGCCCGGGGCCGCTCTCGGTCACCGGGCGGAGCGTCGGAGCGTGATCGTCAGCGGATGGCGAACCCGTCGTAACCACCGCGCGGGGTGGTCCAGATCTCAGTGACGCCGTCCACGCGTCCGGGTGTGTCGTCGGACAGGAGCCAGTCGAGCAGACGGTGGCAATTCTCACGCGGCCCCTCGGCCACCACCTGCACCCTGCCGTCGTCGAGGTTCAGGGCGAAGCCCACCAGGCTCCCGATCTCCAGAGCGTTTGCCCTGGTGAACCAGCGGAAGCCCACTCCCTGTACCCGGCCGCGCACCCAGGCGGTCATCCGTACGTCGTCACTCATGGCTGCACGCTAACGGGCGGATTGCCGGATGAGCACATCGCCCCTGCTTCCCATGGCGTACAGTCCCGACCGAACACGCCTCACCCGTTCGGGCGCGCGCCGTTCGACTGTCGTTCCGGAGCGGATCCGGAACGGTACCGACAGCAAAGATCAGCAAAGCCCGGCAAAGACCAGCGAAGAGCCAGCGAAGACCAGCAGAGGAAGGCAGAGCAGATGGGACGCCACCGTCGCTCCGGCGCCGCACCCGCCGCAGAAGACTACGCGGCCGGTTCGGGCCGCCCGCACCGGGGTGCCCGCCGCCGCCGGCCGGTGCGCAACGGTCTGCTCGGCGCCTCCGCGGCCGTCGCGGTCGGCGCCGTCGCCGTCGCCTCGGGGCTGCTCCCGGGCGGGGACACCCTCACGGTCGGCAGCGCCGGCACGAGCGAGCGCCAGGTGCAGACCGAGACCCGGCAGACTCCGGAGCTGACGACGCAGGGCGGGGCCACGCAGACCCCGACCGCCACGGCGACGGAGACGAGGCCGAGCAGGACCGTCGTCACGCCGTCGGCCAAGCCGAGCCCGAAGGTCACCCCGAAGCCGAAGCCGACCCCCACGCCCACGAAGACCAGGACGAAGGCCCCGGCGCCGAAGCCGGCCTCGACGAAGGTCCCCGCGGCGCCCACGACGAGGGCGCCCGCACCGAAGCCGCACCCGACGACGGCGGCCCCGACCGAGAAGGCCCCGGTCACCTCCACCGCCGACCGCGGCGAGGCCGCCGAGGCCGAGGTCGTCCGCCTGGTCAACATGGAGCGCGCCAAGGTCGGCTGCAGCCCGGTCCGTGTGAACCCGCAGCTCACGGCGCTGGCGGGCGCGTTCAGCGCGGACATGGCGGCCCGCGGCTTCTTCGACCACACGGACCCGGACGGGGACACCCCGTGGGCCCGCGCGGAGCAGGCGGGCGTCACGGGCATGGGCGGCGAGAACATCGCCCGCGGCCAGGTGGACGCGGCGGCGGTGATGGCGTCCTGGATGAACAGCGACGGCCACCGCGCCAACATCCTGAACTGCGACTTCACCACCCTGGGCGTGGGCGTCACCTTCGGCGACGGCGGCCCCTGGTGGACCCAGGACTTCGGCTACTGAGATTCCCGCAGGTCAGAGCCCTACACACTTATGTGGGCCGTCCCGGGGCCGTGATCGGCACCTGGGACGGCCCACACTGCGTCTGCGGCCTGCTGCCTAACGGCCATAGAGATGGCCCCGCACCAAGGGGTCGTTCTCCAGGACGAAGTCCGAGACCTTCCAGAAGTCGTTCAGCAGCGGATGCTGAAGAGCCGCCTCCCGATCGAGCTTGCGCCCGAAGAGCGGCCCGTCCGGATGCGCGAGGCCGGCATTCACCACAGTGGATGCGGGGGACGTCTGCCCCTGCACGGGACCGACCCTGCACCCGAAGGCCACGTGATCGGTCCACTCGTCCGGACCAACGCCCCAGGTGCCGAAGATGACGTCGATCCACGCGTCGTGGTCCCGGTCCGTGTGGTGGTAGCAGTCGGCGAAGTACACGGCGTACGGGGCGCCGTCCGCGTGGATGAAGTTCCAGGCCCGTTCTTTGGGGGCGTTGCAGCAGTCGCAGGTGAAGTCTCGGGTCTGGCGGTCGGAGCCAAAGGTCAGCAGCATGCCGGTCATCATGCTCGACAGCTCGACCCCGAGCTCCAGCGGGTTGATCGCACTAGGCCTGACAATCCGGCCGCCCATCAGGTTCGGTGGCGGAGGCCGCCCACACCGCGTCCACGGCGGCTCTCGTACGAGTCCGGCTCGACGGCATCAGGTGGGTGTAGGTCCGGAGCGTGAAACCCGGGTCGTGGTGGCCGAGGTACTCGCTCAGGGCTTTGATGCTCTCCCCCGCATCCAGGAGCACAGACGCATAGAAGTGCCTCAGCGCGTGCATCCCGTTGTCCCGGCCGCTCACGATGCCGGAGGCACGAAGGGCCGGACGCCACTGGCGGTCGTTGAAGCGGTTCCGGTTTAGGGAATGCCCCTCTGGGCTCCGGAAGATCAGCTTTGCCGTGACTGGCGGACCGTCGAGTGTCTTCCAAGGCAGGGTGACCTCGGCCGCCGGGAACTGATGAAGGTGATCGGCGAGCGCGAGGGCGATGGATCCGGGCAGGGGCACGTCCCTTTCCTTGCCGCCCTTGGGCGGGGCGAAGACCGGGCGGTTGCAGAGCAGCTTCACCTGTCGGACGACGTGGACGACGCCACTCTGAAGGTCGAGGTCCTCGACGGCCAGTCCGAAGGCCTCTCCCTGACGCAGGCCGCATCCGGCAGCAGCATCGACGAGTGCCTGATAGCGGTCGGGGAGCTCGGCCCGGACGGCTATGACGCGAGCGCCCTGCCACGGCTTCACCTTGCGGGGGTCGGGTCGGGGCGCCTTAACGGATCGAGCACTACAGGGGTTGGCCCGGATGATCCGGTCCTCCACAGCAGCCGTGAAGACCGTCGAGACATGCGCGAAGATCCCTCGCCGGTAAGAAGCGGAGAGGCCGGCGTCTTCGAGCGTCCGCATCCACAGTCGGAGGTGCGTCGGGTTGAAGGAACCCAGAGGCCGTGTCCCTATATGGGGAAGCACGTGGAGCCGGAGCCGCATCTCGACGGACTCCCGTGTGGACGGGTCCGTCCCTTGAGTCTTGATCCACTGGTTCGCGTACTGCTCGAAGGTGACCTTGCCTGCCTCCGGAGCGATGTAGTCGCCCCTGGACATATCCGCTTCGATGTTGGACAACCAGATCTCAGCCTTGCGCTTCTGCTTGTCCGGGAAGCTCTTCGACTTCTCGGTGCCGTCCGGGCCGATGTAGCGGGCGCGGTACCGAAGGCCGACGCCGTGGCGCTCCGTCTTGGTCCGCTGGGGCTTGCCATCGGGTCCGGTCTCCGTCTTGAACCAGCGGTCCTGGATGTGCCCGGCCATCAGGCGGCTTCCTTGTACATAAGGGAGGTCACCCAGACACGGACGTCCTCAGGGTCGAAGCGGAGGTGCCGGCCAACCCGGAAGCCCCGGGGACCGGTGTCCTTCCGGCGCCACTGGTAAACGGTCTCCAGCGGGACGCCCAGGAGGTCGGCAAGGTCGGTCGGCGTGAGGTATCGCTGCGGCAGAGCGCGGGCCATGGTCACCACTCCCCCATGTCGGTGGCTTCGAGTTCGGTTCGGATCTCGCGGGCGTGTTCGCGGTTGTGCTGGATGGCGCGGCGGATGTTGGCGGCGAGCCAGGACTCCCCGGCGGTGTGGCCGTGGCCGGCGTAGGCCCAGTGGGCGACGACGAGGAGGGTGGACTCCGGGTGGTCGTCGGGATCGGGCAGGCCGAGGGCGGTGCGTTGCTGGGCGGCGCGGTAGTCGGCGCGGACCTGGCGTAAGGCGCCCAGGGTGGTGGAGTAGGCGCGGGACTTGGTGGAGAAGTGACCGCGGAAGCCGAGCATGTGGGCCCAGGCGCGGAGGCGCCGGTCCGGATAGGCGGCGTCGAGGTCCATGCAGGCTTCTATGAGGCGCCGGGGGTGGTCGGGTACGTCGAGGAGGATGAGGGCTTCCTTGTTGCCGACGGGGTGGTCGACGGTGCCTGTGGTCTCGGCCGCCTTGGTGGCGTACTTGGCCACGTAGGCGGCGACGGCCTGTTCGGTGAGTTCTTCGCCCTGGCCGAAGGCGCCGATGGGCTGGACGTCGAGTTGGGTGCCCCAGGTGAGCGTCAGGTCCTGGCCGACGCCGTAGGCCGGTGCGGCGGGGACGACGACCTGCACGCGGGTGGCGGCGGCGTGGATGGCGTCGGTGAGGAGGTCGAGGGTGGCCCAGGCCGGGGGCGGGGTGTGGGGCCCGGCGGGGCCGTCGAAGCGGATGACGGCGTGGAAGTGGACGGCGCCGCGCTTTTGGTACTCGGCGACCTTGCCGAAAGAGACGCGGGACTGTTCGCGGGCGGCTTTCTGGGTGAGGCCGGCGCGGGCGGCGATCTCACGGCGGAGGTAGATCGTGAAGTACCGCCACAGCTCGGAGGCGTGGTTGTTCCACAGCACCGCCCCCGCGAAGTCGTACGCGGACGGGTCGAGCGGGGTACCCAGCTCCGGGGCGTCCTCGTCGTGGCGGGTGCCGCAGCGGCAAGGCCGGGAATCAGGTCGGTTGTGCACGGGGCCGAAGGACGGGGCGGTGAGGGTGGCGAAGACCCGCGGGTGCTCGCGGATGGTCTCCGGGGTGCCCTTGTCGGGAGCGCCGGTGAGTCCGGCGCGGATCAGGTGATAGGTGTCGCCCGCGTAGGTCCAGGCGCAGGAGGGACACCGGGAGGCCCGCCGGTTCCCGCACGCCACCCGCAGGACGCCGCCGGGTTCGGCGTCGGTGTTGTAGGCGTGGAGCACCGTCTTGGTGGCGGGGTCGAGGGTCTTGGTGGCGCCGGTGAGGCGGATGGGGGCGGTGCAGCCGCCGGTGCGGCGGAGTTGTTCGGTGAGGCGGTCGAAGCCGGGGGACCCGGCCAGCCGGAGCAGGTCGCTCAGGGTGGCCGGGTCCAGGCCCGCCTGGAGGGCGGCGTGGGTCAACGGGTCACTTCCCCGCACGGACGAGGGCGGCAACCGAGGTGCGGATGCCGGTGCCCTGGCAGGCGGGGCAGGCGGCGGCGAGGGTGCGGCGCTGTCCGCCGGTGGTGCAGGTGCCGGTGGTGATGTGGACGACGGGGAAACCGTCGCAGTGGGAGCAGACGCGGGCGGTGGGGGTCTGGGGCATCATGAGATTTCCCTTTCGGGTCCGGTGGATCTGGAGGGTGTTCAGGCGCCCGGGGCGGCGGAAGTTTGGCGACCGAGGCCGTCCCGGGGGCCGCTCAGTGTGTGTTGCGCCTGCCGTGGCCCTTGGCCGCGTACATCGAGGCGTCGGCGGCCGAGAGGGCGTCGGTGAGGGTCGGGACCGGCAGCTGGTCGCGGTGGCAATGGCCGACCGAGGCCGACACCCGCAGGACGTGCCCGTTGTGCGTGACCGGCTCGTCCAGGGCAACCCGGAGGGCGAAGAGGCCGGCGGTGCGGTCGGGGTTGGTGGCGATGGCGGCGAACTCGTCTCCGCCGAGGCGGGCGACGATCCCGTGCCGACCGCACCAGGCGGTGAGCCTTTCGGCGGTGGCGGTGAGGACCGCGTCGCCGGTGGCGTGGCCGTGGGTGTCGTTGACGGCCTTGAAGTCGTCGAGGTCGACCAGGAGCACGAGGGCGTTCGGGTGCTTGTTCAGCAGGTGGTCGGCGCGGGTGGTCCATCCGGCGCGGGTGTGCAGGCCGGTCAGGGGGTCGCGGCGGGCTGTGGCCAGGCGGCGCAGGAGGAGTCCGCCGTGCAGGGCCCAGCCCAGGGCCGGTAAGCCGGCGGCCGCGAGGGTCTGCGTGTCCACGACGGTCACCGGCCCTTCTGCATGTCGCGGACGAGCAGCCGCAGGACGACCGCCACGACCGCGATCGAGGCGCCGGTGATAGCGACGGCGAGGAGCATCGAGACCAGGACAGTGCCGACGACCAGGACGACGGCGCCACCACCGACGGCGAGGGCGAGCGCGCTGCCCGGGGTGAGCTGGATGGACGTGCGGGCTTGGACGACCGGGGCCGGGCCGGAGGTCGGGGCGGGGGTGTGCTCGGTGGTCGGCTCGATGTCGGCCATGGGGGCGGGCTTGAGCAGGGGGATGGTGTGGCCGGTCGGGAGCGGGTTGACCGGGACGTGCGGTCGGAGCATGGCAGGGTCTCCCTACTTGGTGATCGGGTCGATGAGCGGGGCGAGCAGGCTGTCGGCGAGGAGGTAGCCGCCGAGGAGGATCACGGCGACGAGCCACCAGGGCGGGCGGATGAGCTTGATGCCGAGGCCGCCGACGACGATCAGGGCGAGCCAGAGCGGGACGTCCACGAGACGGGCTCCTTCGGGTTCAGCGGGGCTGGCAGCGGTGGGTGCGGGCGGCGAGTTCGGCGGCGGCGCGGGTGTTGTAGTCGGCGGAGAAGTCGCAGCCGGGGGCCGTGCACACGGCGGTGTGCTTGGTCCGGCCCCGGCCGTCGTGGTGCGTGCCGATCTGCACCGGGCCGATCTTGATCACGTGGTGGAAGCGGTTCGGGCGCATGGGTCTTGCTCCTTCCTGGTCAGGCGAGTTGGAGCGCGATGGAGTCCGCGAGCGCGGCGGGCATGCCGTGGCGGGTGCGGAGGGTTTCCGCGTCGATCGGGGCACCGGTCCGGGCCCGGTGGGCATCCGCGATCTTCTGGGCGTGCGCCAGCAGCGCGGGCGGCACCGGCACGGCAGGCGCCGAGGGAGCAGGTTCCGGCTGCTCTTCCTGCTCGGCGGGTTCCGGCGGGATCTCTACTGCGGCGGGTTCGGCCGGCAGCAGCTCGGGCGCCGGTTCCGGGGTCCGTTCGACGACGAGGTCGACCGCGGTTTCGTGCTCTGGCACGGGTTCGGGTGTGGGATGGGAGGCGTGGGCGAGGAGGGTGCCGCCCAGGAAGGCCAGCGCGGGCCACCCGGCGACGAGGATGCGCAGCCAGTCCGGGACATCGCTCATGTCGAGGAGTCCGGCGGTGGCGACGTTGGCACCCAGCGAGGCGATCAGAGCGATGGCGAACCACAGCCAGGCGTCACGGTTGCCGGTGTCGGTGCGCATCCGGCGCCAGGCGGCCACCAGCAGTAGGTCTACCGAGACCGGGTAGGCCCAGGCCTTCCAGCCGTCCTGTCCGGCCGCTGCCGCCAGGTCGTGCAGGTGGGCGAAGGACAGGGCCCCGGCGATGACGGCCTGGACCAGGACGGCGTCGGGGCGGAGGGTGCGGAACACGAGGGTTCACCTCCTTTCGGGCATGGGTCGGGTAGGGACCTGGCGTGAGACGGTCACGCCGCCGAGGTGGAACAGCAGCCCGCTACGGGGTCGCCGGGGTCGGCTTGACCAGCGGGATCGAGGCCGGGGCTCCGGCACCGACCGGGACGACCGAGCGGTAGGCCGCGACGGCGGGCAGGTCCGGGGTGAGGTGCGCGTGCGCGACGCAGATCGCGGCGGCTTCGGCGGCGGTGAGGTGGGGGGTGCGGATGCGGGACCAGCCGCCGGAGGTGTCACCGGCCACCGCGACACCGGGCCGGTCCGGCGGGATCGTCAGCACCGTGACCACCGCGTCCGGGGCGATGTCACCGACGCCCATCTCGGCGGTCTGCTTGTCGTTGACCCGGTGCACGGTCCGGCCGGTGAGCTGGGCACGCAGGGCGGTGGCGCCCTTGCCGAGGTCGGAGCCAAACCGCTGCCCGCACACCTCCAGGAAGATGCCGGCCGCACGGGCCATCTGGCCCAGGCGGATGAGCTGGGTGACCATCCGGTCCCGGCGTTCCTCGTCCTTCCTCGTCGCCACGAGGAACAGCTCCGCGACCTCGTCCACCAGGACCACCACCGGGGCGGGACGGACCTCTTCGGGCAGGGCCCAGATGTCGGCCACGCCATGGTCGCTGAGCAGGTCGAAGCGGGATTCCATCTCCCCGACCAGCCCGTCCAGCAGCCCGTCGGCCTCCTCCGGGGTGATCGCGAGGGCGGACAGGCGGGACGCGTAGCCGCGATGCTCGACGCCGCGCTTGCAGTCGATGCCGACCAGAGCCACCGGCAGCCGGGCGAGCCCGGCAATCAGGTTGCGCTGGTACATGGACTTGCCCGACTGGTTCGCGCCGAGGGTCAGCGCGTGCGGAACCTTCAGGTAGTCCCGTACGAACGGGTCCCGTCCTCCCGCAGCGCGACCGGCACCACCATCGGACCGGACAAATGCTGGCGCGGCATCCGGACTTTCCGCAGGACGTCGTAGCCGGTCATCCGCAGTTCCACGAACCCCGGCTTGATCTCCACCACGGTGACGGAGTGGACGCCCCAGGCGTGCCGCAGGCGTTCGGAGGCCGCCATCACGTCGGCGGGCTCCAGTCCGGCCGGGAGACGGAGGGTGACGCGGAGGCCGGTCGAGGTGCCCCGGAACCGGCGGACCTTCGGGGGCACGGGCTGGACGTCGGGGCGGCGGGCGAGGTTGCGGACGAGGAAGGCGCGGAAGCGGGACGGCTGCACGGTCAGGCCGCACACGTCCATCGTGGAGCGGTAGGTCATGGCGAACCGGGTCGTTGCCACCGGCAGGCCCGCCAGTGACCAGAACACCCGGGGCGCGCGGACCTTCGCGTAGCCGAGGGCGCCGGCGGTTCCGGCGAGCGGGAGGCCGACCTCCCATAAGGTCGCGATGTCCCTCATGGTCAGGCGCCCATCGGGGTCACGGCGACGGCGCGGAACGAGATGCCGTGCCGGGTCTGGCCGTTGAAGGTGTTCTCCCAGTCGCGGGCCTTGAGCCCGATGACCGACACCGAGATGCCCGGGGCGAGCCCGTCGGGGAGACCGGTCTCCGGGACGGTCACCTGGTAGAGGTTGCCCTCCCCCTCGTCGGAGATGAGGAGCCCGACGGTGGAGAGGCCGGCGCCGGTCTCCCGGTCCATGGCACGCTCACCGGTCTGCTTGCTCACGAGCTTCGGCGTGGGAGCGGTCGCGACGAACACGACGGCGGTCGAAAGGTCGATCTTGAAGGACGGCATGTCCACTCTCCCGGTAAGGGGGGCTTAACAGCCCGAGCATCGAATCCCCCGCACTGCTAAGGGGGGGTTAGCACCCAAGATGCATGCGACTGGTGCGAGGTGTCAAGCCCCCCTTAACATGAGGGTATGAAGTCAGCCCTATGTCCGGTTCCGCGAGGTGTTCGCCGTGATTGAAGAAGTGCGGCGGGTCGCCGCCATGCAAGATCACGCGCTCCGCGTGAAGGCCGCCGTGGAGCTGATGGGGGACCTGCAAGCCGCCGTCGTCGAGACCTCTCGCATGCGCAAGGAGAGCATCGCCTGGCTTCGCGACCACGGGCACTCCATGGCGGACGTCGCCAAGATGATGGGCGTCAGCCGGGCGCGCGTGGCGCAGCTCCGCGATGCCGGCCCCCCACCCGAACGCGCGTTCCTCGGTACCGAGCACGCCCAGGTGCTTGTGCCCATGCGGCCGGGCGAGCGGGATTACGTGGCTCTCGAGGACAGCTCCACGGGGCAGAAGCTGTTGGCGTTGGCGCACCGGCTTCAACTCGACGGAGACCTCGGCTACATCCCGACTTCGGGCGAGATCGACCTCAATCGCGATGACCTCATGGTCGTCTGCGGTCCGAAGACATCGCCCGTTACTGCCGAGGCTCTGGGCAAGGACCCGCGGCTGGCCTTCGAGACCCTGCCCGATGGGCGCTGGGCGTTGACCGAGCGGGACGGCGGCACCGTACACACCTCTCCCACAGACGATCCCGAGACGCCATCGCCGACGGACATCGCGTATCTCGGCAGGCTGCCGCGGCCTGACGGGCAGGGCAACTTCCTACTTATCGCCGGCGTTCACGCGGTCGGTTCGCTGGGCGTCGCCCATTTCCTCTCCGAGAACGTTGCCGACCTGTACAAGCAGGTGGGTACGGGGCCGTTCTCCATGGTGATCGCCGCTGACTACGACCCGAGTACGAAGGCGATCAACAGTAGCCGCGCGCTGAGCGACGTCCTGATTCACGAGACCATCTGACGTGTTCGTCGAGGCCACCAGCTACCCCCGCCCTCAGGGACCGAACGAGGACTTCGCATTTTTCGACTCCACCGCGGCCGTGGTTCTGGACGGCGCCGGTATGGCACCGGGCATGAAGTCGGGGTGCCGGCATGGAGTCGCCTGGTACGTGGAGCAGCTCGGGACTCGCCTGCACGCGGAGGCCACCCGGGGAGACACGTCCCTGACGGCCTGCCTGGCGACCGCCATCGAGTCGACGACGAACCTGCACCGGGACGCCTGTGTGGTCGATGACCCGCTGTCCCCCTCCGCGACAGTGTGCATGGCCCGGGTGCGCGGCAATGTTTTCGAGTGGCTCGTCCTCGGGGATTGCACGGTCCTTATCGACAACAACGGCGTAGTCACGGCGACAACGGATGACCGCCTCGCCCAGGTGGCGCCACGAGCCCGCGAAGTCCTAGCCGGGACAGCCCTGGGGTCGCCAGAGCGACAACGAGCCCATGAAGCCCTGGTCCAAGAAGAACGAAGCCAGCGCAACGTACGAGGTGGGTACTGGGTCGCAGCAGCCGACCCAACGGCAGCAAGCCAGGCACTCACCGAAACGGAGAGCGCATCCCAGGTTCAGGGCGCAGCCCTGCTGACCGACGGGGCTGGACGACTTGTGACGACGTTCCACTCAACCGACTGGCAGGGCTACATGACCTTGCTCAGACACGGTGGCCCCGAAGGCGTACTCCGGCAAGTCCGCGAAGCGGAAGTGTCCGACCCCGACCTCAGCCGATGGCCGCGAAGCAAGCAACACGACGACGCCACGATCGCGTACATCCGCCCGTAGGGGCCCTGGCGTTGTTACAGATTTCTCTACCTCATCAAGGCACCCGCCGCGCACGGCGCGGCGCGCGCGGCCCGTCGCCCGGGCCTGCGCTCCTGTCTCCGCCCCGCTCCAGCCCGACCGCCGTCCGCACGCCTGACAGCTTGGGTTGATGGGTGACGAACCCACGATGCGGCCGAAGCGGTACGCGAGTGCCGCTCAAGTCGATGCCTCCGGCGGGGGCGCTCAGGCTCCGGGATGGAGGGGGCCCGTGGGCGGGTGCCGGCCGGTGGGGTGTGGCTGTGGGGACTCCCATCCCGTCTGCCGTCGACCCAGGCAGAGCCGAGCAGGCACGACACCGGGCGTCCAGGTCGTTCGTACAGTGGCGCGCTCCACCTGGACGCCCGGCACCGCGCCTGCTCCACGGTGTGTGGGTCGACGGCAGACGGGATGGGAGTTGGGGCGGGTGGTGGGCTCGATCGCCAGCCAAATTGCTGCGACAGGACCCAACTGATCTCACCAAATGGACAGGTGCCGCGCCTAAAGACCTGAACTCACTAGCACCCGCCGCACTGCGGATGAATACTCCCGCAGATTGCCGAACTCTACGACCGAATTTCTCCCGAAAGCCTGATGGACGTTGGTTCCAGATCTAGCAATCAGGCCGACCTTGGCATCAAGGGCTTGGGCCAGGCCCAGTTCGTAATAGCAGCTCGGCCGCTCAAGCGATAGATCCGCAATCACCAGGGTCGCCCGCTTAATTTCAGCAACAACCCTAGAGAGATCGAATTCCTTCCCCTCCTTCGGCAGGCCCCGATCCAACGGGAAGTGAACGGTGAGATCGAATTCACCAGCCACGCTACTCAGACTAACCCGCTTTGCCTGGTAGTCACCGTCGGACGAGACGGGCATGATTGAGTAGATGTAGCGATCCATTACTTGCTCTTCTTTTCGGTTTGTTCCGACTTGCTGAACGGTGAAGGATTGTCGGTTACATCGCTCCAGCTCAGGGTCGAGAAGACTAGCACGGAGAGGAAAATTAGGGCGAAGAACGCGCCGAAGGCGCGGGGAATGAAACGCTCTGCACTCGAAGATCGCAGACCGCGCACGAACCCATTCGATGAAGAAGACTGCAGAGCCTGCACTCGCGACAGCTCTCGCCATTCCCGGTCGAAGCAATTGAAAGACTTCGCCGCGGATGGACCGCTGGGGCCCTCGAACGTGACTAGCGGTGCCATTTCGTTGAGCACTTCAAACTTTGCCGTGTTGAGCGCCTTAAAGTCGTCAATCTGCTTCAGCCAGTAGAAGCACATGAAGCATGCAACGGCACTAAGAACCAAGATTCCGACGATCCCCGCCAGCAGGAAAGTGTCATGCGAAGAGGCCCATCCGAGAATCACCCCAATTGCCAATAGGCTGGCCGTTAAGACTGAGTAGTTCCAACGATTCATGGCCAACCGCCGCTCGGTGACCATTTCTGCAGACTCGTAGTAGAGGCGGTATTCCTCAAACGACACTGGGGGCTGGCTCGGGGGAGAAGGCACGCACACACCTCATCGAGTAAGCAGCGGTTTGACGAGCCGAAGACTATAGGCGCTCCGCAGCACGTGCGCCCCAGTTGTCAAGATCGTTGCTTCCCAGGCCCCCACTGAGCTCCGTCTCAGTTTCCGTCTCGTTCGGCTCCCTTCGGCATAGTTCAACGGGTGCCGAGAGCCGCGACACCGCCACCAGCCGAACACGCGTGAACGCAGACGAACAACCCTGCATGGGCCTCTGAACAGCACCAACAAACTTGGAACGCGTGCGCCCCTGCGCGCCGACCGGGGGAAAGATCGTGCTTCAGCATGCGCTCCCCTCGCGCCTCGGACTGCTGGAAGGGTTGCTCAGCCCGAAGGTCCACCAGCTCTGAGGGGGAAGCGTGGCCACCACGCAGTCCAGGTGTGGAGCACCGACGGAGAAAGGAACCAGGTGCCGACGGCTCGCCATGATCGGAGCGTCCCGGTGCGACCGCCATCGCGGCGACTGGTCCCCGTACACGATGCAGAAGCGCAAGGTAGCCGAGCGGAAGGCGAAGGCCAAGCGGCGGAAGTGATGCCCGTCGGGCCGTCGCCGGGCCGTGCGAGGGCGCACGAGGGTGACCAACGCTGACAACCGGCGACCGCTGCGTCGCAGGTCAGGGCGTTGATCACGAAGAGGGGCGCAGGTCAGAGACCTCGCCCCTCACTTCTTCGGCTACTGAGATTCCCGCAGGTCCGCGAAGGGCCCCGTCACCTCTGTGGTGGCGGGGCCCTTTCGCGTGGTGGGTCAGGCGGCGGACCTGCCCGTCGCGAAGGTGCGGGCCGTGGTGGCGACGCGGCGGCCGAGGTGTTCGGCGGTGGCGACGTCGGCCTTGTGGACGCCCTCCGGGCCCTGGTCCGTGTGGGTCTGGGCGCCGGCGCCGGAGAAGAAGCCGAGGCGGTTGAGGTCGTTCTCGGAGGCCTCGCTGCTGTTCCAGCCGGGCTTCAGGCCCAGGTTGACCCAGGTCATGCCGTGCTGGCCGGCGAGGGTCTGGAAGAACTGCAGGGTGTGCAGCTTGTCGCCGCTCTTGGAGCCGGAGTTGGTGAAGCCGGCGGCGAGCTTGTCCAGCCAGGCGTCGGTGAACCAGCGCTTCGAGGTGGCCTCGGCGAACTGGTGGAAGGCGCCGGACGCGGTGCCCATGTAGGTCGGCGAGCCGAAGACGATCGCGTCGGAGGCGTCGAGCAGCTCCCACTCGGCGTCGGTGATCTCGTCCACCTTGATCAGGTGGACGGTGGCGCCCGCGTCGGCGGCGCCGTCGCGGACGGCCTCGGCCAGGACCGCGGTGTGGCCGTAGCCGGAGTGGTAGGCGATGGAGACGACGGGCGTGGTCACAGAGGACTCCTCGGAGAGGCGTTCAGGGGTATGACCAGAAGTAGAGCACTTACTTTTTGAAAGCGCAAGCATGTGGTTAGCGCATCCATGGCGGTAAGCGCTGTGCCGGAGTACGGTGGAGCCATGACTGACGACCTCGCCTATGACGTGTTCGCGCGCGCCTGCCCTTCGCGCGGCACGCTGGAGCACGTGACGGGCCGCTGGGGCAGCCTCACCCTGGGCGCCCTGTACGACGGGACGTTCCGCTTCAACGAGCTGCGGCGACGGGTCGACGGCGTCAGCGAGAAGATGCTGTCGCAGACCCTGCACGCCCTGGAGCGCGACGGCCTGGTCCACCGCGAGGCGCAGCCCACGAACCCGCCGCGGGTCGACTACCGGCTCACCCCGCTCGGCCGCGAGATCGCGGAGCGGCTCATCGGTCTGATCGCGCTGGTGGAGGGGCGGATGGACCAGGTCATCACCGCCCGCGAGAGCTACGACGCGGGGCGCGCCGAGACCGTCACCGCCTGACGGCTCAGTGGGTCGCGCGCGGCGGGCGCTGACAGCGCGGGCAGAAGTAGCTGGACCGGTTCATCCACGCGCGGCGCCGCATCGGCGTGCCGCAGCGGCGGCAGGGCTCGTCCTCGCGTCCGTACGCGTCGAGCGAGCGGTCGAAGTAGCCGGACTCGCCGTTGACGTTCACGTACAGGCTGTCGAAGCTGGTGCCACCGGCGTCGAGAGCCGCGTTCATCACGTCCCTGACGTGCGCGAGCAGCTCGGCCGAGCGCGGCCGGGTCAGACTCGCCGTCGGCCGGTCGTAGTGCAGCTTCGAGCGCCAGAGCGCCTCGTCCGCGTAGATGTTGCCGACGCCGCTGATCAGCGACTGGTCGAGCAGCGCCCGCTTGATCGTCGTACGCCTCAGTCGCAGCGCGCCCTGGAAGGCGTCGTCGTCGAACGCCGGGTCCAGCGGATCGCGGGCGATGTGCGCGATGACGTCCGGGAGCCCGTCGCCGCCGCCGGGCGCCTGCTCGTGGAGCGAGAGTCCGCCGAAGGTCCGCTGGTCCACGAAGCGCAGCTCGGTGCCGACGGTGCCCGCGGCGACGTCGCCGTCTGACGGCAGGAAGCGGATCCGGATGCGGAGGTGCTTCTCGTCCGGGGCGTCCTCCGGCTGCACCAGGAGCTGACCGCTCATGCCGAGGTGGCCCAGGACCGAGGTCCCGGTCTCCGCGAGCGGCAGCCACAGGTACTTGCCGCGTCGCCGCGCCCCCTCGAAGCGCTGCCCCTTCAGCCGGGCCGCGAAGTCCTCGCCGCCCGCCAAGTGGCGTCGTACGGCCCGGGGGTGCAGCACCTCGACCTCGGTCACGGTCCGTCCGGCGACCCAGCGCTCCAGACCGCGTCGTACGACCTCGACCTCGGGCAGCTCGGGCACGGCACTCCTCCGGACGACGTCGATCAGCTGCTCCACACTACCGCCGGAAACGGCTCCGCCCGCCCCTGGCGGGGGCGGGCGGGAAGACTCCGACGAAGGAGCGCGGGAGTGCGCGGATCGCGGTCAGGCGGTGGCCGGGGTGGCCCCGTCCTTCCGGTCCTGCTCGCCGGCCGGGCTGGCGTCGGCCGCGGCCTTCGCCGCCGCCGCGCGCTCGTCCGCCGCCGCGCGGATCGCGCGCCACGCGGACTCGGCGGCCTGCTGTTCCGCTTCCTTCTTGCTGCGGCCGGTGCCGGTGCCGTACGAGACACCACCGACGCGGGCGGCAGCAGTAAAGGTCTTCTCGTGGTCCGGACCCTCTTCGGAGACGAGGTATTCCGGGACACCCAGACCCTCGGCCGCGGTGAGCTCCTGGAGGCTGGTCTTCCAGTCCAGGCCGGCACCGAGGTTCGAGGACTTCTCGATCAGCGGGTCGAAGAGCCGGTGCACCAGCTCGGACGCCGCGTCGAGGCCCTGGTCGAGATAGACCGCGCCGATCACCGCTTCGAGGGTGTCGGCGAGGATGGACGCCTTGTCCCGGCCGCCCGTGCCCTCTTCGCCCCGGCCGAGCCGGATGAAGGAGCCGAGTTCGAGGCCGCGGCCGACCTCCGCCAGCGCACGCGAATTGACCACCGCGGCCCGCAGCTTGGCCAGCTGGCCTTCGGGCAGGTCGGGGTGGGTGCGGTACAGCGTGTCCGTGACCACCAGGCCGAGCACGGAGTCCCCGAGGAACTCGAGGCGCTCGTTGGTGGGCAGACCGCCGTTCTCGTACGCGTACGAGCGGTGGGTCAGCGCACGCACCAGAAGGGCGGACTCGAGCTGATACCCGAGCCGCCCTTCCAGAAGCGTGTGGGACGAGGCTGCGCTGATGTTCTCAGACATCGTGCCTCTCACCAGCCTCAGACCGAGAGGACCTGGCGCTTGTTGTAGGTGCCGCAGCTCGGGCACGCGATGTGCTGCAGCTTCGGCTCCTGGCAACGCTCACACGAAACCAGGGTGGGGACCGCAGCCTTCCACTGCGACCGGCGGTGGCGCGTGTTGCTGCGCGACATCTTCCGCTTCGGAACAGCCACGGCTACTTCTCCTGCTTCTCGGCGGCGCTTCGGACGTCCCCGTCAGAGGCTTTGCCGCTCATGTTGTCCTTCTCATCGGTTCCCAGCGAACCGGCGAGTCCCTGCAGTGCCGCCCAACGGATGTCGACGGCGTCATGGTGGTGGTCCGGGTTCTCGTTCAGGTTGGCTCCGCAGTCGGAACACAGACCCGCACAGTCCTCCCGGCACACCGGCTGCATCGGAAGTGCGAGCACCACCGCATCACGCAGCACGGGTTCGAGGTCGAACATGCCGTCCTCGAGGGGGATCATGTCCTCGTCGTCCTCGGCTTCGTCGTCCGCGGCCGCCTTGGAGCGGCCCCGGTCGTCGGAGTCGGGGTACGAGAACATCTCCTGGAAGTCCACGTCGAGCTCCAGCTCGACGGGCTCCAGACACCTTACGCACTCCCCCTCGGCCGATGCACGGGCGGTGCCTGTGACAAGCACCCCTTCCATGACCGACTCAAGACGGAGATCGATGTCCACCGGAGCACCCTCGGGCACTCCGATGACTCCTTCGACGCCCAGGTCCCTGGGGGCCTCGACCGAACGCGAGAGCCGCTGCAGGGCACCAGGACGCCGCCCCAGCTCGTGTGTGTCGAACACGAGGGGGTTGCGGTGGTCGAGGCGCGTGCTCAGGGCTCTTCCTGCTTTCGGATCGTTCTGCGCGTAGAGGAGGCTGCCAGACGTGGGCAGCAAGGATCGCGGACATAGCGCGACCGAAGAGCCAGGATACTGGACGCTTCGCCCAGGGCCCAATCCGGGCCCCGTGCCCCCTAGTGCCCCTGTTCGTACCGGCGCAGCTGCTCCAGGTCGATCATGCTCGTGTCGAAGAAGCTGGTCTCGTCGAGCGCGGCGGCCTGCTGCGGCTGGGCGTGGGCGTGCGCCTGGGGGTCGTACTGCTGCTGCTCGTAGCCGTACTGCCCCTGGTACGCGTAGGGGTCCTGCTGCTGGTAGCCGTAGGCGTCCTGCTGGGGCTGGGCGTAGCCGTAGCCGGGGTCCTGCTGCGGCTGCTGGTAGCCGTACGGGTCGGGCTGCTGCTGCTGTGCGGGGATCTGCGCGGCCGGTACGGGTTCGGGGGTGGCCAGCTCCGCCAGCCCGGCCAGGTAGTCGGCGTCGCTGGTGTGCACCGCGCCGCCGAGACCGTCCTGCGCGGCCATGTGCTCGCCGAGCGCGTCGGTGGCGATCCGGCCGTGCAGCTTCTGCCGGCCGCGCCCGACGGCCTCCAGGGTCTTGCTGAGGACGGCCTCGAAGGCGCCGAGCTTGGCGTCCACGTACTCGTCGGCCCGCTGGATCAGGGTCTGCGGGTCGGAGCTGTACTCGGGGGCGTCCGCGTCGGCGTAGCCGTCCTGGTCGAGACCCGGGCCGCGGCCGAGGAGCTTCTCGCGCCCGCGGTCGACGGAGCCGATGGTCTTGTTGAGGACGACCTCGAAGTTGGCGAGCTTGGAGTCGACGTAGTCGTCGGCCTCGGCCCGTACCTCCTCGGCCTCGCGGCGGGCCTCGGAGAGGATCCGGTCGGCCTCCTCCTGCGACTCGCGGGCGACCTGCGTGTCGGAGACGATCGAGCCCCGCTCGGCGTGGGCGGCCGTGATGATCCGCTCGGCCTCCTGGCGGGCCTGCTCGACCATCTGCTCGCGGCCGCCGATCAGCTCCTGGGCCTGGGCGAGGGAGCCGGGCAGGGCCTCCCGCACCTCTTCGAGCAGGGCGAGCAGCTCGGCGCGGTTGACCACGCAGGATGCCGACATGGGCATGGAGCGGGCGCCCTGCACGGTCGCGACGATCTCGTCGAGCTTCTTCTGCACGTCCACCTGGTGCTCGCCACTCTCTACAGCTGGATGGAGACGGACGGGACGACTGTAAGGGCAGTCGGCGCCCGTCCGACACCAGATGACGGAGCGTCAGCGGCGGTGGCCGCGCGTCACTTCTGCGCGAGCCGCTCGGTGAGCCGGCCGAGGACCAGCGGCGGGACCAGGTGCGAGACGTCGCCGCCCCAGGCCGCCACCTCCTTGACCAGCGAGGAGGACAGGAAGCTGTAGGTCGGGTTGGTGGGGACGAAGAGGGTCTCCACGCCCGAGAGCCCGTTGTTCATCTGGGCCATCTGCAGCTCGTAGTCGAAGTCGCTGACGGCGCGCAGCCCCTTGACGATCGCGGGGATGTCGCGCTGCTTGCAGAAGTCGACGAGGAGGCCGTGGAAGGACTCCACCTCGACGTTGCCGAAGTCGGCGGTGACCTCGCGGATCAGCTCGATCCGCTCGTCGACCGTGAAGAGGCCCTTCTTCGACTGGTTGATCATCACCGCGACGTGCACCACGTCGTACAGCTTGGAGGCTCGGGCGATGATGTCGAGATGTCCGTTGGTGATGGGGTCGAATGACCCCGGACAGACGGCGCGGCGCAACTTGGGTCCCTCGCTCTCCGGTCCGGTCATCGTGCGTCTTCGCACGTAGAGGCGGCGCGACCGTACCAAAACGTTCCCTCGCCGTAGCGACGGGACCGCAGGGCCTCGAACCCGGCCGGCCAGCCGAATTCACCGCCTCGGGTGCTGCGCTCCACGGTGACGAGCGCATCCTCGCTCAGCCAGCCCCCGGAGCGCAGTGTGAGGAGAATCTCGCGGAGATCGTCGTCGCCGACGGCGTAGGGCGGGTCGAGGAAGACGAGGTCGTACGGGTCGGCCGGGGCCGGTCCCGTCACGATCTGCTCGGCCTTCCCCGTGCGGAGTTCGGCGCCGGGCAGTCCGATCGAGCGGACGTTGTCCCGGATCGTCTTCGCGGCGCGGGGCTCGGCCTCGACGAGGAGGGCGTGCGCGGCGCCACGGGAGAGCGCCTCGAGACCGACGGCGCCGGAGCCCGCGTACAGGTCGGCGACCCGGGCGCCCTGCAGGCCGTGGAACGCCTCCCAGGTGGAGAAGAGGCCTTCCCGCGCCCGGTCGGAGGTGGGGCGGGTGCCGTTGCCGGGGGGCACGGCAAGGCGCCGTCCGCCGGCGGTACCGGCGATCACGCGGGTCATCGGTGTCCTCGTCCTGCGTCGTCGAATGCGTAGGTCCCAGGATATGGCCGCGGGCGGGCGCCGAGGCCTGCTCAGCCCTTCTCCAGATACTCCTCCCGCTCCTCGCTGAGGAGCGCGTCGAGCGCGGTGCGCAGGCCCGGGTGCGCGGTGAGGTCGGGGTCGGCGAGGACGAGGGCGGTGGCCTCCTCGCGGGCGGCGGCGATGACCTCCTCGTCGTCGATGACGGTGAGCACCCGCAGCGAGGAGCGGACGCCGGACTGGGCCTGGCCGAGGACGTCGCCCTCGCGCCGCTGCTCCAGGTCGATGCGGGAGAGTTCGAAGCCGTCGAGGGTGGTGGCGACGGCGTTCAGCCGCTGGCGGGCGGGGCTGGCCTCGGGCATCTCGCTGACCAGGAGGCAGAGGCCGGGGGCGGAGCCGCGGCCGACGCGGCCGCGGAGCTGGTGGAGCTGGGAGACGCCGAAGCGGTCGGCGTCCATGATCACCATGGCGGTGGCGTTGGGCACGTTGACGCCCACCTCGATGACGGTGGTGGCGACGAGGACGTCGAGCTCGGCGGCAGCGAAGCGGCGCATGACCTCGTCCTTGTCGTCCGGGTGCATGCGGCCGTGCAGGACGGCGATGCGCAGGCCCGCGAGGGGGCCGGTGCCGAGCTTCTCGGCGACGTCGAGGACGGCGAGCGGCGGGCGCTTCTCGGCCTCGTCCTCGGCGGACGCCTTCGGCTTCTTCTTCTGGTCCTCCTCGTCGCCGATGCGGGGGCAGACGACGTACGCCTGGTGTCCCTTGCCCACCTCCTCGCGGACCCGCTCCCAGGCGCGGGCGAGGAAGTGCGGCTTGTCGGCGGCGGGGACGACGTGGCTGGCGATCGGCGAGCGGCCGGCGGGCAGCTGGTCGAGGACGGAGGTCTCCAGGTCGCCGAAGACGGTCATGGCGACCGTGCGCGGGATGGGGGTGGCGGTCATCACCAGGAGGTGCGGGGGCTGCTTCCCCTTGCCGCGGAGGGCGTCGCGCTGCTCGACGCCGAAGCGGTGCTGCTCGTCGACGACGACGAGGCCGAGGTCGTGGAACCGGACCTTGTCCTCGATCAGCGCGTGCGTGCCGATGACGATGCCGGCCTCGCCGGTGACCAGGTCGAGGAGGGCCTGGCGGCGGGCGGCGGCGCCCATGGAGCCGGTGAGCAGGACGACCTTGGTGGCGCGCTCGGCGCCGCCGAGCATCCCTCCCTCGGCGAGCTCGCCCATCATCTCGGTGACGGAGCGGTGGTGCTGCTGGGCGAGGACCTCGGTGGGGGCGAGCATCGCGGCCTGCCCGCCGGAGTCGACGACGGCGAGCATGGCGCGCAGGGCGACCATCGTCTTCCCGCTGCCGACCTCGCCCTGGAGGAGGCGGTGCATCGGGTGCTCGGTGGCGAGGTCGTCGAAGATCTCCTTGGAGACCTTCGTCTGGCCGTCGGTGAGGGTGAAGGGCAGCTTGGCGTCGAAGGCGTCGAGGATGCCGCCGGGGGCGGGCCGCCGGGCGACGGCGGGCAGTTGGGTGTCGGCGTGCCGGCGGCGGGCGAGGGCGACCTGGAGCACGAAGGCCTCGTCCCACTTGAGCCGCTCGCGGGCGTCGGCGATGTCCGCCTTGGTGCGGGGGCGGTGGATCATCCGCAGGGCGTCGGGCAGCTCGGCGAGGCCGCGGCCCTCGCGGAGGGCGGGCGGCAGCGGGTCGACGGCGTCCCCGGCGCTCGGCAGGACGGCGTCGACGGCCTTGGCGATCTTCCAGGACTCCAGCTTGGTGGTGGCCGGGTAGATCGGGATGAGGGCGCCGGCCCAGGTGTCGACCGTCTCCTCGCTGTCTCCGCGGAGGAGTTCGTACGCGGGATGGGCGAGCTGGAGGCGGCGGTTGAAGAGCGAGACCTTGCCGGCGAACATCGCGCGGGTGCCGGGCAGCAGGTCCTTGTGCGGCTTGTGCACGCCCTTGCCGAAGAAGACCAGCTGGAGGCGGCCGCTGCCGTCGGTGATGGTCACTTCGAGGCGCTGGCCGCGCCCCTTGGGGCCGTTGAACGTGTGCACGCGGGCGTCGGCGACCTGCGCGACCACCGTGACGTGCTCGTCGAGCGGCAGGTCGGAGAGTGTCGTCAGCTCCCCGCGCTCGGCGTACCGGCGGGGGTAGTGGTGGAGGAGGTCCCCGACCGTGTGCAGGTCGAGTGCCTCGGCCATGACCTTGGCGGTGGCGGGGCCGAGGGACTTCTTGAGTGGTTCGTCGAGCGCGGGCACGCCTTCCATTGAAGACCACGGGACCGACAGCCGTGCCGAAGGGCTGTGGACAACCGCCCGGATCGCCGCCTATTCCACCCCGATGAGCAGCGGCGGGGCCCCCGCGCCCGCGTGGTACGTGGTGGTGTCGACGGCCAGGTAGCCGCGCCGGACGTGGCGTTCCAGGTCGGCGGCGAGTCCGGGCGGGGTGTCGTCGGCGACGACGAGCGTGACGAGTTCGCCGCCCGCCGAGAGCATCCGGTCCAGGACGGTGCGGGCGGTCTCGGTGAGGTCGGCGCCGATGACGGCGACGTCGCCCTCGATGAGGCCGAGGACGTCACCGGCCTGGCAGACGCCGGCCGAGGTGAAGGACTGGCGTTCGGCGACGGCGAGTTCGGCGTAGCGGGTGGCTCCGGCGGCGGCCGTCATGGCGACGACGTCCTCGTCGAAGCGCCGGTCGGGTTCGTGGACGGCGAGGGCGGCGATGCCCTGGACGGCGGCCCGGGTCGGGATGAGGGCCACGCGGATGCCCTCGGCCCTGGCGCGTTCGGCGGCGGCCGCCGCGGTCTGGCGCAGCTCGGTGTCGTTGGGCAGGAGGACGACCTCGCGCGCGTGCGCCCGGCGGATCGCCTCGACGAGCTCGTCGCCGGCGGGCGGTTCGCCCGGCCTGCTGCGGACGGTGGTCGCGCCGGCCTCGGCGCAGAGTCCGGCGAGGCCCTCGCCCGGGACGACGGCGACGACCGCGCGCTGGGCGCGCTCCCCGCCTCCGGCGCCGGCCCGCGCCGCGGCGGCCGCGGCGGCCGCGAAGTGGGTGACGCGGATGCGGTGGGGCCGTCCGGCCTCGACGCCGGCCTCGACGGCGGCGCCCGCGTCGTCGACGTGGACGTGGACGTTCCACAGGCCGTCGCCGCCGACGACGACGAGGGAGTCGCCGAGGGCGTCGAGCCGGGCGCGCAGCAGGTCCACGGCGGCGTCCTCGGCCTCCAGGAGGTAGATGACCTCGTAGGCGGGCCCTGCCTCGCCGTCGCAGGTCTCGTCGTGGGCGGTCGGCACGGCCCGTACGTCGCCGAGGAGCCGTACCCCGCCGGGCGCGGTCGGGACGTGGACGTGCCCCGCGCCGCCGACGGCCCCCGCGCCGCCCCGTACCCCGCTCGCGTCCCCCGCGTGGTCCGGGGCCCGGCCCGTCACGGTCTCCACGAGCGCTCCGAGGACGGCGACGAGGCCGCGTCCGCCGGCGTCCACGACGCCGGCGCGGCCGAGCACGTCCAGTTGGCCGGGGGTGGCCGCCAGGGCCTCCCTGGCCCCTTCGTGGGCCCGTGCGGCCACCTCCGCGAGCGTGCCGCCGCCCGCGCAGCCGTCGGCGGCCGCCGCGGCGACGGTGAGGACGGTGCCCTCCACGGGGTGGGCGACGGCCCGCCGCGCGGCGGCGGAGGCCTCGGCGAGGGCGCGGGCGAGGTGATCGCCGTCACGTCCTGCGGCGAGGACGGCGGCCATGCCGCGCAGGAGCTGGGCGAGGATGGTTCCGGAGTTGCCGCGGGCGCCGAGCAGGGCGCCGTGCGCCATGGCCCGTACGGCCTCGGCGGCGTCGGGCGCGGAGGCGGCGAAGACGGCCTCGACGGCCTCGTGGGCGGCCTCGGCGGTCAGGTACAGATTGGTGCCGGTGTCCCCGTCCGCGACCGGGTAGACGTTGATCGCGTCGATCTCCTCGCGCTCCCGTCCGAGGGCGTCGAGGGCCCGTACGCACCAGGTACGGACCGCTGCGGCGTCGAGCTCGACGAGCTCCTCGTCGGGCTGAAGGGCTCGCGACAACGGGGGGTCCTCCTTCGGCGGTGAGCTCACCGCAGGGTAGACCGGAGGTCACCCGCTCGTGACCTGGGCCCGGGGCGAGGTCCGCGCAGACCATGGTAGTTTCGTTCCACGGAAGCAGGCGTTGTATGCTGCTTCGGTTGCCCGGTTCACACCGGGCCATCCCCCGGCAAGCCACTTCAGACTCCTGATTCCGGTGCGCCGGATTTCACTGTAATTCTGAAGTCTTTGGAGTGACCCGTGGCTGCCAACTGCGACGTCTGCGGCAAGGGGCCGGGCTTCGGCAACAACATTTCGCACTCGCACCGCCGTACGTCCCGTCGCTGGAACCCGAACATCCAGCGCGTGCGTGCCGTGGTCGGTCGGACGCCGAAGCGGCTCAACGTCTGCACCTCGTGCATCAAGGCCGGCAAGGTCTCGCGCTAATTGCGACGTTCTGTCGTAGCGCAGCCCCTGCGGTTGCCTTGAGAGGCCGGTTCACCTCGGTGAACCGGCCTTTTGCCATGCCCTGACGCGGTTCAGTCCCGGAACCGCCAGCCGTGGTCGACCGGTCCGATGCCCGAGCCCAGGGCGAATCCGGCGGCGATGGCCCCGGTCACGTACGACTTCGCCTCCCGTACCGCCTCCGGCACCTCCAGGCCCTTGGCGAGGCCCGAGGCGACCGCCGAGGCGAGCGTGCAGCCCGTGCCGTGGGTGTGCCGGTTGTCGTACCGGGGCGCGTACAGCCAGTGCTCCTCGGTGCCGTCGGTGAGCAGGTCCACGACCTCGGCGAAGTCTCCGGGGAGATGGCCGCCCTTGATCAGCGCCCAGCGCGGCCCGTACGCGAGGATCGCCTCGCCCGCCCGCCGCATTCCGGCCTCGTCCTCGACCACCAGGCCCGTGAGCTGCGTCACCTCGTCCAGGTTGGGCGTGGCGACGGTCGCGACCGGCAGCAGCTTCGTACGGACGGAGTCGAGCGCGGCCTCCGCGAGCAGCGGATCCCCGTGCTTGGAGACGCCGACCGGGTCCACGACGGCGGGGGCGTCCGTGTCCGCGAGGAGTGCGGCGACGGTCTCCACGAGCGCGGCGGAGGCCAGCATGCCGGTCTTCACGGCCTGGACGCCGATGTCGTCGACGACGGCCCGGTACTGGGCCCGCACGGCGTCGACGGGCAGCTCCCAGACGCCGTGGACGCCCCGCGAGTTCTGGGCGGTGACGGCGGTGACCACGCTCATGCCGTGCACGCCGAGGGCGAGCATCGTCTTCAGGTCGGCCTGGATCCCGGCGCCGCCGCCGGAGTCGGATCCGGCGACGGTGAGCACGAGGGGCGGATTCACTCGGTCTCTCCGAAGTGGTCCCAGCCGCCGACGCTGTGCCAGGGCGCGCCGTCCACGGTGACCTGGGGCAGCGCCGAGGGGTGGAGGACCTCCCCGATGACCTTCCAGCGGGCGGGCAGCTTCACGTCCGGCGGGAAGGTGGCCACGATGGCGTGGTCCTCTCCCCCGGTGAGCACCCACTGCATGGGGTCGACGCCGACGGCCTGGCCGATGTCGTTCATCTGGGTGGGGATGTCGATGAGCCCCGAGCGGAGGTCGATGCGGACCTTGCTGGCCTCGGCGATGTGCCCGAGGTCGGCGATGAGGCCGTCGCTGACGTCGCACATGGCGGTGGCGCCGAGTCCGGCGGCGGCGGGGCCGGCGTGGTACGGCGGCTCGGGCCTGCGGTGGGCCTCGACGAAGGCGCGCGGGGAGCGGAAGCCGCGGGAGAGGACCGCGTATCCGGCGGCGGACCAGCCGAGCCAGCCGGTGTAGGCGACGACGTCGCCGGGCTGGGCGCCGCCGCGGGTGACCGGGTCGTGGTTGCGGAGGTCGCCGAGGGCCGTGATGGAGACCATGATCGTGTCGCCGCGGACGACGTCGCCGCCGACCACGGCGGCGCCCGCGACCTGACATTCGTCGCGCAGGCCGTCCATGAGTTCCGTGGGCCAGGTGACGGGAAGTTCGGCGGGGACGACGAGGCCGAGGAGGAGCGCGGTGGGGACCGCGCCCATGGCGGCGATGTCGGCGAGGTTCTGTGCGGCGGCCTTGCGGCCGACGTCGTACGCCGTCGACCAGTCGCGGCGGAAGTGACGTCCTTCGAGGAGGATGTCCGTGCTGGCCACCACGCGCCGGTCGGGTGCGGAGACGACCGCGGCGTCGTCGCCGGGCCCGATCCGTACCGCCGGGGTGGAGGTGAGCCGGGACGTGAGCTCTCTGATGAGCCCGAACTCGCCCAGCTCTCCGACTGTGCCCTTCACCGCGATTCACCTCGTGTCTTCGTGCCGGCCGGCGGGCGGGGGCGCGTCGTCGCGCGCCGCGGGTCGCGGGCCGTCACCGTGCTGGGTACCGTCAAGTAGACCGTCAACTTCTGTCCTGCGTACGCCACACCCCGAGCGCCTCCGGGCGCGCGGGTCTCCCCGTGGCCCGCGGCGACGCGGTACCGTGGCGTCCCTTTCTCCCACAAGATCCTCGTGGTCGCCCTGGAGGTTCCGTGGTTCAGGCGTACATCCTCATCCAGACCGAGGTGGGCAAGGCGTCGACCGTCGCCGACACCATCTCCAAGATCCCGGGGGTGATCCAGGCCGAAGACGTGACCGGTCCGTACGACGTGATCGTGCGCGCACAGGCGGACACAGTCGACGAGCTGGGCCGCATGGTGGTCGCCAAGGTCCAGCAAGTGGACGGCATCACGCGCACCCTCACCTGCCCGGTCGTTCATCTGTAGCCCCCGTCTACGCTTGGCCGGTGACGTCTTCCCACCGGCCCTTCGGCCTGCCCGCCGCCGTCGCGGCCGCCGTCCTGCTGTCGGCCGCCGCCGGGTGTTCCTCGCCGGACGCCGCGGCGTCCGTCGTGGTCCCGAGCCCGCCGGCGGAGGAGGCCCCCTACTGCCAGGCCCTGGCGAAGGAGCTTCCGGAGACCGTGGCGGGTCTGGAGCGGAGTGACCCGGAGCCCGGCTCCGAGTTGACCGCCGGGTGGGGTGACGGTGCGATCGTACTGCGCTGCGGGGTCCCCCGGCCCGAAAAGATGAGCGACCCGAAGGCGCAGGGCATCTCCGCGAACGGCGTGCGGTGGATGCTGGAGCAGCGCGCGGGCGACGGGCCGCGTTTCACCACGGTGTACCGGAGGACGTACGTCGAGGTGACCCTGGACGAGCGGTACGCGCACGACGTCGGCCCGCTCACGGATCTCGCGAGCCCCGTGGAGCGGGCCGTGCCGTGCGCCCTGGCGCCGGAGTGCTCGTGATCGCACCCGGGCGCCAGGGGACGCCGGTCGGCTAGCGCAGGCCCGTGGAGCGGGTCAGCGCGGCCTGGATGAGCCGGTCGACGAGCTCGGGGTAGCCGACGCCGCTCTCCTGCCACATGCGCGGGTACATGGAGATGGGCGTGAAGCCCGGCATGGTGTTGATCTCGTTGATGACGAAGTCGCCGTCCTCCGTGAGGAAGAAGTCGGCGCGGACCAGGCCCTCGCAGGACACCGCCTCGTAGGCGGCGACGGCGAGGCGCTGGACCTCGGCGGTGGCCTCGTCCCCGATGGGGGCGGGCACGATGCCGGAGGCCGAGTCGATGTACTTGGCCTCGAAGTCGTAGAAGTCGTGGTCGGTGACCGGCGGGATCTCGGCGGGCACGCTGGCGCGCGGGCCGTCCTCGAACTCCAGGACGCCGCACTCGATCTCGCGGCCGCGCAGCAGCGACTCGACGAGGATCTTGGGGTCGTGGCGGCGGGCCTCCTCGATGGCCTCGTCCAGGCCGGAGAGGTCGTCGACCTTGGTGATGCCCATGGACGAGCCGCCGCGGGCCGGCTTCACGAAGAGCGGCCAGCCGTGCTCGGCGGCGAACTCGACGATCTTCTTGCGGGCGGCGGCGGGGCTCTGCTCCCACTCGCGCGGGCGGATGACCTCGTAGGGGCCGACCGGGAGGCCGAAGGAGACGAAGACCCGCTTCATGTACTCCTTGTCCTGGCCGACGGCGGAGGCGAGGACGCCCGCGCCGACGTAGGGGACGCCGGAGAGCTCCAGGAGGCCCTGGAGGGTGCCGTCCTCGCCGTACGGGCCGTGGAGCATCGGGAAGACCACGTCGACCTCGCCGAGGGCCCTGGGCACGTTCCCGGGCTCGGTGAGGACGACCTCGCGGTTGGCGGGGTCGACGGAGAGGACGACGCCGCCCTCCTCGGACTCGGCCAGGTCGGCCACGTTCGGCAGGGCGCGGTCGGCGATGGCCATGCGCTCGGGGGCGTCGGCGGTGAGCGCCCAGCGCCCGTCCGTCGTGATGCCGATGGGCAGCACGTCGTACTTGTCCCGGTCGATGGCGCTCAGGACGGCGCCCGCCGTGACGACGGAGATGGCGTGCTCGGAGCTGCGTCCGCCGAAGACGACGGCCACGCGCGGCTTGCGGGGGCTCTGGGTGTTCTCGCTCATATCGCGATGAGCGTACCTTGCGGCTTCCGAACTCCTGAGCGCCCCGCTGCCGCCCCGCGCGTCCGGCTCAGCGGCGCTCGGACTTGGCCGAGCGCGACATCAGCTCCTTGAGCGCCACCACCGGCGGCTTGCCGTCGTGGACGATCGAGACGACGGTCTCGGTGATGGGCATGTCGACGCCGTGGCGGCGGCCCAGATCGAGCACGGACTCGCAGGACTTGACGCCCTCGGCGGTCTGCTTGGTGGCCGCGATGGTCTCCTGGAGGGTCATCCCGCGGCCGAGGTTGGTGCCGAAGGTGTTGTTCCGGGAGAGCGGCGAGGAGCAGGTGGCGACGAGGTCGCCGAGGCCCGCGAGGCCGGAGAAGGTGAGCGGATCGGCGCCCATGGCGAGGCCGAGGCGGGTGGTCTCGGCGAGGCCGCGGGTGATCAGCGTGGCCTTGGAGTTGTCGCCGAGGCCCATCCCGTTGGCGATGCCGACGGCGAGGCCGATGACGTTCTTGACGGCGCCGCCGAGCTCGCAGCCCACCACGTCGGTGTTGGTGTACGGGCGGAAGTACGGGGTCATGCAGGCGGTCTGGAGCCGCTGGGCGACCGTCTCGTCGGAGCAGGCGACGACCGCGGCGGCGGGCTGCCGGGCGGCGATCTCCTTGGCCAGGTTGGGGCCGGTGAGGACGGCGACGCGGTCGGCGGGCACGTCCGCGACCTCGGTGATGACCTCGCTCATCCGCTTGGCGGTGCCGAGTTCGACGCCCTTCATGAGGGAGACGAGCACGGTGTCCGGGGCGAGCACGGGCCGCCAGGCGGCGAGGTTGCCGCGCAGGGTCTGGGAGGGGACGACGAGGACGGTGAAGTCGGCCTCCGCGGCGGCCTCCGCCGGGTCCGCGGTGGCCGTGATCCCCCGCGGGAGTTCGACGCCCGGCAGGTAGTCGGGGTTGACCCGGGAGGTGTTGATCTCCTTGGCGAGTTCGGCCCGGCGGCCCCAGAGGCTCACCTCGCAGCCCGCGTCGGCGAGCACCATCGCGAAGGCGGTGCCCCAGGATCCGTTGCCGAAGACGGCTGCCCTCGTCACTTGGTGCCCTCCCCGGCGGCCTTGCGCCGCTGCTCCAGGCGGGCCTTGCGGTGGTCGTACGGCTCGGCGGGGGCCTGCTCGCCGCGGACCTCCTCCAGGAGGGCGGTGATGGCGGCCATGATGACCTCGGTGGCCTCGCGGAGCACCTCGGGCGTCGGCTCCAGGCCGTGGAAGCGGGAGAGGTCGACGGGCGGTCCGGCCTGCACGATCAGCGTCTTGCGGGGGAACAGGCTGAGCTTGTTCTCCTTGGCGTACGGCGGCATCGCGAGGTTGGCGCCCCACTGGGCCACCGGGATGACGGGAGCCTGGGTGAGCAGTGCGACGCGGGCGGCGCCGGTCTTGCCGGCCATGGGCCACATCTCGGGGTCCCGGGTGAGGGTGCCCTCGGGGTAGAAGGCGACGCACTCGCCGCGCTCGATGGCGTCGACGGCGGCCCGGAAGGCGTCCAGCGCGTTGGTCGTCTCGCGGTACACGGGGATCTGGCCCGTGTTGCGCAGCATGGTCCCGACGAAGCCGCCCTTGAAGAGGCCGGCCTTGGCGAGGAAGCGCGGGACGCGACCGGTGTTGTACTGGTAGTGCGCGTAGGACAGCGGGTCCAGGTAGGAGTTGTGGTTGACCGCGGTGATGAAACCGCCGTCGGCCGGAACGTGCTCCATACCGCGCCAGTCCCGCTTGAACAGAACCACCAGGGGGGGTTTGGCGATGACCGCCGCGAGGCGGTACCAGAAGCCGATTCTGCGGCGGGGCACTCGGACACCTTTCTCCGGGACTGGCTGGCAGGGGGTCAAGTGTCGCCCCATGCTCCTGGTCTGTCGAGTGACACCGTACGCCCCGGGCCCTCGGGCGGACCGCCTGGGCGGGACAGAATGGGCCCCGATGAAGCAGCTGCCGCACACCGACGCCGACGACGGCTGGT
Organism: Streptomyces sp. NPDC096079; assembly: GCF_040303145.1. Lineage (NCBI taxonomy): Bacteria > Bacillati > Actinomycetota > Actinomycetes > Kitasatosporales > Streptomycetaceae > Streptomyces > Streptomyces sp. NPDC096079. The sequence goes on from NZ_JBEOST010000011.1 coordinate 171,723, forward strand.
CCCTGGTCGTCCCCCTGAAGCCCCTTGCCCTGGCGAAGAGCAGACTGGCCGCGGCGGCGGGGGCCCGGCTGCGCCCCCGGCTCGCGCTGGCGTTCGCCGAGGACACCGTGGCGGCGGTGCTGGACTGCGCACGCGTGCGCGATGTGGCGGTCGTCACGGACGACGCCGAGGCCGGGGCGGCGCTCGCGGCCCTGGGGGCGCGGATCGTGCCGGACTCCCCCGCCGCCGGGCTCAACGCGGCGCTCGCGCACGGGGCCCGTGCCGTACGGGCGGGCCGGCCGCACGCGCGCGTGGCGGCGCTCAACGCGGACCTTCCGGCGCTGCGGCCCGCGGAGCTCGACCGGGTCCTTCAGGCGGCCGGCAATTTTCCGAGGGCATTTCTCGCGGATGCCGCCGAAATAGGTACGACATTCCTCTCGGCTGCTCCGGGGGTGGAATTGGAACCGGCTTTCGGGGGCGCGTCGAGGCTGCGGCATTTGTCTTCGGGGGCGGTGGAAATCCGGCTCGCCGGGGTCGATTCCGTACGCCGGGACGTGGACACCGGGGAGGATCTGGCGGCGGCCCGCGCCCTCGGGCTCGGTCCCCGGACGGCCGCCCGGTGGCTGACGGCGGCCGGATAGGCTGCGGTCCATGCAGGCGACCGCGTTCACGTACGACCCCGAGACCCACAGCGGCAGTGTGCTGCTCGACGACGGCACCCCCGTGGAGTTCGGGGCGGAGGCCTTCGAGGCGGGCGGGCTCCGGCTGCTGCGGCCGGGGCAGCGGGTGCGGATCGAGGCCGAGCCCGGCACGTCGGGCCCGGGACTGCGGATCACCCTGGTGACGCTGCAGACCTTCTGAGACGCCCGGCGGGGCCGTCCGGACGCGCCGCGGGCCGGGCTCCCCGGGGGGAGCCCGGCCCGGCGGGTCGGTACCGCGCGTCCTACTTCTTGGCGGCGGTCTTCTTGGCGGTGGTCTTGCGCGCCGTCGTCTTCTTGGCGGGCGCCTTCGTCGCCGTGGCCTTCTTCGCGGCCGGCGCGGTCTTCTTGGCCGTGGCCTTCGTCGCCTTCTTGGCGGCGGCCGTGGTGGTCTTCTTGGCTGCGGCGGCGGTCTTCTTCGTCGCGGCCGTGGTGGCCTTCTTCGCCGGCGTCGCCTTCTTCGCGGCCGTCGTGGTCTTCTTCGCGGGCGTCGCCTTCTTGACGGCGGCCGTGGTCTTCTTCGCCGGGGTCGCCTTCTTCGCGGCGGCCTTCTTGGCGGTGGTGGCCTTCTTCGCGGCGGCCTTCTTCACGGTCGCGGAGGCGCCACCGGTGAGGCTGCCCTTGGGGGCCTTCTTGACGGAGACCTCGCCGCCCTTGGGGAGCTTCTTCGAGCCGCTGACCAGGTCCTTGAAGCCCTGACCTGCACGGAAGCGCGGGACGGAGGTCTTCTTGACCCGGACCCGCTCACCCGTCTGCGGGTTGCGGGCGTAGCGGGCCGGCCGGTCGACCTTCTCGAACGAGCCGAAACCGGTGACCGAGACCCGGTCACCGGCCACCACGGCACGCACGATGGCGTCGAGCACGTGGTCGACGGCTTCGGCGGCCTGCTGACGACCGCCCATCTTGTCGGCAATCGCTTCTACGAGCTGCGCCTTGTTCACGTCTTCCCCTTCGGAGACATTGCCAGAACGAAAGTGTTCAAGCTTTTTCGCACGTTAGGCATGTATATACCGCAAATCAAACACGAAACGGTCTAATCACCCTAGTGCCGCAACGCAGAAGTCCCGTTGCGGAGTTCCTGGTGTCAGTCGTCCTCTGGGAATCGGCCCTCGTCGAGGTCCTTCATCAACCGGTCCAGACGCGTTGCCGCGTCCTTGAGATCGTGCTTCGCCGCTGCCGTGACGACCAGCAGCTTCCGGGACAGCGCCATCCTTACGCCCTCCGGGACTTGCAGTGAGCGCACCCTTGTGTGCGCTTCCTTCAATCGGGCGGCGACTGCCTCGTAGAGCTCGAGTTGGCTGTCGCGTTCCATGCACCGATTGTGCCATCTAGGGCGAGTTGTCGCCCGACAGGGTCTCAACAAGCGACTGCGCCCCCCACCGGACGGTGGGGGGCGCAGTCTTGGAAAAGCGCTGCTCAGGCCGTAATTGTACGGGGCTTGAAGCCCGGTCGAGCCGCCTCGTAGGCCGCGATGTCGGCTTCGTTCTGAAGGGTGAGGCTGATGTCGTCGAGGCCGTTCAGCAGACGCCAGCGGGCGTTCTCGTCGAGCTCGAAGTCGGCGTCGATCCCGTCGGCCAGGACCTTGCGGGCCTCCAGGTCGACGGTGACCTCGGCGGTCGGGTCGGCCTCGGTCAGCTCCCAGAGGGCGTCCACCGTCTCCTGCGGGAGGACGACGGTCAGCAGGCCGTTCTTCAGCGAGTTGCCGCGGAAGATGTCGGCGAAGCGGGACGAGATGACCGCCTGGAAGCCGTAGTTCTGGAGCGCCCAGACGGCGTGCTCACGGGAGGAGCCGGTGCCGAAGTCGGGGCCGGCGACCAGGACCGTGGCGCCCTGCCGCTCGGGGCGGTTGAGGACGAACTCGGAGTCCTTGCGCCAGGCCTCGAAGAGGCCGTCCTCGAAGCCGTCGCGGGTGACCTTCTTCAGCCAGTGCGCCGGGATGATCTGGTCGGTGTCGACGTTGCTGCGGCGCAGCGGGACGGCCCGGCCGGTGTGCGTGGTGAAAGCTTCCATGGTTCCTCAGACCCCCGCGGTGGTGGCGACGTCGGACAGATCGGCCGGGGAGGCCAGGTGGCCGAGGACGGCGGTGGCGGCGGCGACCTGGGGGGAGACCAGGTGCGTCCGGCCGCCCTTGCCCTGCCGGCCCTCGAAGTTGCGGTTGGAGGTGGACGCGGAACGCTCACCGGGGGCCAATTGGTCGGGGTTCATGCCCAGGCACATCGAGCAGCCCGCGTGCCGCCATTCGGCGCCGGCCTCCTTGAAGACCTTGTCCAGGCCCTCCTCGACGGCCTGCAGGGCGACCCGGACCGAGCCGGGGACGACCAGCATGCGGACGCCGTCGGCGACCGTGCGGCCCTCCAGCAGGGAGGCCGCGTTCCGCAGGTCCTCGATGCGGCCGTTGGTGCAGGAGCCTACGAAGACGGTGTCGACCTTGATGTCGCGCAGCGGCTGTCCGGCGGTCAACCCCATGTACTCCAGGGCCTTTTCGGCGGCCAGGCGCTCCGAAGCGTCTTCGTACGAAGCCGGGTCGGGGACGTTCGCCGAAAGCGGGGCGCCCTGGCCGGGGTTGGTGCCCCAGGTGACGAACGGGGCCAGCGCGGCCGCGTCGATGACGACCTCGGCGTCGAAGACGGCGTCCTCGTCGGACCGCAGGGTCTTCCAGTACGCGACGGCGGCGTCCCAGTCCTCGCCCTCGGGGGCGTGGGCGCGGCCCTCCAGGTAGGCGAAGGTGGTCTCGTCGGGGGCGATCATGCCCGCACGGGCGCCGGCCTCGATCGACATGTTGCAGATGGTCATCCGGGCCTCCATCGAGAGCTTCTCGATGGCGGAGCCGCGGTACTCCAGGATGTAGCCCTGGCCGCCGCCGGTGCCGATCTTGGCGATGATGGCCAGGATCAGGTCCTTGGCGGTGACGTCCTCGGGCAGCTCGCCGTCGACCGTGATCGCCATGGTCTTCGGGCGGGCCAGCGGCAGCGTCTGGGTGGCGAGCACGTGCTCGACCTGGCTGGTGCCGATGCCGAACGCCAGCGCGCCGAAGGCGCCGTGCGTGGAGGTGTGCGAGTCGCCGCAGACCACGGTGGTGCCGGGCTGGGTCAGGCCCAGCTGCGGTCCCACGACGTGGACGACGCCCTGCTCGACGTCGCCCAGCGGGTGCAGTCGGACGCCGAACTCGGCACAGTTCTTACGGAGGGTCTCCAGCTGTGCGCGGGAGACCGGGTCCGCGATCGGCTTGTCGATGTCGAGGGTGGGCGTGTTGTGGTCCTCGGTGGCGATGGTGAGGTCGAGGCGCCGCACCTGCCGGCCGTTCTGCCGGAGGCCGTCGAAGGCCTGGGGGCTGGTCACCTCGTGCAGCAGGTGCAGATCGATGAAGAGGAGGTCGGGCTCGCCCTCGGCGCGCCGGACGACGTGGTCGTCCCAGACCTTCTCCGCGAGTGTCCTACCCATCGCTTTCCCTCCGGCCGACGTCTACGCCGGCACAACTAGAGACCCGTTCCGCGGGCCGTTGTGCGGCCGCATCACCAGGGTCACAGGTTCCGAGAAAAATTGAACTTGCGTTTCACAGAGTGAGACGCGAATATCGTTGCATGGACAACTCTAGCGGCGTAGGCGTTCTCGACAAGGCAGCCCTTGTCCTGAGCGCCCTGGAGTCCGGTCCGGCCACCCTCGCAGGACTGGTCGCGGCGACGGGACTCGCACGACCCACGGCACATCGTCTCGCCGTGGCACTGGAACACCACCGGATGGTGGCGCGTGACATGCAGGGCCGGTTCATCCTCGGACCGCGCCTGGCGGAGCTCGCCGCCGCGGCCGGCGAGGACCGCCTGCTCGCGACCGCGGGCCCGGTTCTGACGCATCTGCGCGACGTCACCGGCGAGAGCGCCCAGCTCTACCGGCGCCAGGGCGACATGCGCATCTGCGTGGCGGCGGCCGAGCGGCTCTCGGGCCTCCGGGACACGGTCCCGGTCGGCTCGACGCTGACCATGAAGGCCGGCTCGTCCGCGCAGATCCTGATGGCCTGGGAGGAGCCCGAGCGGCTGCACCGCGGCCTCCAGGGCGCCCGCTTCACGGCGACGGCCCTCTCGGGCGTACGGCGCCGCGGCTGGGCCCAGTCGATCGGCGAGCGGGAGCCGGGCGTCGCGTCCGTCTCGGCGCCCGTACGCGGCCCCTCGAACCGCGTGGTGGCCGCCGTGTCGGTCTCGGGTCCGATCGAGCGCCTGACGCGCCACCCGGGCCGCATGCACGCCCAGGCGGTCATCGACGCCGCCGCCCGTCTCTCCGAGGCGCTCCGCCGCAACGGCTGAGCCCTCCGTCCCTCCTGTTCGTACCGGCCCACCGCTCCAACGCCGCAGCGGTGGGCCGGAGTTGTGCGCGCCGGGAGGCGAACAGCGAAGAAGCCCTCCCCCGAAGGGAAGGGCTTCTCCGTGTGGTACCCCCGACCGGATTCGAACCGGCGCTACCGCCTTGAGAGGGCGGCGTGCTAGGCCGCTACACAACGGGGGCTTGGATCATGCGGGCGTCTCCGCCGCAGATCCGAGCTGGTCTACCAGGACTCGAACCTAGACTAACTGAACCAGAATCAGTCGTGCTGCCAATTACACCATAGACCAATACGTGGTTAGACCAGCGTCGTACCCCCGACCGGATTCGAACCGGCGCTACCGCCTTGAGAGGGCGGCGTGCTAGGCCGCTACACAACGGGGGCCCTAGCGATCCTGCATCGGCGCCACTGGGAGCTACCCAAGTGACCCCGCGGGAAGGATCTGTACCCCCGACCGGATTCGAACCGGCGCTACCGCCTTGAGAGGGCGGCGTGCTAGGCCGCTACACAACGGGGGCTTTGTGGATGCCATCCACGGTTGCAGATGAGCTCTGCGAGCTGGCCTACCTGGACTCGAACCAAGACTAACTGAACCAGAATCAGTCGTGCTGCCAATTACACCATAGGCCACCGGAACGTGATCACCTTCGAGAAGGGATCTTGCTCGGCTTGCGCTTCCGGGGCTTTCCGGCCTTTCGGCCCGTTCCCCTCGGCGCAGAAAGAACATTACCCGAAGGTGGACGGTGCTCCAAAACGCGTATCCGCAGCCAGCACCGCGGGCAGCTGGCGGAGGTCGGTGATCCGGGTCAGCTCGGGCCTCCCGCCGGTCCCCGCGCGGTCCAGCCAGATCCCCCGCAGCCCCGCCTCCACGGCCCCCCGGGCGTCGATGTCCGGCTGGTCCCCGACGTACGCCACCTGGTGGGGCCGCAGGTCAAGGGCGTCACAGGCGGCGTGGAAGGCCTCCGGGGCCGGCTTGGCCACCCCGAGCTCGGCGGCGCACACCACGGCCTCGAAGCGGTCCCGCACGCCCAGCGCGCGGAGCTTGTGGTCCTGGTTGTGGATGCTGGAGTTGGACAGAACTCCGTGACGGTAGTCACGAGCCAGCAGGTCCAGGACGGGCACGGTGTCGGGGAACAGCTCCCAGGCGGCCTCGTAGTGGACCACGTACCGGTCGTACCACTCGTCGGCCTCGTCGACGGTGAGCGCCGGGCGCCCGAGGAAGTCCCGCACCCGCCGGCGGCGCTGCTCCCGGAAGTCCCCGCCCTCGGCCTCGTACCGCCGCCAGTGCAGCTCCGTGAGCTCCTTCCACCGCAGCAGGGCCGCCTCGACGGACCCCCACGCACCGAGCAGCCCCTCGGCCGCGAGGTGCGCCCGCATCCCGGCGCGGTCGGCGCTCCCGTAGTCGAAGAGCGTGTCGTCGACGTCCCAGAGCACCGCGCGGATGGCCATGGAGACGACGGTACCCCCGTCCCGGGGCGCGGGACGGGGGTACCGGTGCGTACGGCGCGGGTCAGCCGGCGAGCTTCGCCAGGGTCGCGTCGATGCGGGCCAGGGTCTTCTCCTTGCCCAGGATCTCCAGGGACTCGAAGAGCGGCAGGCCGACCGTGCGGCCGGTGACGGCGACGCGGACCGGGGCCTGCGCCTTGCCGAGCTTGAGGCCGTGGGCCTCGCCGGCGGCCAGGACGGCGTTCTTCAGGGACTCGGGGTCGCTCCAGTCGGCCGCGTCGAGCTTCTCGCGGGCGGTGGTGAGCAGGGCCGCGGGCTCGCCCTTCATGGCCTTGTCCCACGAGGGCTGGTCGAAGACCGGCTCGGGCAGGAAGAGGAAGTCCACGTTGGCCGTGATGTCCGACAGGACGGTGAGGCGGGTCTGGGCGTGCGGCGCGATGGCCTCCCAGGCGGCCCTGTCGAAGTCCTCCGGCGCCCAGGGGGCGTGCGGGGCGCGGAGCCAGGGCTCGCAGGCCTCGGCGAAGGCCTTCACGTCCAGCATGCGGATGTGGTCGGCGTTGATCGACTCGGCCTTCTTGAGGTCGAAGCGCGCCGGGTTGGCGTTGACGTCGGCGATGTCGAACTTCGCCACCATCTCGGGGATGGTGAAGATGTCCTGGTCGGCGGAGAAGGACCAGCCGAGCAGCGACAGGTAGTTCAGGAGGCCCTCGGGGAGGAAGCCGCGCTCCCGGTAGAGGTTGAGGGAGGCCTGCGGGTCGCGCTTGGAGAGCTTCTTGTTGCCCTCGCCCATCACGTACGGCAGGTGGCCGAAGGAGGGGACCTCCTTGGCGACGCCGAGCTCGATCAGCGCCTTGTAGAGCGCGACCTGGCGCGGGGTGGAGGAGAGCAGGTCCTCGCCGCGCAGGACGTGGGTGATCTCCATCAGGGCGTCGTCGACCGGGTTGACGAGGGTGTAGAGCGGGGCGCCGTTGGCCCGGAGGATGCCGTAGTCCGGCACGTTCTCCGGGGTGAAGGTCAGCTCGCCGCGGACCAGGTCGGTGAAGGTGATCGGCTCGTCGGGCATCCGGAAGCGGACGATCGAGGCGCGGCCCTCGGCCTCGTACGCCGCCTTCTGCTCGTCGGTGAGGTCGCGGCAGTGGCCGTCGTAGCCGGAGGGGCGGCCGGCGGCGCGGGCGGCCTCGCGGCGCTCGTCGAGCTCCTCGGTGGTGCAGTAGCAGGGGTACGCGTATCCGCCGGCGAGCAGCTTGTCGGCGACGTCCTTGTAGATGTCCATCCGCTGCGACTGGCGGTAGGGCTCGTGCGGACCGCCGACCTCGGGGCCCTCGTCCCAGTCGAGGCCGAGCCACTTCAGGGAGTCGAGCAGCTGGTTGTACGACTCCTCGGAGTCGCGAGCGGCGTCGGTGTCCTCGATGCGGAAGACCATGGTGCCCTGGTTGTGCCGGGCGAAGGCCCAGTTGAAGAGGGCGGTGCGGACCAGGCCCACGTGGGGGTTGCCGGTCGGCGAGGGACAGAAACGGACGCGGATGTTCGCGTTAGCCACGCTTGATCACCTTATTGGTGAGAGTGCCGATGCCTTCGATGGTGACGGCGACCTCGTCGCCGACGTTGAGGGGGCCGACCCCGGCGGGGGTGCCGGTGAGGATGACGTCGCCCGGGAGCAGCGTCATGGCCTCGGTGATGTGGACGACCAGGTCCTCGATGGAGCGGATCATGTCGCTCGTCCGACCCAGCTGGCGCTGTTCGCCGTTGACCGTGGCCTGGATGGTCAGGTCGCTCGGGTCGAGGTCGGTCTCCACCCAGGGGCCCAGGGGGCAGGAGGTGTCGAAGCCCTTGGCGCGGGCCCACTGCTTCTCGCGCTGCTGGACGTCGCGGGCGGTGACGTCGTTGGCGCAGGTGTAGCCGAAGACGACGTCCTTCACGCGCTCGCGGGGGACCTCGCGGCACATGCGGCCGATGACCACGGCCAGTTCGGCCTCGTGGTGCAGCTCGTCGGAGAAGGAGGGGTACTCGATGGCGTCGCCGGGGCCGATCACCGAGGTGGTGGGCTTGAAGAAGGCGACGGGGACGTCGGGGACCTCGTTGCCGAGTTCGGCGGCGTGCTCGGCGTAGTTGCGGCCGATGGCCACGACCTTGTTGGGGAGCACGGGCGGCAGGAGCCGTACCTTGCTCAGCGGGACCTTGGTGCCGCTGAGCTCGAAGTCGGTGTACGGGATGCCCTTGATGATGTCGAGGACGAGGCCGCCGGACTCGACGGTTCCCTCGCCCTCGACGGCGCCGAAGGCCACATTGCCGTCGATGGAGAATCTGGCGATGCGCACGAGTGCTGTCGCCCCTCACTTGGTACTGGCTGGAGTCTGACGCTCCAGGCTAACGCGGCGAGGGGGCCGCCGACCGGCGATATCACCGGGGGTGATGGAAGGTGGTGACATGCGTGACGCGGGCGTGATCCCGCGTCACGGCTCAGCGGGACGCGGTGGCGTACGGCTGGGGCTGGTACGGGGCGGGGGCCTGCATCAGGACGGTGCGGCGCGGGTTGGCCGTGTTGCCCGGGAGCTCGACCGCGTACTCCGGCTGGGCACCCCGGCCGAGTTCGGCGGCGTCCGAGAGGTGGACGAGGGTGGAGCGGCGGGGGTTGGCCGTGGTGCGGAGCGTCGTCGTCTTCATCGCGGTGATCAGACCTTGTTCCGGGACGGGCGCCCGTAGGGGCGCGAAGGGGTGTAAAGCGTCAGGCTAAACATGCGATTCCCTTGGAATGCATGGCGGAGACAACGATTCGCGTGTGAGTTTGCTCACCACACGCGATACATTCCGGGCATTACGGGCTGTGGCCGGTCGCCACGGAAAGGGACATTCCCCCACTGAATGAGCCATTCCGCTCCTGATCATGTCGACTGGGACACACGGGGATGCCCGACCATTGGACCGGAAAAGTCCGAAACCTCCGTGATCATCTTCTACGAGGGGTGACGTCACGGGCACACGTTGTCATCCCCCTCCCGCCACGACACGCGGCTCTTGTTGGAGATCCGGCACTGTGCTGGAATTCCGGCACCGCCGCGGGTTTCAAGCCGGCGCGCAGGAGGCGCAACGCAGCGCCGGCCGCGTGGCGGGAAAGGGGGAACTGCGCCGGTCACCGACGACCACCTGGGGCGCTCCCCGCGCCCCGATCGACACCGACACCGTCCTCTCCGCTCACCCGGAAGGACGCCTGGTCCAGAGGTTGCGACGCTAGTGCAGGGACGTTTCAAGAGGGATGGCTCGGGGTCTGCCCAGGCCCGTCAGGGCCGAGCGGATGCTCCGGCGGAGCAGGAACCGCGTGCCGGGACCGACCGCGGTCCCTCGGCCTCGCACACCCCGAACCAGGGTCAGGGACCGTCCGGCGACGACGGCGGCAGGCGCGGCAGCGCCGCGGCCACGTCCGCCGACGCATCCGCCGCACCCCCCAAGGCCCGCGCCGAGAACGAGGTCGGGCCGCGAATAGCCCTGCGCAACTGGCGCATCTCCACGCGCCTGGTCGCGCTCCTCACCCTCCCCGTGGTCGCCGCGACCACCCTGGGCGGCATCCGCATCAGCGACTCGCTCCAGGACATGGAGCAGCTCGACCACATGCAGCTGCTGACCAAGCTGACCCGTGAGGCGACCGACCTCGCGCAGGCCCTGCAGGCCGAGCGCGACCTCTCCGCCGGCCCGCTGGCCAACGGCCGCCCGGTCAGCGACTACCAGGTCGCCAACCCGCGCCGGAAGACGGACCGCGAGTACAAGGCCTTCCTCGACGCCACCGAGGAGATCCCCGCCACCGACGGTGACGAGGCCCTGCGCAGCATCCGGCAGAACGTCAGCCAGATCGCCTCCCAGGTCACCGAGCTCCACTCGATCCGGGGCGCCGCCTACGAGAAGGGCGTGTCCCACTCGGTGACGGTCGAGGCGTACAGCCGCCTCATCCGCTCGCTCCTCAGCCTGTCCCAGGACATGGCGCAGGCGACCAGCAACCCCGAGATGATCAAGCGGACCCGCGCGCTCGCCGCGTTCTCGTCCGCCAAGGAGTACGCCTCCATCCAGCAGGCGATCATCGCGGCCGCGCTCCCCCCGAACGACCGCTCCCCCGGCAAGCTCCAGCAGGGTGACCGCCTCTACGGCGAGGCCGCCCTCAACAGTGAGGGCGTCGAGCTCAAGTCCTTCCAGGCGATCTACGAGTCCACCGGTGGCGACGCCGCCGAGCGGACCGAGTCGCTGAACAGCGGCGACCCCTCGATCAACGCCGCCAACAAGTACGCCGAGCGCGTGCTCAACTCCGACGACGCGATCGCCAAGATGCGCCGCGGTCACCTCAACTTCACCGACGAGTACAGCACCAAGATCGCCGCCATGAACCGCATCGAGCGAGGTCTGCTCGGTGACATGGAGACCATGGCCCGTGAGCTGAAGCAGGAGTCGCAGCGCGACGCCATCATCAACGGTGCGCTGATCCTCCTCGTCCTCGGCGTCTCGCTCATCGGCGCCTTCGTCGTGGCCCGGTCCATGATCCGCTCGCTGCGCAGGCTCCAGGACACCGCGACCAAGGTCGCCCAGGACCGGCTGCCCGAGCTCGTCAAGCAGCTGTCCGAGTCCGACCCGCAGGACGTCGACACCTCCGTCGAGTCCGTCGGTGTGCACTCCCGGGACGAGATCGGCCAGGTGGCCGCGGCCTTCGACGACGTGCACCGCGAGGCCGTCCGCCTCGCCGCCGAGCAGGCCCTCCTCCGGGGCAACGTCAACGCGATGTTCACCAACCTCTCGCGGCGCTCCCAGGGCCTCATCCAGCGTCAGCTCTCGCTCATCTCCGAGCTGGAGTCCCGCGAGGCCGACCCGGACCAGCTCTCCTCTCTGTTCAAGCTCGACCACCTCGCGACCCGTATGCGCCGGAACGGCGAGAACCTCCTCGTCCTCGCCGGCGAGGAGCCGGGCCGCCGCTGGACCCGCCCGGTCCCGCTGGTCGACGTCCTCCGTGCCGCCGCCTCCGAGGTGGAGCAGTACGAGCGCATCGAACTGGCCGCGGTCCCGGCGACCGAGGTCGCCGGCCGCGTCGTCAACGACCTCGTGCACCTCCTCGCCGAGCTGCTCGAGAACGCCACCTCGTTCTCCTCCCCGCAGACCAAGGTCCGGGTCACCGGTCACGCGCTGCCCGACGGCCGCGTGCTCGTCGAGATCCACGACACCGGCATCGGCCTCTCCCCCGAGGACCTCGCCGCGATCAACGAGCGGCTCGCCTCACCGCCCACCGTGGACGTCTCCGTCTCCCGCCGCATGGGTCTGTTCGTGGTCGGCCGCCTGTCCCTGCGACACGGCATCCGCATCCAGCTGCGCCCGTCCGACTCGGGCGGCACCACCGCGCTCGTCATGCTCCCCGTCGACGTCGCCCAGGGCGGCAAGAAGCCCATGCCCAAGCCGGGCGCGGGCGGCCAGGGCGCGATGCCGCAGGGCGCCTCCGCCCCCGGCGGCCGTCTCCCCGGCGGTCCCGGCGCGGCCGGTGGCCCCGGCGGTGGACGTCCGGGCCAGGGCGGCGCCCCGTCCTCGGCGGCCGGCCGGCTCGGCGCCGGTGCCGGTGCCGGGCGCGGTCAGGTCGGCGCGGGTGCTCCCCGGGCCGCGCTGCCCGCCCGTGACGGTGCCCCGCTCGCCGGCGGCCCGCAGGGCGCCCCGCAGCCGCAGAACGCACAGCTGGACCAGACCGGCCAGCTGCCGCAGATCCCCCAGGCCCCGCAGGCCCCGCAGGCCCCGCAGTCGGCCGACCCGATGCGTCCGGGCCCCGGCGGGGGCGGCCTCATCGGCGGCGCCGCGAGCGCCATCCCGTCCCGTACGGACGTGTGGGGCAAGCAGCCGGCGCCGCAGGCCGGGCCCCCCGCGCAGCAGCAGCCGCAGCCGCAGCAGGGCGCCCAGCAGGGCGGGTACGACTTCCCGCGTGCCGAGCTGCCCGGCGGCAACCCGCAGCAGCAGCGCCCGCAGGCCGCGAGCTGGGGCAACGACCCGCAGCAGCAGCCGGTGCGGCGCCCGCAGCAGGAGATGTCCCCGCTGGACGCCCCGCGCGGCCACGAGGAGCCCGAGGCGGCGAGCCCGTTCGGCGGGCCGGCGGCTCCGCAGGGTCCCGGCTCCACCGGCCAGTTCCCGCGCCCGGACTTCGGCGCCCCGCAGCAGGGCCGTCCCCAGCAGCCCCAGGCCCCGCAGGCGTACCAGGGCGGTGCCCAGGACCCGGCGTCGACGGCGCAGTTCCCGCGCCCGGACTTCGGTGCCCCGCAGGGTCCCGGCTCCACCGGCCAGTTCCCGCGCCCGGACTTCGGTGCCCCGCAGGCGCCCCAGGCGCCCCAGGTCCCGCAGGCGCCCCAGGCCCCGCAGGCTCCCCAGGCCCCGGCGTACCAGGGCGGCCAGCAGCAGCAGTTCGGCCGGCAGCCCTACGTGCCCCAGGCGCAGCAGCAGGCCCCGCAGGCCCCGGCGCCGCGCCAGCGGACCGGCGACGACTTCGGCGCCCCGCGCCCGGCCGAGCCGGCGCGTCAGCAGCCGCAGCAGCTCCAGCAGCCGCGCCGTCCGGAGGCCCTGCCGCCGGCCGGTGGCTCGGGTGACGGCCGCACGCCGCTGTACGACACGCTGGAGACCAACTGGTACCAGCAGGAGCAGGCCCAGCAGGGTCAGCGGCAGGCGGACCCGACGCAGACGACGCAGACCCCGGTCGTGTCGCAGCCGTCCGCCCCGGCGCCCCGTCCGGCCGGTGACCCGGCCGCCGACGGCCGCCAGAACGGCGGGGCCGCCTGGCGGACCTCGCCCAACGACGAGCTGGTGCGCCAGGCGGAGCGGGTGCGCAAGCCCGCGGCCGGCGGCGTCACCACCTCCGGTCTTCCGCGCCGTGTGCCGAAGGCCAACCTCGTACCCGGGACCGCACAGGAGCAGGCCCACACGGCCGGCCCCCAGGTCTCGCGTGCACCCGACGACGTCCGCGGCCGGCTCACCAATCTGCGCCGCGGTATCCAGCAGGGCCGCCAGGCCGGCAACTCGACCACGGGTAGCCACCACCTCGGTCCGAACCATCAGCAGGAGCGTTAGTTGAACGCGATGAGCCAGGCGGCGCAGAATCTGAACTGGTTGATCACCAACTTCGTGGACAACACCCCCGGGGTGTCCCACACGGTGGTGGTCTCCGCCGACGGACTCCTGCTGGCCATGTCCGAAGGATTCCCCCGCGACCGCGCCGACCAGCTGGCGGCGGTCGCATCCGGACTGACCTCGCTGACCGCGGGCGCGTCCCGGATCTTCGAGGGCGGACCCGTCGCGCAGACCGTGGTGGAGATGGAGCGCGGCTTCCTCTTCCTGATGTCCGTCTCGGACGGCTCCTCGCTGGCCGTGCTCGCACACCCCGAGTGCGACATCGGCCTCGTGGGCTACGAGATGGCGCTGCTGGTCGACCGGGCCGGCAGCGTGCTCACCCCGGATCTCCGTGCGGAGCTCCAGGGCAGCCTCCTCCACTAGGTCCCGCACAGCGGACACACCCCACCCGTCCGCACCGACCGAACCGCAGGGCGGTACGCCCCTCCGTACCGCTCTGGGCACTGTTCATCGTCCGGCCGCCCCACCCGGCCCCCCACCGGCCCCATCAGACGGCAGATGTCTTGCTGTCACGCCCGGAGGATTCATGACCCCGCCCCCCGCCTCTCACGATCCGTACGGCGCCTCAGTCGACGAGTACGGATACGAGGGCGACCAGCCGCTGGTGCGTCCGTACGCGATGACCGGCGGCCGGACCCGGCCGCGCTACCAGCTCGCCATCGAGGCGCTGGTCAGCACCACGGCCGACCCGGCACACCTCGCCACGCTCCTGCCGGAGCACCAGCGGATCTGCCACCTCTGCCGCGAGGTCAAGTCGGTGGCCGAGGTGTCGGCCCTCCTGTCGATGCCGCTCGGCGTCGCCCGGATCCTCGTGGCCGACCTGGCGGAGGCCGGCATGGTGGCCATCCACCAGCCGGGCAACGGAGAGACCGGCGGCACGCCGGACGTGACACTGCTCGAAAGGGTGCTCAGTGGACTTCGCAAGCTCTAGCGGCGGCGCGGCCAGATCGACCACCAGCGCGAAGATCGTGGTGGCGGGCGGCTTCGGCGTGGGCAAGACCACGTTCGTCGGCGCCGTCTCGGAGATCAACCCGCTGCGTACCGAAGCCGTCATGACGTCCGCGTCGGCCGGCATCGACGACCTGACGCACACGGGTGGCAAGACGACGACGACCGTCGCCATGGACTTCGGCCGCATCACCCTCGACCAGGACCTGATCCTGTACCTGTTCGGCACCCCCGGACAGGACCGCTTCTGGTTCATGTGGGACGACCTGGTCCGCGGCGCCATCGGCGCCGTCGTCCTCGTCGACACCCGCCGCCTCGCCGACTGCTTCCCCGCCGTCGACTACTTCGAGAACTCGGGCCTCCCCTTCGTCATCGCCCTCAACGGCTTCGACGGAGCCCAGCCCTACCAGCCCGAGGAAGTCCGCGAGGCCCTCCAGATCGGCCCGGACACCCCCATCATCACCACCGACGCCCGCCACCGCGCCGACGCCAAGAGCGCCCTCATCACGCTCGTCGAGCACGCCCTGATGGCACGGCTCAAGTAAAGGGACGCGCCAGGGCAGTTGTCATATGCCCCTGCCGGGGCGGTCTGTGTCCTTCGACACGGCCGCCCTCGGGTTCATAACATTTCGACAGAGAATTGGGGCGCCTCGGACACCCGACGCATCCGATCGGTGTCACTGCGCTCACCTGAGCCCCGCCATTTGGCGGGGCTCGCTCTTTATGCCCGTTTTATGTGAGGCCTGGACCACGGAAAGGGGCCGCTTCCCACTGTTTGGAAGGGACACCCTTCACGTGCTGCAATTCATGAACTCCCGAGTAGTACGGCCCTGAACGAAACACCGGCACAACGTAGGTGCCGACGCCGAGAGGTTGTTGGTCGAGTGAGGCGAAGCAAGGAAAGCTCCGCGGAGCAGGAGACGCGGGGCAACTTCACGCCGCCGTCGCGTACGGCGGTGTCGCCCGCGGACGTGCCCGTGACGCCACCCCCCGTCGAGGCGCCCCAGGGAAGCTCCAGCAAGCTGTCGCCCCGCAACTGGCGGGTGCCCACCCGTCTGAACGCGATCCTCTGCATACCCGTGCTCGTCGGCCTCGTCATGGGCAGCTTCCAGGTGAAGTCGGCGATCGACACCTGGCAGGAGGCGCAGGACGCCGAGAAGACGGCGCTCATCGTGCGCGCCGCCTCGGAGTACAGCACCGCGCTGCTCAACGAGCGGGACCTCACGGCCGCGCCGCTGCTCGCCGCGAAGACCCCCGAGGACCGCAAGGTCGACGACGTCACCCGGGCGTACGCCGCGACCGACGCCGCCAAGGCGAAGTTCGACGAGGCCGTCAAGGACATGCCGTCGGGCCAGGGCCTGGAGCGCCGCCTGCGGCTGTTCCAGGACGAGGAGCCCAAGCTGGAGGCGCTGCGCAAGGCCGCCTACACCCGCTCTCTCGACCCGGTGAACACCCAGCTCGGCTACACGGGCGTGCAGCACTACCTGATGGAGTTCTCCAACGAGCTCGGTCTGGGCACCGGCAACATCACCAGCTACGGCCGGACCGTCTACGCCATCCAGCTCTCCAAGGGCGCGGAGTCCCTCCAGCGCTCCATCGGCACGCAGCTCCTGGTCCGGCCCAGCGCGCAGGACAAGGTCTTCGCGCAGCAGTCCGTGGCGTTCAACTCGTACAACTACCTGGAGCAGATCGCCCTCGGCGAGTTCAACTCCGGCGGTCTGCCCGAGGACGTCGAGCTGCTCAAGAAGGTCATGGCCGGCAAGGCCGCCGACGGCGAGAAGAAGATGTCCGCGCTGGGCGTCGAGCTCCCCAAGGGCAAGGACGGCTCCGTCTACTCCGGAGTGGCCTCCGCGATCGGCACCGCCAAGAGCGCCGAGGGCATCGCTGCCCTGAAGGGCAAGCAGATCACGCCCGAGACCTGGATGGCCGTCGCCACCGCCAAGTTCGACGGCTACAGCGAGGTCGAGAAGACCCTCGTCGACAAGGCCGTGACCGAGGCCGCGGACATCTCCGACGAGGCCAAGACCGACGCCTGGGTCAACGGCGGCATCGTCGTCGTCGCCCTGCTCGCCGCCTTCATCCTCGCCGGGATGATGGCCCGCCAGATGAGCCGCTCGATGCGCCAGCTGCGCACCGCCGCCTTCGGCATCGCCGAGCAGCGCCTGCCGATGCTCGTCGACCAGCTCTCCCGGACGGAGCCGGGCCGGGTCGACACCCGCGTCCAGCCCATCCCGATCGACTCGCAGGACGAGATCGGCGAGGTCGCCCGCGCCTTCGACCAGGTCCACCGCGAGGCCGTCCGGCTCGCCGCCGAGCAGGCCATGCTCCGCGGCAACGTCAACGCGATCTTCACCAACCTCTCGCGCCGCAACCAGTCGCTGATCGAGGGCCAGCTGACCCTCATCACCGACCTGGAGAACAACGAGGCCGACCCGGACCAGCTGGAGAACCTCTTCCGCCTGGACCACCTGGCCACCCGTATGCGCCGCAACGGCGAGAACCTCCTCGTCCTCGCCGGCGAGGAGCCGGGCCGCCGCTGGGACCAGCCGGTCCCGCTGGTCGACGTCATGCGCGCCGCCTCCTCCGAGGTGGAGCAGTACGAGCGCATCGAGCTGGCCGGCGTCCCGGAGGCCGAGATCCACGGCCAGGCCGTGACCGACCTCGTCCACCTGCTCGCCGAGCTCCTGGAGAACGCCACCACGTTCTCCTCCCCGCAGACCAAGGTGCGCGTCACCGCGACCCGTCTCCCCGACGGCCGCGTGATGGTCGAGATCCACGACAAGGGCATCGGCCTCACCGCCGAGGACTTCGCGGACATCAACCACAAGCTGGCGAACCCGCCGACCGTCGACGCCGCCGTCTCGCAGCGCATGGGCCTCTTCGTGGTCGGCCGGCTGGCCGACCGGCACGGCATCCGGGTCCAGCTCCGCCCCTCGGGCGAGCAGGCCGGGACGACCTCGCTCGTCATGCTGCCGGACGCGATCACGCACGGCGGTGGCGGCGAGCAGCCGCTCCAGGACGACTTCACGGTCTCGCAGATCATTCCGCAGCAGCAGCTGCAGAACGCCTTCGAGCCCGCCCCGCAGCAGCAGATGCTCACCGCGGCCGACCTCGGCTTCGACGACTCGCGCTACGAGCAGCCGGCCGAGGAGGAGCGCGAGCTCGACCCGGTCAACCGCTCGCTCCAGCGCGAGGGCCGGCGCGCTGCCCTGGAGGCCCAGGCGCAGGGCGGCGACCGTCCGCTCTTCCGCGACGAGGCGGAGCCGGCGGAGCAGCAGTACGGCCAGACCCCGGCGTACGACCAGGGTCAGGAGTACGGGCAGCAGCAGGCCCAGGAGTACCCGGCGGAGCAGTACCCGGCGGAGCAGTACCCGGCGCAGGAGTACGGCCAGGAGTACGCGGCCGGCTACCCGGCGCAGGACGGCTACGGCTACCCGGAGCAGGGCTACGAGGCGTACCCGCAGCAGGGCTATGCGGAAGCCTCGTACGAGACCCCGGAAACCGAACACCAGCAGTACGGCAATGCGTTCGATCCCCAGTCCCACCAGGCACAGTGGTCGGATCAGGGCGCTTACCAGGCTGGCTACGGACAGGCATTCGGAGCGGAATCGGAATCTGCTCCGAGCGCTCCCGAACAGGCCCCCGACCGCGTAGGCTTCGACCGTCCGGGCCCGACCTCCAGTCCCGCCCCGGACGCCGGACACGCGCTGACCGACGCCGGTCTGCCGCGCCGCGGCAGCGTCGGCCAGCAGACGCAGCAGGTGCCGCCGCAGGCGCCGCAGCAGCCGAAGCCCGCGCAGCCGGTGCAGCAGCAGAACGAAGCCGACGGCTCCGAGGAATGGCGCTCGACCAACGACGAGCGCTGGCAGCGGGCCGGCAAGCTCAAGGACCCCAAGGCGGGCGGGGTCACCTCGTCCGGTCTCCCCCGCCGGGTCCCGAAGGCCAACCTGGTCGAGGGCACGGCTGAGCAGACCCCGCAGGGCGGCCCCCAGGTCTCCCGCGCACCCGAGGACGTCCGGGGCAGGTTGAGCAACCTGCGCCGGGGTGTCCAGCAGGGACGCAGCGCGGGAACGGACACGAACGGATCGGGCCTCGGCCCGGGCAGTACCTACAACCAGGAGCGTTAGTGTGAGCATGAGCCAGGCGGCGCAGAATCTGAACTGGTTGATCACCAACTTCGTGGACAACACCCCCGGGGTGTCGCACACGGTGGTGGTCTCCGCCGACGGACTCCTGCTGGCGATGTCCGAGGGCTTCCCTCGTGACCGCGCCGACCAGCTGGCGGCCGTCGCCTCCGGACTGACCTCGCTGACCGCGGGCGCGTCCCGGATCTTCGAGGGTGGTGCGGTCAACCAGACGGTGGTGGAGATGGAGCGCGGCTTCCTCTTCATCATGTCGATCTCGGACGGCTCCTCGCTGGCCGTGCTCGCCCACCCGGAGGCCGACATCGGCCTCGTGGGCTACGAGATGGCCCTGCTCGTGGACCGCGCGGGCACCGTTCTGACCCCCGACCTCCGGGCGGAACTTCAGGGAAGTCTTCTCAACTAACAGACGGACAGTGCGTTTCGTGCCACCGCCCCGTAGGGTGCGGTGGCGCGGTTCAAGGGACATGGACCGCGAGGCAGTCGGAGGAGGAGACGTGGGTACACCCCCGGGCGCGAGCCCCTACAACGGATATGACGCGCATCAGGCGCCACTGGGCGACAGCGCGCAGAACCGGTTCAACTTTCCCTCCGCCCCGAGCAGACAGGGCGTGTCGCAGCCCTACACGCAGCCTCAGGTCCCCTCGGCCGCGGGTTCGCCGGCCGCCTCGCGCGGTGCGTCCGCCGCGGGCGGCTCCGGCGGGCACAACCCGCTGGTGCGTCCGTACGCGATGACCGGCGGCCGGACCCGGCCGCGCTACCAGCTCGCCATCGAGGCGCTGGTCAGTACGACGGCCGATCCGGCCCGGCTGCAGGGGCAGTTGCCCGAGCACCAGCGGATCTGCCGGCTCTGCTTCGAGATCAAGTCGGTCGCGGAGATCTCGGCACTTCTCTCCATTCCCCTCGGCGTCGCCCGAATCCTCGTGGCCGACCTGGCCGAGGCCGGACTCGTCGCCATCCACCAGCCCGGCGGCGACGAGGCCGCCGGCGGTCAGCCAGACGTGACACTGCTCGAAAGGGTGCTCAGTGGACTTCGCAAGCTCTAGCGGCGGCGCGGCCCGTTCAACCACCAGCGCGAAGATCGTGGTGGCGGGCGGCTTCGGCGTGGGCAAGACCACGTTCGTCGGCGCCGTCTCGGAGATCAACCCGCTGCGTACCGAAGCCGTCATGACGTCCGCCTCCGCGGGCATCGACGACCTCACCCACACCGGCGACAAGACGACGACGACCGTCGCCATGGACTTCGGCCGCATCACCCTCGACCAGGACCTGATCCTGTACCTGTTCGGCACCCCCGGACAGGACCGCTTCTGGTTCATGTGGGACGACCTGGTCCGCGGCGCCATCGGCGCCGTCGTCCTCGTCGACACCCGCCGCCTCGCCGACTGCTTCCCCGCCGTCGACTACTTCGAGAACTCGGGCCTCCCCTTCGTCATCGCCCTCAACGGCTTCGACGGAAACCAGCCCTACCAGCCCGAGGAGGTCCGCGAGGCCCTCCAGATCGGCCCCGACACCCCCATCATCACCACCGACGCCCGCCACCGCGCCGACGCCAAGAGCGCCCTCATCACTTTGGTGGAGCACGCTCTGATGGCCCGCCTGCGGTAGTCCCTGACGGGTTGGACGTGACGAAGGCCCCGCACCCGGGAAGGTGCGGGGCCTTCGTGCCGCCGCGTCCGGGGAGACGCGGAAGGGCCCCGCACCGATCGGTGCGGGGCCCTTGCGTGCGGCGGTGGCGTCAGCGCCAGCTGTGCGGGGCGCGGAAGCCGTGCTCGCGCTCCAGGCGGCGCCAGCCGGCCGTGGTGCGGCCGTGGGTGGCGGTCTCGGTGGGCTGGGAGGCCGCGCGGGCGAGCAGGACCGCCGTGATGGCGGCGAGCTCCTCCGGCTCGGCGGTGCCCTTCTCGACGCGGAGAAGGTTGGCAGGGCTGGTCACGTGGATGACTCCTCTTACTGAGGCGGGTTGCCGTGCTTGCGGGACGGCAGGTCGGCGTGCTTGGTGCGGAGCATCGCGAGGGACCTGATGAGCACCTGGCGGGTGTCGGCGGGGTCGATGACGTCGTCGACCAGGCCTCGCTCCGCCGCGTAGTACGGGTGCATCAGCTCGGCCTTGTACTCCTTGACCATGCGGGCCCGCATGGCCTCGGGGTCCTCGGCCTCCGCGATCTGCTTGCGGAAGATGACGTTGGCGGCGCCCTCGGCGCCCATGACCGCGATTTCGTTGGTGGGCCAGGCGTACGTCAGGTCGGCGCCGATGGACTGGGAGTCCATCACGATGTAGGCGCCGCCGTAGGCCTTGCGCAGGATCAGGGAGATCCGGGGCACGGTCGCGTTGCAGTACGCGTACAACAGCTTCGCGCCGTGCCTGATGATTCCACCGTGCTCCTGGTCGACGCCCGGCAGGAAGCCGGGTACGTCCAGAAGGGTGATGATCGGGATGTTGAAGGCGTCGCACATCTGGACGAAGCGCGCGGCCTTCTCGGAGGCCTCGATGTCGAGGACGCCGGCCAGCGACTGGGGCTGGTTGGCGACGATGCCGACGACCTGGCCGTCGAGCCGGGCCAGGGCGCAGATGATGTTGCGGGCCCAGCGCTCGTGGACCTCCAGGTAGTCGCCGTCGTCGACGAGCTCCTCGATGACCTTGTGCATGTCGTACGGGCGGTTGCCGTCGGCGGGCACGAGGTCGAGGAGGACGTCGGAGCGGCGGTCCGCCGGGTCCTCGGAGGCGACGGTCGGCGGGTTCTCGCGGTTGTTCTGCGGGAGCATCGACAGGAGGTAGCGGACCTCGGCGATGCAGGTCTCCTCGTCGTCGTACGCGAAGTGCGCGACGCCCGAGGTCTCGGCGTGCACGTCGGCGCCGCCGAGGCCGTTCTGGGTGATCTCCTCGCCGGTGACCGCCTTGACGACGTCCGGACCGGTGATGAACATCTGCGAGGTCTCGCGGACCATGAAGACGAAGTCCGTGAGCGCCGGGCTGTAGGCCGCGCCGCCGGCGCAGGGGCCGAGCATCACGGAGATCTGCGGGATGACACCCGAGGCCCTGGTGTTGCGCTGGAAGATGCCGCCGTAGCCGGCGAGCGCGGAGACGCCCTCCTGGATGCGGGCGCCGGCGCCGTCGTTCAGGGAGACCAGCGGGGCACCGGCCGCGATGGCCATGTCCATGATCTTGTGGATCTTGGTGGCGTGGGCCTCGCCCAGCGCGCCGCCGAAGATCCGGAAGTCGTGCGCGTAGACGAAGACCGTACGGCCCTCGACCGTGCCCCAGCCGGTGATGACACCGTCGGTGTAGGGCTTCTTGGCCTCCAGGCCGAAGCCCTGGGCGCGGTGCCGGCGGAGCTGCTCGACCTCGTTGAAGGAACCCGGGTCGAGGAGCAGCTCGATGCGCTCGCGCGCGGTCAGCTTGCCCTTCGCGTGCTGCGCCTCGGTCGCACGGTCACTCGGGCCACGCAGCGCCTGCTCGCGCAGGACGTGCAGCTCGGCCACGCGGCCACGGGCGTCGGCGGGCTCGCTCGGGATCTGGTCCACAACGGTCATGTGTCGACCCTACGAAGTCACACAAGAAAACCCCGCCGTCGACTCCGTACAGTCTCGCGTGTCGAATCCTGGTGGGGCTGGACAGAACCCTCGCCCGTCCAGCCCGAGTCAACAGCCAGGCACCCCCCGTGTTTGTGGGGTCTCGACATAGACCTAGACGAGAACCTCGCAACCATGGGTCGCACCGCCGGTACCGGGGGTGATCCGCAGCCGCAGCGCGGACCCGGTGGCGAGGACCTCCACCGAGGGATCGTGGCGGACCACCCGGCGGACGGGACGGTTCCACACCAGCTCCAGCGGCTGCCCCGTGCGGAGCGGCTCGGAGACCCTCAGGTCGAGGAGGGAGCGGCGGCGGCGGACGAGGACGCTCCCCGGCGCGGTGAGGGTGAGGGCTCCCACCGTACCGGCCTGCCAGAGGTTCGCCGCGGTCAGTCCGAGGGACGGGACGGCGATCGCCTGGCGCTCGGCGGTGTTGTCGAGAACGTGCAGCCAGCCGGGGTCGGCGGCGCGCGCGGCGAGCGTCCGCCGGGAGGCGCCCGGCATCAGGAGGTACGCGTAGGAGGCGGCCACCGGGTCGGTGCCGTGGTCCAGCCAGAGGGTCTGGTAGCGGCGGGTGCGGCGCTCGGTGGAGCTGGTGGTGTTGATGTCGCTCCAGGCGCCGGTGCGGTCCTCGCGCAGGGTGCGGAGGTTCCCCGTCCCGTCCGGGAACACCCAGCCGCCGTGGCCCTCCAGGTGGGCCCAGCCGGCGCCGGTGGTGAGGGTCTGGGTGCCCGCCTCCCCCAGGAGGCGGTTGTCGACGACCGTCTCGACGGGCACGCCGTCGGCCGCGGTGATCCCCGCGCCGAGGCAGACGACCGCGTCCGCCGCGCAGAACCAGGACTTGCGGGCCTCCAGGGTGGAGCCGAGGCCCTTGAGGTGCTGGCCGACGGCCGCGTACTCGCCGTCGGTGGCCCCGCCGACCCAGCGGACGGCCGGCTTGGGCGCGCCCCATTCGCCGCCCGCCCGGTCGGCGAGGCGCTTGGTGGAGACGGTGGTGCCGGGGAGGCGGTACGGGTCGACGGTGGGCCAGAACCAGTCGGTGTACTGGTCGCCGAGGTCCGGGGTCCACCAGGAGAGCATTCCGGCGCCGGTGTGCCAGCCGCGCGGGTTCTCGCCGTTGCCGCACTCGTAGTACGTGATCCGGTTCGAGGCCATGGAGATGTTCGCGGCCCAGCCGGGGCGGCGGTGCACGGCCCGGTCCATGGCGGCGAAGAGCCGGTGTCCCGTGGGTTCCGGGGCGGCGGCGACGGGGGAAGCGGCCACGGCGTGCAGCCGGGCCAGGTCGGCGACGCCGAACTGGCGGGCGGCGAGGATCGGGGAGACGGTGTCGCGCTCGATCCACCCCTTCACGCGCGCGTGCCACCGCTCCCGCTCGGCGGCGGACGCGCCGCCCGCGAGGAGGGCGACGGCGGCGATGACGCCCTGGCCGTGGAAGTGGTCGGAGCGCATGATCCGCCGGTCGTCGTTCTTGAGGTAGCCGCGGCTGACGGCGCGCCCGTTGACGCTGTCCATCATCAGGCCGTCGTAGATGAAGGGGGCGTAGGCCTTCTCGACGCTGTCGAGGACGATCTGCCGGTTCGGGTCGGTGACGGCCCAGGTGGAGCCGGCGAGGAGCGAGAAGAGCCGGCCGAGGCCGTCGAGCATCACCTGCCCGTAGGTGCCGGAGTAGGCGACCCAGGTGTGCTGGACGAAGGAGCCGTCGGCGTAGAGGCCGTCGCCCTGGGTGACGTACGGGAAGACGGGCGAGAGGGCGTCCCGGGCGAGGGCGATCTTGGCGGGGTTCGCGCCGAGGACCCCGCGCAGGGCGACCGAGCGGCAGAGGTCGACGCGGTTGGCTCCGGTGGAGGTGCCGGAGTAGTCCAGGAGCACCGCGTCGGGCACGAAGTGGTCGACGGCGGCGCAGGCGGCGGCGACGCGCTCGGCGCCGAGCCGGGGGTGGAGCGCGGCGACGACGTCCATGAGGAGGCGGGGCGAACCGATCTGCCACTCCCACCAGTTGCCGTAGCGCGGGGCGCCCGCCCGGTAGACCGTGGCGGAGAGGTGGTCGAGGCCGCGCAGCACGTCGGCGAGCAGGGTCTCGTCGCCGGTGAGGCCGGTGCCGGGCTGTGCGTACGCCTGGGTCATGGTCCACAGGCGGCTGTAGCTCTGGGTGATGCCGGCCGGGGGGTCGAAGGGGGCGTCGGGCCAGAGCGAGGCGGGGGTGGCGGCCATGCTCGCGCGGAAGGCGCGCGCGAGCGTGCCCGTCTCGGCCAGTCGGCCGGCGTAGGGCTCGGCCCCGGCGTCGAAGCCGGAGCCGAGCTGGAGGTCGAGCCAGCGGAGCCGCAGCGCCTCGAACTCGTCCCCTGGTTCCGCCGCGTGGGCGGAGGGGGCGAGTGCGAGGACGGTCGCGGCGGCGGCCGTGGTGCTCAGGAAGGTGCGGCGGGACCAGAGGGGCAGGGACACGGGAGCCTCCCGGGGGAAGTGGTGGAGACCGGTCGGCGCCCGGTGTAACACCCTGTTCCCGACGCAATCAATGAGCACGGCAAGCGCTTACTGTCTCGTGGCTCCGTCAGCTCCCGCAGTGGAAGCGGGCGTTCCCCCAGTCCGCGTGGTCGTTGCCGTTTCCGTCGCCGCCGTCGCCGACCACCAGGTCGACGTAGGCGGCGCCGGTGATGTCGGCGGTGAGCGGCCAGGCGGGGTCCGCGGCCTTGAGTACCGGGGACGTCACCTTCTCGGCGCCGTCCGCGAGCACGCTGAACCGGACGCTGCCCCGGCTGGTCTGGACGTCGTCCACCCCGACCTCGGCGGTGAGCGAGGTGCACCGGCCCCCGAGGTAGTAGCGGACCGTGGCGGGGGCGTGGCTGCCCAGGCCCTTCGCGTAGGTCACTCCGCCGATCCGCAGCGGGGAGCCGTCGCCGGTGCCGGTCTCGCCGTTGGAGAGGTCCCGTTCGACGGGTCCCCAGCCGTTGGCGGCCGAGGTCCAGTCGAGGTCGCTCGCCCAGCTGTCGGCGGTGGGCGGCGGGGGCAGGGTGCGGACGGTGGTGGCGGCGCCGAGCTTCCGCTCCCCTCCCCCGATCCCGTACGTCACGGTGGCACCCAGCGGGTACGGGCGGTAGGCCGCGTCCACCGGCGGTGTCACCTGCCAGGTGGCCGTGGCCTTCGCGCCCGGGGCGACCGTGCCGAGGGCGACGGGGGCCGCGGGTTCGGCGGTCCAGCCCTCGGGGAGGGCGAGGACGGCCTGGGCGCCGGTGACCTCGCCGGCCTCGTCGTTGCCGAAGGTGGCCGTGACCCGGTTCGGGCGGCCGGGCTCCAGGGTCTCGGGCGCGGTGACGGTGAGGGTGCCGCAGGCGGCGCGCTCGGCGGCCGGGCCGAGGTCGGTGACGGTGAAGCCGTCGAGGACGAAGTCGGCCCCGTCCGGGGCGTCCCCGCGCTTGCGCAGACCGGTCCAGGTGTCACCACAGCCGGCGGTGACGGTCTCGGCGAAGTGCCCGGTGGCCCGCTGCTGCCCGATCGGGGTGCGCCGGGTCTCGACGGCCCCGGTGCCGTTCGCGCGGTCGTAGCCGGTGACCCACTCGTACGCGCCCGCGTGGCTTGACTGGTAGGCGTACTCGACGCGGTAGCTGTGGCCGTCCTTCATCGGGACCGTCCAGGGCGCGGTCCGGTAGACGAGTCCGCTGTTCTCGTCGTGCGACTTGAGGCTCTCGGCGCCGCCGACGACGTCGTCGACCAGCTTTCCGTTCCAGCCTGCCTGGGTGTACGGGGCGTGCAGCTGGGCGATGTGGGTGCGCGGGTCGGTGGTGCCGCCCGCGTCGCCCTTGAGGAAGGGGCCCCAGCCCTGGTCGACGGCCTCGAAGTCCTCGTACGCGACGGTTCCCGCCTTCGTCGCCGGGTCGTTCGCGACGATCCGCACGTCGTCGATCCGGACGGTCGCCGGGCTGCCGCCCGCGGCCTGGATCCGCAGCGGGACGGAGCCGGAGGGGGGCGCGGTGAAGGTGACCTTGGCGCGCTGGAGGCGGGTGCCGTTCCAGTCGGAGGCGGCGACCCGGTCCTCCAGGGCGGAGCGCTCGACGGTGACGGAGGCGCCGCCGGCGGAGAGGATGGTGGGGCGGCTCTTTCCGGGCTCGACCTCGACGAGGGCGGAGGCGGTGTACCGCTCGCCTGGGGTGAGGCCGGTGATCCGCTGGTGGACCGAGGCGGGGGCGGTGCCGCTGAGCTTCGCGCTGTTGCGGCCCTGGTCGTCGGTGTCGCGGGCGACGGTGCCGGCCCTGGTCCAGGCGCGGAGCTTCGCGTCGTTGAAGCCGGGGTCCTTCACCGGGGTGCCCTGGCCCCACCGCGGGGCGGTCTGCGCGGGGGCGCTGTCCGGGTAGAGGACGTAGGGCTGTCCGGTGGTGGCGTCGAGGGTGATCCGTCCGCCGGAGGGCCGCACGGTGCCGGTCCTCACGCGGCCGTTGTCGGTGAGCTTGTACACGGTGTACGCGCGCGTGCCGGCCGGCACGGCCCAGCTGGTCGTCCCACCGGTCCTGTTGTAGTGGTAGAGCTTCTTGCCGCCGTCCCAGGGGAGCAGGTAGTTCTCTCCGTCGAGGACCTTGCGGCCGTTCTCGTAGAAGGTGCGGCGGCCGTTCTCGACGGTTCCGCGGACGCCGCCGGTGAAGGTGATGTCGTCGCCGTTCCAGCGGGTGATCTTCTGCTGCTGGAGGTACTTGGCGGGCAGGTTGCGCTGCCAGATGTTGGCGGAGAAGGCGTTCCAGTCGGTCTCGCCGGTCCAGCCCTCGAAGTCGACCAGGGCGGTCTGGCCGAGGACCGGGTGGTTGTTCCAGACGTCCTTCTCGCCGTTGCGGATGAAGCGGATGATCTGCGAGTTGAGGCCCTTGTTGGTGGCGCCGCCGTAGTCGAGGTCGTTGGCCCAGTGGGACCAGAGGGAGGCCCTCTCGAACTTCTCGGACCACTCGGTGGCGACGTTCCAGCCCTGTGCCTGGACGGCCTGCACGGTCTTGTCGGCGATCCAGCCGTGCGTGTAGTAGACGTCGATGTACAGGGTCGACAGGTTGGGGTCGGTCTCGTCGCGCAGCTGCCGGAAGCGGCGGGCGAGGTCGCCGCTGTTCACGTCCCGGCGCTGGTCGATGTAGTAGCTCTGGTTGAGCCAGTTCCAGCCGGGCTTGGTCTTGTCGACGAGGGTCTCGCTGAAGTTCTTCGCCTCCGGGTACGACTCGGTGGCGTTCACGTGGACGCCGAAGCCCGCCCCCCACTTCCTGCCTTCGCGGAGCAGGGTGTTGAGGTCGGCGAGGCCGCCGGCCCGCTTGTTGTAGTTGCCGCCGTAGTCGGGGTGGGCGGAGTCGTGGCCTTCGGAGCCGTATCCCTTGAGCAGCGCGAACTGGCCGAGTCCGTCGGTGGAGAGCGAGATCCGCTTGACGTCGTCCAGGGTGCGCAGGAAGGGGTGGGTGGCCTGGGAGGCGAAGTTGAACGGGATGTGGGCGACGACCCGGCGGGGGGTCTGGTCGCTGCCGGGGGCCTTGATCCCGATGGTGCGGAAGGCGACGGCGCCGTCCTGCCAGTCGGTGGTGCCGTCGGCGTTGGCGTCGGGGGTGACGACGACCTTCGCCCAGGGCAGGTCCTCACCGGTCTCGGGCCGCGGGGCTCCCTCGCCCCGGTAGGTCCACTGGCCGGACCAGACGCCGACGCGGGTCTCCGTGCCGTTCGTGCGGGCCTGGTGCCAGAAGCGGGCGCCGTCGCGGGCGGAGGCGCCGGAGGGCTTGTCGTAGCTGGAGTTGGACTCGACGGCCGCGGCGAGCTGCCCGGTGTTGACGATCGCGTAGCTCGCGCCGACCGGGTTCGCCTCGGCCGCGGTGGCCTCGGTGACCCGCGCGAAGACGTCCGCCGTGCGGGTGGAGTCCGGGTCGAGCCGGGTGAAGGCGGTCGCGGCGCCGGTGTCGGAGGAGCCGACGGAGACCAGGTCGTGGCCGGGGACGTCGATCGTGCCGACGCGGAAGGTCTCGGTGTCGCGGACGGCGGTGACCTTGAAGGTGGTGGTCCGGCCGTCGACGCTCAGCCGGGCGTCGATCTCGACGCCGGGCAGGTCGGGGAAGACGAGGGTGTACGCGGCGGAGCGGGCGGTCAGGACGGGGGCGCCCTTGGCCTGGACGGCGTGGGCGGTGCCGTTGAGCACGACCCGCGTGACCGGGGCCGTACTCCCGAGGAGGCGCGCGCCGCTCGCGCGGTCGGTGTACGAGAGGACGCGGGGGAAGTCCTCGGCGACGGTGACCGAGAGCTGGTCGGAGGCGAGGACGGGCCCGGCGGCCGTGACCGTGGCGGGGGTGGGGCCGGGGGCTTCGGCGAGGGCGGGCCCGGACAGGGCGCAGACCGTGGCCGATGCGGCCGCGAGGGCGCAGGCCGCGCGGAGTCTGGAGGAGAGGGGGAGGGACATGCGGACCAGTCAGCCGCGCCCCGGCGGCACCGTCAACGAGATCGCGCCGCGCGGGCCCCTCCAGTCCAAGAACCCCCTTCGGTTAGTCCAAGTGACCTCCGAAGGGGGCGTCTTGGCCGCGGTTCGGGTCAGCAGCCGCCGCAGTTGTAGAAGGTCACGTCCCAGTGGTTGCCCTCGTCGGCGTAGACGTTGCCCGCGCCGGACCGCCACTGCGGGGCTCCGTCACCGCGCAGACCGATGTAGGTGAAGGTGTTCTTCACGTAGTTGGTGACGCAGGTGGCCTTGCCGAAGTCGAGCTTGTAGCCGTTCCAGTGCGAGTAGGTGCCGCTCGCGTGCCCGGTCTCGGTGCCGCCGGTGATGTTGAGGGCGCAGCCGCTGGCGCTCTTGAGGGTCTGGGCGCCCTGGGCGGTGGCGAGGTTGAGCTGCTCGAAGGACGTGCACGTGGAGTTGTTGCGGTCCGAGCAGCCGCCGGAGGAGGACCAGGTGATCCCGGAGGAGCGGAACATCGAGGTCGCGGTGGCGTGGCTGATCTTGGTGACCGCGTGGGCGTCGGTGGCGGTGGAGAGGGCGCCGAATCCGGGGGCGAACAGGGCGCCCAGGACGAGGGCGGCCGCGGTGAGGACGGAGCGGAGCTTCACGGGGGTTTCCTCCTGCTGGTGACCGTGACGGGTGGGGACGGCTGTGCAGGTGGTGCTCGTCGCGCAGGGGAGATGGTGCCGTAGTTCTACGCGCGTCCGCCAGAGGGCGTCGGTGTCGGTGTGACGCCGTTCGGATGAACAGCTTCCATAGATGTTGAATGTTGAACGGAATAGGGTTACAGTCGTTCTCGTTGAAGGTTCAACAAACACCGACAAGGAGCACGTCATGGGTCTCTTCGGCCGCAAGAACACCGAGTCCGCCGTCGCCACCGCCACCCTGCCCGTCGACCCGGCACTGGCCGCCCTGACCGGCGACTACACCATCGACCCGGCGCACAGCAGCATCGGCTTCACCGTCCGTCACGCCATGGTGACCAACGTCCGCGGCACGTTCGCCGAGCACGAGGGCGCACTGAAGCTGGACGGCGCGAACCCGGGCGCCTCCACCGCCTCGATCGACGTCAAGATCGCCTCCATCGACACCGGCATCGGCGACCGCGACGGCCACCTGCGCAGCGGCGACTTCTTCGACGCCGACCAGTTCCCGCTGATGTCCTTCCGCTCCACGACCGCCGAGCAGCTGGGCGGCGACAAGTACCGGATCACGGGCGACCTGACGATCAAGGACGTCACCAAGCCGCTCGCCATCGACCTGGAGTTCAACGGCACCGCGACCGACGTCTACGGCAACGAGCGCGTCGGCTTCGAGGGCTCCGCCGAGATCCTGCGCTCCGCGTGGGGCCTGACCTGGAACGCGGCCCTGGAGACCGGCGGCGTCATGGTCAGCGACAAGGTCAAGCTGAACTTCGACATCTCCGCGATCAAGAACGCCGCCTGACCCCTCCGGAACGCCCGGGTCCTTGCCGACCCCCGGACACACGAGCGCGCCCGCCCTCCGCAGCAGCGGAAGGCGGGCGCTCGGCGTTTCCCGGGATCCGGGCGTCGGCCGCGCTTCTCGGCGGCGGCACGGAAGGCGAGGGCGGTCTTCGCGCCCTCGGCGAGCCGGAGGGGCGCGACGGAGCCGCGCCGATCACGGTCTCGCCTCACCGGGCACCGCGACCGCGCAGGTCAGACGGCCTTCGCCGCCGCCTCGACGACCGCCTGGACCAGCCGGTCGTTCTCGGGGGCGCCCGGGCCGGCCAGGAAGCCGAAGCGGCGGCGGGCGTAGCTGTAGGCGAGGCCGGTGGCCGGGTCGGCGAAGGCCTGCGAGCCGGGAGCGCCGCTGTGCCCGATCGCGGTGGGACTCAGGGACGGGTAGCGGGTGGCGAGCGGGACGAAGCCGAGGCCGAAGGCGCTCTCCGAGCCCGTGACGAGGTCGGTCCCCTCCGAATGGATCCGGGCGAACTCGGCCAGGGTGCCGGGGGCGAGGAGCGGGGGGCGGCCGTCGAGCTCGCCGGCGATCGCCGCGTACATCCGGGAGAGGCCGCGGGCGGTGCCGATGCCGCCGCCGGAGAGCGGCGCCTGGGCGCGGACGGCCCGGGAGTTGGCGTATGCGACGTCGTCGAACGGCGGATCGGCGTGGAGGTTGAACGCGATCGCCATGAGGCTGTCCGGTGCGATCGGGTTCTCGGCGAGGAAGGCCCGCTGGGCCGGGGTGGGCAGGAGCGGGAGTGCCGTACGGAAGCGGGCTTCGAGCTCCTCGGGCAGGCCGAGGTGGTAGTCGAGGGCGTACGGGGCGCGGACCCGCTCCTCGTACAGCTCCTGGGCCGTGCGGCCGGTGGCCCGCAGCACCACCTCGCCGACGAGGGCGCCGATGACCGTGCCGTGGTAGCCGTGGGCGGTGTCCGGCTCCCAGAAGGGGCGCTGCCCTGCGAGGCGCGCGGCGATGAGACGGTCGTCGGCGATCTCCTCGGGCGAGAGGCCGCCGTCGGCGCCGATCACTCCGGCCCGGTGGGACAGCACCTGCCGCAGGGTGATCTTCCCCTTGCCCTCCGCGGCGAACTCGGGCCACCAGGAGGCGACCTCGCGGTCCAGGTCGAGGACGCCGTCCTGGACGAGGAGGGCGACGACCAGGGCCATGGCGCCCTTGGAGGAGGAGTAGAGCCCGAGCAGGGAGTCTCCGTCGACGCCGTCACCGCCCCAGAGGTCGACGACGAGCCGGCCGCGGTGGTGAACGGCGAGCTGCGCTCCGCCGTCCCGCGCCTCGTTCGCGGCGACCCCCGCGAACACCTCCCGCACGATCTCGAATCCGGGCTCCACCGTGCCGTGGACATCGGTCATGACGCTGCTCCCCCTGTGTGCCGCCCTCGCTGTCGAACACCAGAACGATCAAGGGCGTGATTCTCTTCCCGTCCACGGGAGTTCGGCGCGCCGCCTCGGGGCCGAGCGGGGGCCGGCTCGCGCCCGGACACCCGAAACCGCTGGTCAACCGCTCTGTCAGTGGCGGCCGCTAGCGTCGCCTGCATGGAATTCCGTATCGACAGCGCCGTGTTGACCGACGCCGTGGCCTGGGCCGCGCGCGTGCTGCCGGCCCGCTCCCCGATGCCCGTCCTCGGTGGCCTGCTCCTTGAGGCGGGCGGCGACGGGCTGCGCGTCTCGGGCCTCGACCACGAGGCCTCGGCCCGCGTCGAGGTCGAGGCCGACGTGGCCGTCGAGGGCCGGGCGCTGGTCC
This sequence comes from Streptomyces sp. NPDC096079, assembly GCF_040303145.1. Classification (NCBI taxonomy): domain Bacteria; kingdom Bacillati; phylum Actinomycetota; class Actinomycetes; order Kitasatosporales; family Streptomycetaceae; genus Streptomyces; species Streptomyces sp. NPDC096079. Next base: position 203,598 of record NZ_JBEOST010000011.1, read on the forward strand.
TGGGCCGGCGTCTGCTCGACATCTGCAAGGTGCTGCCCAGGGGCGTCACCGAGTTCGCCGTCGAGGGCGCCCGCCTCTCCGTGACCTCGGGCGACGCCCGGTTCGGCCTCTCCCTGCTGCCGCTCGACGACTATCCGGCCGCGCCCGCCCTGCCCGCCGTGCGCGGCCTCGTGGACGGGGACGCCTTCGCGACGGCGGTCGGCCAGGTCGCCGTGGCCGCGGGCCGTGACGACTCACTGCCCGTCCTGACCGGGATACGGCTGGCCCTGGACGGCGCCACCATGACCCTGGCCGCCACCGACCGCTACCGGTACGCGGTCCGCACCCTGGAGTGGCGGCCGGAGGCCGGCGCCCCGGCGGAGGAGGCCGACGTGGTCGTGCCGGCCCGCCGGCTCACCGAGATCGCCCGCTCCCTCGCGGGCGCGGGCCCGGCCCGCCTCGCGCTGGACTCCGGATCCCTCGGCTTCGAGAGCGCCGGCACCCGCACCACCACCCGGCTGCTCGACGGCCGGCTCCCCCGCCACGACAAGCTCTTCGCCCTGGGGGAGCACGCCCTCGCGGTCACCGCGCGGGTGCCGCTGGCCGAGGCCGTCAAGCGGGTCGCGGTGGTCGCGGAGGGCGACAGCCCGGTCCAGCTGGCCTTCTCCCCCACCGGCCTGCACCTCCAGGCGGGTTACGAGGACGACGTGGCCTCCCAGCGCCTCCCCGGCACCCTCGCCGGCTCGGAGGCCCTGACGGTCGCCTTCAACCCGGGCTACCTCCTGGACGCGCTGGGCTCGCTGGACTCCCCCGAGGTCCGCTTCCACCTCCTGGGCCCCGGGCAGCGCGCCCTGCTCACCGACGGCCCCGAGGCGACTCACCGCCATCTGCTGATGTCGGTGAAGCCGCTGGTCTGAGCCGTCAGAACCCTCCGCCGCCGTCGAATCCTCCGCCGCCGCCGAAGTCGCCGCCGCCCCCGAAGTCGCCTCCGCCGAAGTCGCCCGAGCCGAAGTCCCCGGCGCTGAAGTCGCCGCCGGAGGGGTCGCCGCCGCCGAAGTCGCCGCCGCCGTACTCGGAGGCGTACGCGGGAGTGGAGAGCATCGAGCCGAGCACGGTGCCGACGAGGAGTCCGGGGAGCATGCCGCCGCCGAAGTAGCCGCCCGCCCAGGGGCCGTAGGCCGGGCCGGCCTCCCAGTAGGGGCGGCGGCCGGTGTCGGTGTCGACGGTGCGGGCGACGGGGTCGAGGCCGTCGTCGAGGCGGGCCGCGTCGACCGCGCAGACCGGGACCTGCCGGGGGGCGCCGCCGGCCGGGGTCCAGGTCCGGTCGTCGGCGGCCGGGCCGTGGCGCGGGTCGAAGAAGCACGGGGGCCTGCGCTCGGGGAGCGGGCGGGACTCGCGGCGCGCGGCCAGGACGGCGAGGGAGAAGCGGCCGTCCTCCAGGGCCTCGGTGACACCGCGGACCTCGTGCGGCCGGGTGGCCGCGCCCATCAGGGACTTGGCCCGGTCGTAGGAGTCGAGGGCGCGCTCGTAGTCGCCGCGCATGGCGTCGTCGGCGCCGCGCTCGGCGGGATGGAAGTCGAGGCGTTCGAGTTCCTCACCGAAGGCGGTGATGTCCTCGTCGACGACGACCCGGAGCCGGTCGAGCGCGGCGCGCTCCTCGGCCTCCTTGCGGAGCCGGTTACGGCGGACCACGGCGTAGGCGCCCGCACCGGCGGCGACGACGACCGCGCCGAGGGTGACGAGCCCGGCGACGGGGACCGGTGAGTCCGTGCCGGCGGAGCCCCAGGAGGCGGGGGCGGAGCCGCGCATGGCGGGCAGGGCCTGGTCGACGAAGGCGTTCAGTTCCTCGGCGGCGTCCGCGTCGGGCGCGCGGACGGTGGTGACGAGGTTCTGCACGGCGGCCGGGGACATCACGGACGGGTCGACGCCCGCGTCGAAGCGGTCGCCGAGGCGGACCGCGTACAGGCCGGCGATGCCGGTCTGGGCCCGCAGGTTGTCGATGAGGCCCTGGGGCGGGAACTGCGCGTTCGCGGGGAGCACCGCCACGAAGAGCGGTTTGTCCGCGTCCTTGATCTTCCGCGCGAGGGCGTTCGCCTCGGCCGTGGAGAGCTGGCCGGCGGCGCCGGGGTCGACGTACACCGGGCCCTGTCTCAGGGCGGCGGCCGCGTCGGGCACGCCCGTGGCCCTGGCGCTCGCGGTGGGCGCCAGGACCAAGAGCAGGAGCAGGATCAGCCCGCCGAGGGCCGACCGTACGGATATCGCCCTGGTCCTCATGGTTCGACGCTACCCGAACCGGACCTAACGGGATATAGCTGGCTTATTCTGCGGGGTCGATCCCGGCCCGCAGCAGGCCGTAGGTGAAGGCGTCCTCCAGGGCCTGCCAGGACGCGGCGATGACGTTCTCGCCGACGCCGACCGTGGACCACTCGCCGTTGCCGTCGCTGGTGGTGACCAGGACCCGGGTCGTGGACTCGGTGCCGTGGCGGCCCTCCAGGATGCGGACCTTGTAGTCGACCAGCTCGAACTTGGCGAGGTTGGGGTAGATCCGCTCCAGGCCCACCCGCATCGCCCGGTCGAGGGCGTTGACCGGGCCGTTGCCCTCGGCGGTGGCGACGATCCGCTCGCCCTTGGCCCAGAGCTTCACGGTCGCCTCGTTGGCGTGGGTGCCGTCGGGCCGGTCCTCGACGATCGCGCGCCAGGACTCCGTGCGGAAGTAGCGGCGGGCCCGGCCCTCGGCCTCCTCCCGGAGCAGCAGCTCGAAGGAGGCGTCGGCGGCCTCGTACGTGTAGCCCTTGAGCTCGCGCTCCTTGACCCGCTCGACGACGCGGGCGACGAGCTCGCGGTCGCCGCCCAGGTCGACGCCGAGCTCCTTGCCCTTGAGCTCGATGGAGGCGCGGCCGGCCATGTCGGAGACCAGCATCCGCATGGTGTTGCCGACCAGCTCGGGGTCGATGTGCTGGTAGAGGTCGGGGTCGACCTTGATCGCGGAGGCGTGCAGTCCGGCCTTGTGGGCGAAGGCGGAGACGCCGACGTACGGCTGGTGCGTGGAGGGGGTGAGGTTGACGACCTCGGCGATGGCGTGCGAGATCCGGGTCATCTCGGCGAGGGCGCCCTCGGGCAGGACGCTCTTGCCGTACTTCAGCTCCAGGGCCGCGACGACGGGGAACAGGTTGGCGTTGCCGACCCGCTCGCCGTAGCCGTTGGCGGTGCACTGGACGTGGGTGGCGCCCGCGTCGACGGCGGCGAGGGTGTTGGCGACGGCGCAGCCGGTGTCGTCCTGGGCGTGGATGCCGAGGCGGGCGCCGGTGTCGGCGAGGACGGTGGCGACGACGGCCTGGATCTGCGCGGGCAGCATGCCGCCGTTGGTGTCGCAGAGGATGACGACGTCGGCGCCGGCCTCGTGGGCGGCGCGGACGACGGCCTTGGCGTAGTCCGGGTTCGCCTTGTAGCCGTCGAAGAAGTGCTCGCAGTCGACGAAGACCCGGCGCCCCTGGGCGGTCAGGTGGGCGACGGTGTCGCGGACCATCTCCAGGTTCTCGTCGAGCGTGGTGCGCAGGGCGAGCTCGACGTGCCGGTCGTGCGACTTGGCGACCAGGGTGATCACGGGGGCGCCGGAGTCGAGGAGCGCCTTGACCTGCGGGTCCTCGGCCGCACTGCCCCCGGCCCTGCGGGTGGCGCCGAAGGCGACGAGCTGCGCGTTCTTGAACGCGATCTCCTGCCGGGCGCGGGCGAAGAACTCCGTGTCGCGCGGGTTGGCGCCGGGCCAGCCGCCCTCGATGAAGCCCACGCCGAAGTCGTCGAGGTGCCGGGCGATGGTCAGCTTGTCCGCGACGGTGAGGTTGATGCCTTCACGCTGCGCCCCGTCGCGCAGGGTCGTGTCGAAGACATGGAAGCTGTCGTCGAGGCGCGAGCCCTCGGCGTTCTCCGTGGTCATGGCTGTGATGGCTCCTGTCGGATGTGGCTCCGGAAGGTATGGATCCACTTGCCCCCATTCTCACGCGTCGTCCGCTTCCGGCGTGGGTGGGGCCGGAAAACGAAAAAACCCCTCGCGGGTGCGAGAGGTCTGCGCGCGGGTCTGGGGCACGGTGTCCACTGCCGCGGGGGTCGTGCCGCGATTCAGTGGCCACTGCGGACCGGCGCGCCGCTGCCGATAATCATCGTGGTAGCAAGCACGCCGGAAGTCTGACACAGGTGTGGTGCCGCCGGGACGGCGGTCTCACGATACGGGCAGTTGATCTCGCTTCGGGTCTTCGGGCACGGCTCCCGCCGCGCCGACGCGGCCCAGGTCGATGTCCCGGGTCTCGCGCATCGCGAGGTAGACGATCAGCGAGACGGCCGCGCAGCCCGCCACGTACCAGGAGAAGCCCGACTCGATGCCCGCGTCCTTGAACCAGAGCGCCACGTACTCGGCGGTGCCGCCGAAGAGCGCGTTGGCGATCGCGTACGGCAGGGCGACGCCGAGGGCGCGGATGCCCGTCGGGAAGAGCTCGGCCTTCACACAGGCGTTGATCGAGGTGTAGCCGGTGACGACGACGAGCGCGAGGAGGGAGAGGCCGAGGGCCGGCCAGAAGGACCCGGCGTGCCTCAGCATCGTCAGGATCGGGACGGTGAGCAGCGTGGAGCCGACCGCGAAGGTGATGAGCAGCGGGCGGCGCCCGATCCGGTCGGAGAGCCGCCCGGCGAGCGGCTGCAGGCAGGCGAAGACGATCAGGGCGCAGAAGGAGACCAGGGTGGCGGTCTGCTTGGGCAGCCCGGCGGAGTTGGACAGGTACTTGGTGAGGTAGGTGGTGTACGTGTAGTAGGCCACCGTCCCGCCCATGGTGAGCGCGACGACGAGGAAGGCCTCCCGCTTGTGCGCCCACAGCGCCTTGAGGGTGCCCTGCTGTCCGTGGGCCACCCCGGAGTCGGCGGTCTCCTCGTACACCTCCGTCTCCAGCATGTTCCGGCGCAGGTAGAAGACGACGGCCGCGCCGAGGGCGCCGACGACGAAGGGGATGCGCCAGCCCCAGGCGTGCAGGGCGTCGGAGGACAGGGTGTGCTGGAGGACCAGCAGCAGGCCGAGGCCGAGGACCTGGCCCGCGGTCATCGACACGTACTGGAAGCTGGAGGCGAAGCCGCGGTGCTCGGGCGCGGAGGCCTCGGTGAGGTAGGTGGCGCTGGCCGCGTACTCGCCGCCGACAGAGAGGCCCTGGAGGAGACGGGCGAGGAGGAGGACGGCGGCGCCGCCGTACCCGGCGACGGCGTACGTCGGGGCGACGGCGATCAGCACGGCCGACGCGGACATCAGCGTGACGGTGAGGGTGAGCGCCGCCTTGCGGCCCTTCCGGTCGCCGACCCGGCCCAGGAGCCAGCCGCCGACGGGGCGCATGAAGAAGCCGACGGCGAAGATGCCGGCGGTGTTCATGAGCTTGGCGGTGTCGTCCCCCTCGGGGAAGAAGGCCCCCGCGAAGTAGGTGGCGAAGCTCGCGTACACGAACCAGTCGAACCACTCGACCATGTTGCCCGCGGAGCCGATCCAGATCTTCTTCCAGTGCTCTCGTCCCATGGGCAGGAACCGTGCCGGAACCCTCGCGCGGGCCACAAGGCGGTGGGGGCAACGATCGGGAGTACTTGCGTGCCTTACGGTCGCGAGATCAGGGTTTCGGCGACGAACTCCCGTACGTGCTCGATGACTTGCGCGCGCCCCGTGCCCGGGATGCCGACCGCGACGTGCACGCTGAAGCCGTCGAGGAGAGCCCTCGTCCGGGTCGCGAAGCGGTCCGGGTCGACCGGCCGGAACTCCCCCCGCGAGATCCCTTCGGCGAGGATCGCGACCAGGTCCCGGTGCCAGGCGCCCTCGATGGCGGCCTGCCGGGCGCGGGCGTCGGCGTCGGCGTTCTGCGACCGGTTCCAGACCTCCAGCCAGAGGGTCCAGTGCGGGTCGCGGGGCCCGTCGGGCACGTACACCTCGATGTACCCGTCGAGCCGCTCGCGCGCCGTCCCCGGCCGGGACAGCAGGGCGCTCCGCTCGGCCCCGAGCCGCCCCTCGCTCCACTCCAGGGTCCGCAGCAGCAGCTCGTCCTTGGTGCCGAAGTAGTAGAGGAGGTGCCCGCTGCTCATCCCGACCTGCCGCCCGAGCCCGGCCATGGTCAGCCCGTCGAGCCCGCGCTCGGCGATGGTGTCCATGGCGGCGGCGAGCACGTCCTCACGGGGCGGTGCCGCCTGGTTGCGCCGGCGGGGGTGGGAGGAGGGGGCGGGGTTGCTGCTCTGACTCACTCGTACGTTCTACCCGATCGTCCTCGTGACGGCGCACGGGCCACCGGGATGCGGGATCGGCGCGGCCGCGCGCCCGCACGGAGCGCGCGGCCGTCGCCGGCCGGTTCAGACCTTCGGCTGCTGCTGCGTGATGCAGTGGATGCCGCCGCCGCCCGCGAAGATCGTGCGGGCGTCGACCAGGACGACCTCGCGCTCCGGGAAGAGGCGGCGGAAGATCTCGGCCGCGACCTCGTCGTGCGGGTCGTCGAAGCCGCACAGCACCACGCCGCCGTTGCACAGGTAGTGGTTGATGTACGAGTAGTCGACCCAGTCGCCCTCCTCGTCCTTGAGGACGGTCGGCGCCGGGACCTCGATGACCTCCAGCGGGCGGCCCTTCGCGTCGGTCTGGCCGCGCAGGATCTCCACGTACGTCTTCGAGCGCACGTAGTCGGGGTGGGCGGGGTCCTGCTGGCTGTGGACCAGCACCGTGCCGGGGCGGGCGAAGGCGGCGACGATGTCGACGTGGCCCTGGGTGCCGTACTGGCCGTAGTCGCCGGCGAGGCCGTGCGGCAGCCAGACCGCCTTGGTCGTGCCGAGCTTGGCGTGGATCTCCTGCTCGACCTGCTCGCGGGTCCACTCGGGGTTGCGGCCGGAGCCCAGCTGCACGGTGTCGGTGAGGAGGACGGTGCCCTCGCCGTCGACGTGGATGGCGCCGCCCTCGTTGACGAGGGGCGAGGAGAGCACGGGGACCCCGGCCGCGTCCGCGACATGGCGGGCGATCTTGGAGTCGTGCTCCCAGCGGGCCCAGTCCTGAGCGCCCCAGCCGTTGAACACCCAGTCCACGGCGGCGAGTTCGGTGCCGTTGGTGACGAAGGTCGGGCCGATGTCGCGCATCCAGGCGTCGTCGAGCTCGCGCTCGACGAGGTCGATCTCCGGGCCGAGGAGCGCGGCGGCGGACTCCGTGTCGCCGGGGGCGACGACCACCGTGACGGGCTCGAAGCGGCGGACGGCGCGGGCCACGGACGCCCAGGCGGTACGGGCCTCGGCCAGCTCCTCCGCGTTGGTGAAGGTGGGGTTGGCGCTGGGCCAGGCCATCCAGGTGCGCTCGTGGGGCATCCACTCGGCGGGCATGCGGTAGGTCATGGTTCGGGTCCTAGAGGAAGTAGAGGCGGTTGAGGGAGACGGACTCGGCCGGTTCGGAGCGGATCGGTGAGCCGTCGAGCGAGACGAGGCCGGTCCGGTCGTCGACCTGCACGTCGCCGACGCGGGAGTTGAAGCGCAGGTCGGCCGGAGCCGCGCCGTGGGCGCCGAACAGCGGTCCGAGGACCAGCGGCTGACAGGTGTCGGTGGCGGCGTTCGGATCGCCCACGACCCCCCACGCGGGGAAGCCGTTCTTGATGACCATCTGCGGCTTGGCGCCGAAGGACTCCGGTCGCCAGAGCACGATGTCGGCCATCTTCCCGACCTCGATCGAGCCGATCTCGTGGGCGAGGCCGTGGGCGATCGCCGGGTTGACGGCGAGCTTGGCGGTGTAGCGGAGCACGCGCGCGTTGTCGTCGTGCGCGCCGTCGCCCTCCATCGGGCCCAGCTCGGCCTTCGTCTTCCCGGCCATGGCGAAGGTCCGGCGTACGGTCTCGCCGGCCCTTCCCATCCCCTGCGCGTCGGAGGGGTGATCCCGATCGCGCCGAGGTCGTGCAGGACGTCCTCCGCGCCCGTCGTCCCGGCCCTGATCCGGTCGCGCGCCGTGGCGGCGTCGCCCGGGAGGTCGGTCTCCAGGTCGTGGACGCAGACGATCATCCCGTAGTGCTCGGCGACCGCGTCGCGGCCGAAGGGCCTCGTCCCGGGCGCCGGGCGCGTCCAGCGGACCGTCGACCAGACCGGCGAAGCCGATGGCGACGCGGGCGACGCCGATCGGCACGAGGCCGACCTCGGCCTCGCCGCCCGGGTCGAAGCGGAAGGAGGCTCCGGCCGGGATGGCCACCGGGACCGTCGCCGTGTTCCGTACGAGGAGGGTGAGCGCCGGCTCGGACGCGTCGGGGTGCCCGGGGCCGGGCAGCCTCGCGAGCGCGGTCGTCTCGGGCACGTTGAGCCTCAGGCCCCTGGCCCGGCGGGCGCGGGCGAGTTCGGCGGCACCGAAGAGAAGCAGCCGGTCGCGTTCCGTGGGGTTCAGTCTCACGACCCAGTCACCTCCTGCACTTGCGACACGTTTGAGCGACACTCTAAATGTTAAGACCTCGCCTTCCAAGCATTGACGTCACCGACAGGCGTGGGTCACATTGAGCGCCGCTCTAAATATGTCCCCGTCCGCCCCCGCAGGGAGTCCTCATGCCGATAGAACAGCGCGGAGTCGACACGATCCCCGAGGCCGAACGCACCAGCGGCCCCCGGGATCTCGTCTCGATCCTGCTCGGTTCCAACCTCTGTCTGGGGGTGATCGTCTTCGGCTGGCTCCCGGTGTCCTTCGGGCTCGGATTCTGGGCCTCGGTGACCTCCGTCGTCACCGGCACCCTCGTCGGCGTCGCGGTCACCGCCCCGCTCGCGCTCGTGTCGCTGCGCACCGCGACCAACCTCTCCACCTCCTCCGGCGCCTTCTTCGGCGTCCGCGGCCGGCTCGTCGGCTCGGTGGTCGGGCTCCTGCTCTCGCTCGGTTACACCGCGCTGACCCTCTGGATCGGCGGCGACGTGATGGTGGGCACACTCGCCCGGCTGATCGGCCTGCCGACCGGCGGCGCGGCCCACGCCGCCGTCTACGCGCTCCTGGCGGCCTGCACCGTGGTGGGCGCGGTGTACGGCTACCGGCTGCTGCTCCGGCTGAGCAAGGCGCTCGCGATCGGCATGACGGTGCTCCTCGCCGTCGGCCTGGCCGCCTACGCCGGGGACTTCACGACGGCGGCGGTGCCGGACACCCCGTACCTGCTCGGCTCCTTCTGGCCGACCTGGCTGCTGGCCGCCGTCGCGGCGGGCCTCAGCGGGCCGGTGGCCTTCATCACCCTGCTCGGCGACTACACCCGGTACGTCTCCCCCGAGCGGTACAGCCCGAAGACCGTGTGGCGCGCCACCGTCCTGGGCCTGACCGTCGGCCTGCTCGTCCCGCAGCTCTTCGGCACCTTCACCGCCCTGGCGGCGCGCGGCGGCCTCGACTACGCGGGCCCGCTCGTCGACGCGTCGCCCGTCTGGTACCTCGTACCGCTGCTCATCGCCGCCACCGCCGGCTCCGTCGGCAACGCGGGCCTGATGCTGTACTCGATGGGTCTCGACCTCGACGCCATCCTGCCGAAGGCCACGCGCGCGCGTGCCACGCTCGTGGTCGCCGCGGTGGCGACGGCCTTCGTCTTCCTCGGCCACTTCGCCTCGGACGCCCAGACGGCCATGACCTCGTTCGTCCTGCTGCTCACCGCGATCGGCACCCCGTGGGCGGTGATCACCCTGATCGGGCACGCGCGCTGCGGCGGGCGGTACGACCCGGAGGCGCTCCAGGTCTTCAACAACCGCTCGCGCGGCGGGATCTACTGGTTCTCGGCGGGCTGGCACCCGCGCGCCACCGTCTCCTGGGCGATCGGCGCGGCGGTCGGCCTGGCCGCGGTGTCGACGCCCCTCTACGAAGGGCCGCTGCTCGCCCTCACGGGCGGGATCGACTGCAGCTTCGTCCTCTCGGGGATCGCGGGCGGCGCCCTGTACGCCGTCCTGACGCCGAACAGGGCTCCCGAGGCCGTGACGACGGCCCCGGAAGCCCTGGCGGCGACGGAGTAGTTACTTGCCGAGCTCGTGCATCCAGCCGTGGACGTCCTCGGACTTCCCGGTCTGGATCGCGAGCAGCGCCTCGCGCAGCTTCATCGTGACCTCGCCGGGCTCGCCGCCCGACTGCTGCCACTCGCCCCGGGCGGACTTGACCGTGCCGACCGGGGTGATGACGGCGGCGGTGCCGCAGGCGAAGACCTCGGTGAGGGTGCCGTTCTCGGTGTCGGCCTGCCACTGGTCGATGGAGACGCGGGCCTCCTCGGACTCGTAGCCCAGGTCCTTCGCGACCCTGAGGAGCGAGTCACGGGTGATGCCGGCGAGCAGCGAACCGGTGAGGGTCGGCGTGACGATCCTCGGCTTCTCGCCGGACGCGCCCCCGTACACGAAGTACAGGTTCATGCCGCCGAGCTCCTCGACCCACTTGTGCTCGACCGCGTCGAGGTAGCAGACCTGGTCGCAGCCCTTGGCCGCCGCCTCGGCCTGCGCGAGCAGGGAGGCCGCGTAGTTGCCGCCGGTCTTGGCGTCGCCGACGCCGCCGGGGACGGCGCGGACGCGGTCCTCGGAGGCCCAGATGGAGACCGGCTTCACGCCGCCCTGGAAGTACGGACCGGCCGGCGAGGCGATGACGACGAAGAGGTACTCGTTGGCCGGGCGGACGCCCAGGCCGACCTCGGTGGCGATCATGAACGGACGCAGGTAGAGCGAGTCCTCGCCGCCGTGCGCCGGGACCCAGGCCTCGTCGTGCCTGACGAGCACGTCACAGGCCTCGACGAAGGTCTCGACCGGAAGCTCGGGCATGCCGAGCCGGCGGGCGGAGGCCTGGAAGCGGCGGGCGTTGGCGTCGGGGCGGAACGTGGCGACCGAGCCGTCGGGGCGGCGGTAGGCCTTCAGGCCCTCGAAGATCTCCTGCGCGTAGTGCAGGACGTTCGTGGCCGGGTCCAGGGAGAGCGGACCGTACGGCACGAGCTGGGCGTCGTGCCAGCCGCGGCCCTCGGTCCACCGGATGGTGACCATGTGGTCGGTGAAGTGGCGGCCGAATCCCGGGTTGGCCAGGATCGCCTCGCGCTCCGCGGCGGACAGCGGGCTGGAGGAGGGCTTGAGCTCGATCGTGGGCGTCGTCATGAGTGCGTGTCCTTCACCGGTTGTGTGGAGAGGACCGCGCGCGTACGCCCTGGCGAGGCGGCGTCCGGGCATGCCCGTATGCCGCGGCCCCACGTTCGATTATCGCCCGTGGGGACCTGTGCGGGAAACGGGTGAGCGCGGTCCGGAGTTCGGGGGGAGCGCCCCGCGGCCGCGCATGCGGCAGCCGCCGGGCTGTGGTGCGACCCGGCGGCTGCTGTCGATGTCAGTCGGCGCGGGTCAGCTCGCTACTCGCGCGGCGAGCGCGTCGCCGATCTCGTCCGTGGTGCGGACGGAGTCGCCGCGCGCGGTCAGGTCGGCGGCGACGGCCTCCTCGACCCGGGCGGCCTCGGTCTCGTAGCCGAGGTGGCGGAGCAGGAGGGCGACGGAGAGGACGGTGGCCGTGGGGTCGGCCTTGCCCTGGCCCGCGATGTCCGGCGCGGAGCCGTGGACCGGCTCGAACATGGACGGGAACGCGCCGCTCGGGTTGATGTTGCCGGAGGCGGCGACGCCGATGCCGCCGGAGACGGCCGCGGCGAGGTCGGTGATGATGTCGCCGAAGAGGTTGTCGGTGACGATCACGTCGAAGCGGGCCGGGTCGGTGACGAGGAAGATCGTCGCGGCGTCGACGTGCAGGTAGTCGGTGGTGACCTCGGGGTACTCGGCCGCGACCTTCTGGAAGATGTTCGTCCAGAGGTGGCCGGCGAAGGTCAGCACGTTGTTCTTGTGGACCAGCGTCAGCTTCTTGCGCGGGCGGGCCTGGGCGCGGGCGAAGGCGTCCCGGACCACGCGCTCGACACCGAAGGCGGTGTTGACCGAGACCTCGGTGGCGACCTCGTGCTCGGTGCCCTTGCGGATGGTGCCGCCGTTGCCCGTGTACGGACCCTCGGTGCCCTCGCGGACCACGACGAAGTCGATCTCGGGCTGCCCGGCGAGCGGGGTGGCCACGCCGGGGAGCAGCTTCGAGGGACGCAGGTTCACGTGGTGGTCGAAGGCGAAGCGGAGCTTCAGCAGGAAGCCGCGCTCCAGGACGCCGGACGGCACCGACGGGTCGCCGATGGCGCCGAGCAGGATGGCGTCGTGCTTCTTGAGCGAGTCGAGGTCGGCGTCGGTGAGGGTCTCACCGGTGGCGTGGTAGCGCTTGGCGCCGAAGTCGTACTCCTCGGTCTCCAGCTTCACGTCCTGGGGAAGGACGGCCGCGAGGACCTTGAGGCCCTGGGCCACGACCTCCTGGCCGATGCCGTCGCCGGGAATGACTGCGAGATTGATGCTGTGAGACATGTCGGCACCCTACTCTTCGTCCCATCGTCTGACACGTTCCGTCCGCCATGTGGACGAACCGACGGCCGGACGAGACGGGCCGGGATGGATCAGTGGCCGGTGGAGCCGCCGTTGTCACGGCGGTCGAGGGCACGCTGGAGGGCGGCGGCGGCGTTCTGCCTGGCCTCGTCGCTGGGACGGTTGGCGGAGTGGCGGACGCGGCGGGCGGTCTGAGCGGCCATGGGGGATCGACTCCTTGAGATCATTGGTGATCCGGATGTGCGGAGATCAGCTGGTGATCGAAGGCGCCGGAAAGGGCGGGGAGCGCCGCCGCAGGGGTTGCCTGCACAGGGCGTCGCGCTCTCGACCGCCATTCGCTTGATGAAGCGAGACGTTCGGCTTCTACAAAGCTAGGGCAGGCCCGCGCATCTGTCTCCACAATTACTCGGACTTCCTACTATCTGAGACGGCGCCCCACACTGCGTGACCCGCCGCTCCCCCGCCTTCCCCGCCTTCCCCGCCGCCCAGCACACCGCACGCCGCACACCGCACACCGCACACCGCACCGACCCTCGCAGGCCTATATAGATTGCATTCCTACCTAGGTAGTGATGAGATGTGCCCATGGCCGCAGACCGCAGATCCAGTTGGCTCAAAGGAGTCCTCGACCTGCTCGTCCTCTCCCTCCTGAGGGACGGGGAGAGCTACGGGTACGAGATCGCCAAGGCGCTCGCCGAGGCGGGACTCGGCGAGATCAAGGGCGGGACGCTCTACCCCGTCCTGAACCGCCTGGAGGAGGCCGGTCTGGTGGAGGCCGAGTTCCGCGCCGCCGAGCGCGGCCCGGGACGGCGCTACTACCGGCTCACGGCCCTCGGCCGCGAGCGGCTCGCGGCCGAGACCGGGGCGTGGCTGACCTTCCACAGCGCCGTACAGACCATGCTCAGTCCAGGGGGAACGAGACCATGACCACCGACGCCTACTTCGCCGAGCTCGCCGGCTCGCTGCGCGCCGCCCGCGTGCCGGACGAGCAGATCGACGCGACCGTCGAGGACCTGCGGGCCCACCTCGCGGAGACGGGGACGGCCCCGGAGGAGGAGTTCGGCCCCGCCGCCGCGTTCGCCGCGCAGCTCGGCGGTCTCGCGCCGGCGCCCGGCGAGCCCGACGAGCTCGCGGAGTCCTGGACCTGGACGGCCGACCTCTTCAACGACCGCCGGATGCTGGCCGTCCACGGCGACCAGGGCTGGGAGGTCGAGGGGCTCGACGCGATCGGCCGGTTCGTCTGCCGCCGCACGCCCGGGTCGGCACTGCGCTGGGAGTACCGCCGCGAGGTGATCGCCGGGCGCCGGCGCGGCCGCGTCCTCGACGAGCTCACGCCGGAGGGCTGGGAGCTGTGCGGGGAGTGGCTGGTGTACGGCTACTTCAAGCGGCCGCGCGCGGCGACCGCGGGCCCGGCCGGCACCGTGGGGGCCCCGACGCCCGCTCCGCGGCGGTGGCTGTTCCTGAGCCGCCGGGGCAAGGCGGTGCTCACGGCCTGGTTCGTCCTCGTCGCCGGCGCGATGGCGGCGTTCTTCATCGGGGTGCTCGGCACGGGCGGGCTCGCGATCACGATCGCCCTCACCTCGATGTTCTCCGCCGTGTACACCTCGCACCTGGAGACGGCCACGGGCCACGCCCGCAAGGACGCCGCCGCCGACGCCCCCGAGCGGGCCTGACGGGACCTCACATCACGTCGCCGTCCCGCCAGTCGAAGACCAGCGGGGCGGCGGGGTCCGGCAGCGCCCGGCCGGCCGCGGGCCGCAGGAAGACGGAGCCCTCGTCCTCGGCGAGGTGGACGATCCCCTCGGGCGCGAGCGCCTCGACGCGCCCGTCCCAGACCCGCCAGCCGCGTGCGCGGTAGAGCGCGGCCCCCTCGTCCGAGGCGCTGAGCGCCGCGAAGTCGTAGGTCCCGTCGATCACCCGCTCCAGGGCCGCCATCACGGCGCCGCCGAGCCCCTGCCGCCGGAGGTCCTCCCGGACGGCGACGCCTTCGACGTATCCGACGCGGTGCGAGCGGCCCCGGTGGAGCGGGCGGCGCAGGACGACGGCGCCGTGGGCGACGATGCCCCGCTCGTCCTCGATCCAGGCGTGGACGCCGCCGAGGGTGTGCTCCCAGTCGTCGTCGGAGAAGTCGCCCTCGAAGGCGGTGTCGAGCATTCCCCGTACGGAGCGGAGCCGGGCGGCGCCGAGTTCATGGGTGGGTGCGATTCTCACGGTCACCCCCTCACCCTAACCGTTCTCGAAGCATTGACAGGTTGAGCCTGGCCTGATTGAGTCCCCTCATAACCAGTGAGAGCGACTTGAGGGGTTAGATCATGTCCGTGCTGCCGACCCACCACCGCACCGTCACCGTCCGGGGCCACGAGATCGCCTACCGCGAGGCCGGCCCCGCCGACGCCCCCGTCCTGCTCCTGCTGCACGGCTTCCCCACCAGCTCGCACATGTTCCGCGACCTCATCCCCCTGCTCGCGCGCGACCACCGCCTCATCGCCCCCGATCACCTGGGATTCGGCCGCAGCGCCGCGCCCTCCGCGACCGACTTCGACTACACCTTCGCCGAACTGGCCGCACTGACCTCCGAGTTCACCGAGGCCCTCGGACTCGACCGGTTCGCGCTCTACATCCAGGACTACGGCGCCCCCATCGGCCTCCGCCTCGCCCTCGCGCACCCCGAACGGATCACGGCGATCGTCACCCAGAACGGCAACGCCTACGAGGAGGGTCTCGGCGCCGAGGCCTGGGCCCCCGTCCTGGCCCTCATCGAGAAGCGCACCCCCGAGACCGAGGGGCCCGTCCGCGCGATCCGCTCCCTCGACGGCATCCGGTGGCAGTACGAGACGGGCGTCCCCGCCGCGTACCGGGACCTGCTCAGCCCGGACGCCTGGCACCACGACGCCGCCCTGATGGCCCGCGAGGGCCAGGACGACATCCAGCTGGGCCTGATCGCCGACTACGGCTCCAACTTCGCCCTCTACCCGGCCTTCCAGGAGTACTTCCGCACCTCCCGGGTCCCGCTCCTCGCCGTCTGGGGCGAGGGCGACCAGGTCTTCGTTCCGGCGGGCGCCGAGGCCTTCCGCCGCGACCTGCCCGACGCGGAGGTCCACCTCCTGCCCACCGGCCACTTCGCCCTGGAGACCCACGCGCCGGCGATCGCCGCCCTGATCGGCGACTTCCTCGGGCGGCGCGCCCGCTAGGGGGTGTCCGGAAAGTCCCTAGGCCGTGGCCTTCTCCAGGTCGCGTGCCATGCGCTCCACCCAGTCGGTGAAGCCCTCTCGATGGCGGCCGTCGCTTTCGAGCAGGGTCGCGACCTGTGCGTCCGTGAGCCGCTCGGGTCCCTGCACGGTCAGCAGCCGGTACAGCTCCCTCATCAGGGACAACATCCGCAGCGCGTCGATGTGCTCGATCGCGTCGACCCCGTGTCCGGGGCCGATGGTCGTCGAACCGGGCATGTCGTGCCTCCTCGCCGAGCCCCCTCCCAGCAGCGTAAGCCCACCGCATGAGAACCGCCCCCGTCCTCGATTGGGGGAAGAGGAGGGGGGCGGTGTCAGGGGGCCTCTACGAGGCGGACGGGCGTCAGCCCATGTGCGGGTAGCCGTACTCGGTCGGCGGGACCAGCGTCTCCTTGATGGCGCGGGTCAGCGTCCAGCGCATCAGGTTCTGCGGGGCACCGGCCTTGTCGTTGGTGCCGGAGGCACGGCCGCCGCCGAAGGGCTGCTGGCCGACGACGGCGCCGGTCGACTTGTCGTTGATGTAGAAGTTGCCCGCGGCGAAGCGGAGCTTCTCCATCGTGTACGCGGCGGCCGCGCGGTCGCCGGAGATGACCGAGCCGGTGAGCGCGTAGTCCGAGACCGACTCCATCTGGGTCAGCATCTCGTCGTACTTCTCGTCCTCGTAGACCAGGACGGCGAGGATCGGGCCGAAGTACTCGGCCTTGAAGACCTCGTTCTCCGGGTCGGTGCACGCGATGACGGTCGGGCGGACGAAGTAGCCGACCGAGTCGTCGTAGGTGCCACCGGCGATGATCGTGCAGCTCGGGTCGGCCGCGGCACGGTCGATCGCCGCCTTGTTCTTGGCGAACGAACGCTCGTCGATGACGGCGCCGATGAAGTTCGACAGGTCGGTGACGTCACCCATGGTGATGCCGTCGACCTCGGCCGCGAACTCCTCCTTGAAGCCGTCGTTCCAGATCGAGGCCGGGACGTAGGCGCGGGAGGACGCGGAGCACTTCTGGCCCTGGAACTCGAAGGAGCCGCGGGTCAGCGCGGTCTTCAGGATCGCGCGGTCGGCGCTCGGGTGGGCGACGACGAAGTCCTTGCCGCCGGTCTCGCCGACGATCCGCGGGTACGAGCGGTACTTCTCGATGTTGTTGCCGACCGTCTTCCACAGGTGCTGGAAGGTCCTGGTCGAGCCGGTGAAGTGGATGCCGGCCAGGTCGCGGTGGTTCAGGGCCACCTCGGAGACGGCGATGCCGTCGCCGGTCACCAGGTTGATGACGCCCTTCGGCAGGCCGGCCTCCTCCAGGAGCTCCATGAGGAGCACGGCGGCGTGGGTCTGCGTCGGGGACGGCTTCCAGACCACCACGTTGCCCATGAGGGCGGGGGCGGTGGGCAGGTTGCCCGCGATGGCCGTGAAGTTGAACGGCGTGATCGCGTAGACGAAGCCCTCCAGCGGGCGGTGGTCCAGACGGTTCCACACACCCGGGGAGTTCGCCGGCGGCTGCTCGGCGAGGATCTGGCGGGCGTACGCCACGTTGAAGCGCCAGAAGTCGACGAGCTCGCACGGGGTGTCGATCTCGGCCTGCTGGGCGGTCTTCGACTGGCCGAGCATCGTGGACGCGGCCAGCGTCTCGCGCCACGGGCCGGCGAGCAGCTCGGCGGCGCGCAGGATGATCGCGGCGCGGTCGTCGAAGGACATCGCGCGCCAGGCCGGGGCCGCGGCCAGGGCGGCGTCGATGGCGTCCTGGGCGTCCTGCTCGGTGGCGCCGCGGAAGGTGCCGATGACGGCCTTGTGGTTGTGCGGCTGGACGACCTTGAACTCCTCGCCGCCGCCGAGACGCTTCACGCCGCCGATGGTCATCGGCAGCTCGCGCGGGTTCTCGGCCAGCTCCTTGAGCTTGACCTCGAGGCGGGCGCGCTCCGGGGAACCGGGGGCGTAGCTGTGCACCGGCTCGTTGACCGGAGCGGGGACCTGGGTGACAGCGTCCATGAGTCTCGTAACTCCTTGTGAGAGGTGGGCTCAGCCCTTGGTGAGGATGGAGCGGACGAAGAAGAGGAGGTTGGCCGGCTTCTCGGCGAGGCGGCGCATGAAGTAGCCGTACCAGTCGGTGCCGTACGCGGTGTAGACACGCATGCGGTGGCCTTCGGCGG
Source organism: Streptomyces sp. NPDC096079 (assembly GCF_040303145.1). Taxonomy (NCBI): domain Bacteria; kingdom Bacillati; phylum Actinomycetota; class Actinomycetes; order Kitasatosporales; family Streptomycetaceae; genus Streptomyces; species Streptomyces sp. NPDC096079. Next base: position 221,330 of record NZ_JBEOST010000011.1, read on the forward strand.
CGAGACGGTTCTGCTCCTCGCTGCGGATGCCGTAGAGCATCTGGAACTCGTACTCGTCCAGCTTGCGCCCGGCGCGGCGGGCCAGCTCCTGGCCGATGGAGATCAGACGCGGGTCGTGCGAGCCGATCATCGGGTAGCCCTCGCCGTCCATCAGGATCTTCATGATCCGGACGTACGCCTTGTCGATCTCGGGCTTGTCCTGGATGGCGACCTCGGCGGGCTCCTTGTAGGCGCCCTTCACGATCCGGACGCGGGAGCCGTTCGCGGCGAGGCGGCGGGCGTCCTCCTCGGTGCGGAAGAGGTACGCCTGGATGACGCAGCCGGTCTGCGGGAAGTCCTTCCGCAGCTCCTCGTGGATGGCGAACATCGAGTCGAGGGTGGTGTGGTCCTCGGCGTCCAGGGTGACGGTGGTGCCGATCTCGGCGGCGGCCGCAACGACCGGGCGGACGTTGGCGAGGGCCAGCTCGTGGCCGTTCTCCAGGGACTGGCCGAACATCGAGAGCTTCACGGACATCTCGGCGCGGGCGCCGAGGCCCAGCTCCTTGAGGCGGCCGATGAGCTCCAGGTAGGCGTCCCGGGCGGCGTACGACTGCTCGACGGTGGTGATGTCCTCGCCGACGACGTCGAGGGTGACCTCCAGGCCGCGGCCGCTCAGCTCCGAGACGATCGGGACGACGTCGTCGACCGTCTCGCCGGCGATGAAGCGGGCGACGACCTGCTTGGTCCCGGGGGCGGCCGACACGAGACGGCGCATCTTGTCGCTGCGCGACGCGGCGAGGATCACGGGACCCAGCACGGGGACCTCCAGAAGGACAGGTGACGAAAAGTGCCTACCCGGTCTTTCGTAAGAAAGCGGGAACAGCACGAAGAACCACCGTGAAACCTATGGATCGCTCCGATCGTCCGCCATCTACAGCTGTCACGCATCCGTGGCCGGCATCTCATACATATGTCTGAGAGGGTGCGAGAATGGCGCTGTGAAGGGCGATTACCAAGAACTGGTGGACGAGATCTCCGCGCTGCTCGGCGCTCCGGCGACGCTGGAGAACCGCGACTTCGGGCTGATCGCCTTCGGCGCCCACGACAGCGACGACGACACCGCGATGGACCCCGTCCGGACCCGGTCGATCCTGACCCGGAAGTCGACCCCGGCCGTCCGCGCCTGGTTCGAGGGCTTCGGCATCACCCGCGCGACCGGCCCGGTCCGCATCCCGGCCGCCCCGGACGCCGGCGTCTTCCGGGACCGCATCTGCCTGCCCGTACGTCACCGGGGCGTCGTCCTCGGGTACGTGTGGCTGCTGGACGCCGAGCCCGGGCCCACGCCCGCCCAGCTCACCGCGGCGATGGAGGTCGCCACCCGGATCGGGGGGCTCCTCGCCGACGAGGAGCGCGCCGACGCCGACCTCTCGCGCGAGTTCGCCGCCGTCCTGACCGCCGGCCGCGGCTGGCAGAGCGACATGGCCGTCGCCGCGCTCCGAGTGGCCCTGGGCCCGAGCGCGGACGGGCTGCACACCGTCGTCTGCGTGACGCCCTGGCGCGGGGAGGCGCCCTCGATCCGGGCCGTCCCCGGCGCGGCGGCGGTCGCCGCGCTCCCCGAGGGCGAGTCCCTCGCCGTCCTCGTACGGCTGCGCACCGCCGAGGACCTCTCCCCCGCGCACACGGCCGCCGACCGGCTGCGCGGCACCGCCCCGGCCGGCATCGCGACCCCCCGCCGGGGTCTTACGGAGCTCCCGGCGGCCTGGCGCGAGGCCAACACGGCGGCCCGCGCCGCGACCGCCCAGCCGACGCTCGGCCCGGTCGCCGAATGGGCCGGGATCGGCCCGTACCGGCTGCTCGCGGCGCTCTACCACCCCGAGGTCGACCCCGTCGTCGCCCCCCTGATCGCCCCCGCCCACGCCGAACTGGCCCGCACCGCCGAGGTGTTCCTCGACAACGCGGGCCAGGCGGGCCGCACGGCGGCGGCCCTGGGCATCCACCGGCAGACCCTGTACTACCGGCTGTCCCGGGTCGAACAGCTCACGGGCCTGGACCTGGACGACGGCGAGGACCGCCTCCTGCTCCACATGTCCCTGAAGTCGGCCCGGCTCTAGGGACGGTCCCGTTCCGGGGAGCCGCTCATCAGATCGATCGCCAGCGGCGCGAGCTCCGGGTCGGCGAGGACCACCGCCGGCAGCAGGGCCGGGGTGCGCTGCCGGTCGGCGAGCAGACGGATCACCTGGCGCCGGGAGCGCGCCGGGTCGACGGCCGTCCCGGCGGTCACCAGCGCCGCGAGGGCCTTCTCCTCGTCCGCTCCGCCCCGGCGCGAGGTGAAGCAGGTGAAGGCCTCGTCCAGGGCAGCGACCGCCTCGGCGTGCTCGCCCTGCCGGGCCAGGGCCTCCGCCCGGGCCGCGAGCACCGGCACCCGGTGGTCGGGGTGGGACGCGTACATCCGGCGCAGGAGTCCGCCGAGCATTCCGAGGCGCCCCGTCCGGGCGACCGTGACGGCGAGGCGCGACCGGGCGCGATCGACCCCGTACGGGGCGGCGTCCCACAGCTCGACGGCCTGCCGCGCCTGCTCGAACAGCTCGTCGGCGAGGGCGCCGTGCCCGCGCACGTCGGCGATCTCCGCCACGACGGCCAGCGCCTCCGCCCGGTCCGGCGGCACGGAGATCCCGAGCGCCGCGCGCCGGGCCCCGTCGAAGTCCCAGCGGACCGCGAGGGAGATCGCGGAACCCGACGGCGGCCACGGGACGCCCAGCGGGCGGACGAGCCCGGCGAAGTGCTCGGCCCAGCCCGGCTCCCCGGCCCGAGCGGCCAGGAAGGCGGCCGTCGCGACCGGGTCGTCCTCCTTGCCGCGCTGGACGGACCTGCCCGAGACCTGTCGTGCCTCCCGCTCCAGGCCGATCAGACGTGCGGTCAGCTCGAAGTGCCCGCCCTCGGCGGCACCGACGGCGGAGAACCGCAGCAGGAGCGGGCGATGCGCGGTGTCGCTGAACGCGGCGAGCTCGCGCACCCGCCCCAGGTCACCCGTCCGGGCCGCGCCGACGGCCAGCGCGGCCGCCGCGCGGTGCGCCCAGTCGGCGTCGCCGTCGGCGAGGGCGAGCACCCGCTCCGACTGGTCGAGCCGCCCCGTGCGCCCCACCGCGTCGGCCAGGGCCAGCCGTTCCCAGAAGTGGCGTCCCGGAACGGTCAGCGCCCGCAGGATCCGCTCGGCCCGGTCCGGGCGCCCGCACCTCGCGTTGGCGGCGGCCAGCTCCCGGCGCGGGTCGCTCTGGCCGCCCGCCAGGTGGTCCACGGCGGGCAGGCGTTCGGCCCGGTCGAGGAGCCGTCCGGCCCGCTCGGCGTCCCCCCGCTCGTACGCCGCCTCGGCACACGCGGAGAGCGCGTCGAGCCGGTACCGCACCTCGTCGACCTCGTCGGTCAGGGCGTCGGCCCGCTCCGGCTCCCCGAGCAGCTCGTACAGCGGGGCGAGCCGCGCCCTCACCCCGTCCCGCTGCCAGGGGGCGCTCGCCGACGGCAGGCGCGCGAGCGCCTCCCCGGCCAGCCGCCGGGCGATGCCGTCGTGCCCCGTACGCGCTGCGGCCTCGACGACCTCCGCCACGGTGAGCAGGTACGCGTCGGGATCCAGGCCCCGCAGGGCCGCCTCCGCCGCCTCCAGCGCGGCGAGGCAGCTCGCCACGTGGCCGAGCCGTCCGGCCGCGCGCGCGAACGACGCCTGCGTCCGCGCCGCCCCCACGCCCCCGCGCGGTACGGGCAAGGCGGCGAGGGCCCCGTCGGGCCCCCTGACGAGCGCCGACCGGAAAGCGACGGCGTCACGGTGGGCGGTCGCCGCGGACCGCTCGGCGAGGACGAGCCGCTCCGCCTCGCCGATGAGCGCGAGAGCGGTGTCCCGCTCGCCGGCCGCCGCGTGCTCCCCGGCCGTCTCGGCGAGGGCCTTCGCCCTCAGGTCGTCGTTCCCGCCGCCGTGGCCCCTCAGGGATTCCGCGGCCGCGTGGAGCAGCTGCCGGCCCAGCTCCGGCGCGTCCAGGCCGAAGGCCGCACGGCCGACCGCGGCGAGCCGCGGAGCATCCCAGAGGGCGCCCGAGGAGCCGCTCCGGGCGGCGTCCCAGGCCTGCCGGGCGAGGCCGTGGAAGCGTTCCCGCTCGCCGCGGTCCGCGGCGACGAGGGCGATGCCCGCGTACGCCCGCGCGGAGGACCAGATCACGGAGGCCAGGTAGTCCGCCCTGGCCCACTGTCCCTGCTCGGCCCAGCCGACCGGGATCGCGGCGGGGAATCCGAAGCTGGGGTCGGCCGGGACCTCGAAGAGCCGGTAGCGGCGCATGGCCATGACGGCCGCGGCGCGCAGGTCGTCCCCCTCCCCCGCGGCCAGCGCCCGGAGCGCGTCGCCGATCTCCCGCGCCGCGTCCGTGTCGTGACCGGTGCGGCGCTGCCACATGGTCACCCGCTCGGGCGAGGCCAGGGCCGTGAGGCGGGCGGTGTCGGCGGAGGCCAGGAGCACGGCCGGGTAGTGGGCGACGAGGTAGTCCGGAGTGTCGTCGGGCCAGGCGCGGCGCGCGTAGGTGTCCGCCCAGACGTGCAGGGCCTCCCGGTGGCGCCCGGCGGCGGCGCCGATCTCGGCGAGGGTGGCACGGCGCAGCTCGTCGTGGGCGAAACCGAAGCGTTCGGCGGCCCTCGCCTCCCCTCCGGACCCGCCGGCGGCCGAGGAGAGCACCCGCGCCGGGACCGAGCGGACCAGGTTCCTGAGGTCGTACGGGTCGGGGGCTCCGCCCGCCGTCTCCATCACGGCGGTCAGGTCGTCCAGGGTCATCGGGCCGCCGACGGCGAGGGTGCCGAGGACCTCGCGTACCTCGCGGTCGGGGAGCAGGGTGGTGAGTTCGTCCGTGGCCCGTTCGCGGAGCTGGTCCGCCCGTCGGGTGGGCGACAGCGGCACCCTGGGGCAGCGCTCCTCGTCGCGCAGGGGATGGTCGCGCGGCACGGCCGCCGGTATCGGCGGCATCGCGCGGCTGAGGACGAGGACGTGACCGGTGGCACCGGTCTCGGTGGGCAGCAGGGCGGCGATCGGCGGCGACTCGTCGTTCTCGTCGAGGCCGTCGACGAGCAGCAGCAGGTTCCTGCCCTGGAACGCGGCGCGGTCGTTCGCCCGCTGCCAGAGGCTGTCCAGGGCGCCCTGTCCGGAGAAGGTCCGTGCCGGTTCGCCGAGCAGCGCGGCCAGTTGGTCGCACACCTCCTGCTGGAACTGCCGGGTCTGTTCGCCGAAGCTGCGGGAGACGAAGAACGACACGACGTCGACGTCCGGTGGCGGGAAGGCGGCGAAGTGCGCGGCCAGGGCGGTCTTCCCGGCCCAGGGCGGACCGGTGATCCAGCGGTACGAGGCATGGGAGGGCGCGTGCGGCAGGTCCTCGTTCCAGCGGTCGTCGTCCGAGCCGTCGTGGTCCCGGCGGTCGTCGCCCGAGCCGTAGTGGTCCCGGCGGTCGTCGCCCGAGCCGTCGTGGTCCGAGCGGTCGGGCTGCCGGAGGCGAAGGCCGGGGTACATCCCGCCGCGCTCGTACCACCAGGGGCGGGAGCGCGCGAAGCCCGCGATCTCCGCCAGTTCCGCCTCTCTGTCCTGCAACTCCCCCACCTGGCGGGCGAGCCGCCGCACCCGTCCGGTGTAGGCGGCCGTACGGCGCACCGGACGCAGGCCGGGCCGGACACCGTCGGCGGCGAGCAGGGACCGCAGGCCCGGGTCGGCGAAGACGGCGGAGAGCGGGGTGGCGTGCAGGACAGGGGTGTCACCGGCCGCGGAGACGACCACACCGATCAGGGAGTCCTCGGCGAAGACGGCCCCGCCGGACAGGCCGCGCCACCGCGCTCCGGTCGCGTCGGACCGTCCGTGGCACCGGAGTTCGAGGCGTCCGGTCTTGACGTACGAGTGCGTCGTGACCTCGGCGGTCACCTGGTAGCTGTCGCGGACCGCGACCCGGTCGACGTCGACGAGGCCGGCGAGCGCGGGGAAGCCGGTCGCCGTGACCGGGACGACGCGGGCGGGGTCGGCGTCCAGCCGCCCGAGTTCCGGCGGCGAGCCGGCCGTGTCCGGGGCGGACGGCCCGGTCAGCCGGACGAGGGCCAGGTCGTGCTCGGGCGCGGCCGACGCCCAGACCCGTTCGGCGGAATGGAGCGCGGGGCGCCCTCCGAGCCGTACGGACACCCTGCTGTCCGCCGGGGCGTCGTCGAGGAGGTGGCGGGCGGTCAGGACCAGTCGCCCGCCGAGGAGGTAGCCGGAGCCGAAGACGCACCCGCCGCCGTCCGGGCCGACGAGCAGCTCGGCCACGCGTTCCAGGGCGGGGTGTCCGAGGGAGACGGTCACGACCGGTCAGCGCGGCTGTCCGGGGAGCCGGTCACCGACCTTGACCGGGCCGGTCGCGCCCTCGGGGGTGAGCGAGAGCGTGATGCGCTGCCGGGACTCGCCGGTCTGCCGGCCCGAGCCGCCGACGCCCACCACCCAGAACTTGAGCTCTCCGGTGGCGCCGGTCTCCCGGGTGGTGGCGATCTCCAGCTCCAGTTCCACCGGCCCCACGGTGAAGTGGAGGTCCTGTCCGCTCGCCGCGTCCTGTGCCCTGCGGAGTTCGCCGCGCAACGCCCCGATCCACTCGGCGAGTCCGGCCACGGGGGAGACGTCCGTCATCGGCGACCCTCTCGGTTTCCCGGGTTCGGCATCCGCGGTACGGGATGCCGTGGAGTCCCATCGTGGCACCGGGGCCGCGCGGTGTCCGGGGAATCGGCGATCTCCGGGCGCTCCACGCGCCGTGCCGTCAGCCCTCCCCCATCAGCACCTTGAGGCCCTCGGCGAGGTCCTCGGCGCTCGGCGCCGTGTCCGGATCGACCATCCACTGGATCATGACGCCGGCGGCGAGGGCCTGCATGAGCAGCCCGGCGACCCTGGCCTTCTCGGGCTCCGCCTCCGGGTCGACGCCGAGCATGCCCTCGGCGATCCCGAGCCGGCCCTCGCGCTGCGGCTCCTTGATCGCCTCGCGGAGCCTCTCGTCGTCGTCGAGGCGGGTGACGACCTCGGTCTGGAGCTTCCAGACCGGGCGGCTGGCCTCGGCGGCGCCGATCAGCGGCTCGAAGACGGCACGGAAGCGCTCGTACGGGTCGGCCGGGAGGTCCACCGCGCCCGCGTCCTCCGCTCCGCCGACCCGTTCCCCCCACTCCTCGGTGAGGGCCAGGAAGGCCTGCTGGAGCAGGGCGTCCTTGGAGCCGTAGTGGTAGCCGATGGAGGCGAGGTTGGTGCCCGAGGCGGCGACGATGTCGCGCGCCGTGGTCCGCCCGTACCCCTTCTCCAGGAGGCAGCGCTTGGCGCCTTCGAGCAGGTCTTCCTTGTGTCCCATGACAGCACTGTACCCGGCCCGCTAGACGCTTGTGTAAGACGAGCGTCTAGCGACCGGGTACGGAGGTGTCGGAAGCGTCAGATCAGGTTGACCGAGCGGGCCGAGGCCGCGCCGATCTCCTCCGCGATCTCCGCGAGCACGGCGGCCGGGACCGTGTCGTCCACGGTGAGCACGACGAGCGCCTCGCCGCCCTCCTCCGCGCGCGCCACCTGCATGCCCGCGATGTTCAGACCGGCCTCGCCGAGGATCCGGCCGACCGTGCCGACGACACCCGGACGGTCCTCGTACCGCAGCACGACCATGTGGTCGGCGAGCGCCACGTCCACGTCGTAGTCGCCGACGGCGACGATCTTCTGGAGGTGCTTCGGGCCCGCCAGCGTGCCGGAGACCGCGACCTCCTCGCCACTCGACAGCGTGCCGCGCACGGTCACCACGTTGCGGTGGTCGGGCGACTCGGAGCTCGTCGTCAGACGCACCTCGACACCGCGCTCCTGCGCGAACAGCGGGGCGTTGACGTACGACACGGTCTCGTCGACCACGTCCTCGAACACGCCCTTGAGCGCGGAGAGTTCGAGCACCTTCACGTCGTGCTGGGTGATCTCGCCGTAGACCTCGACGTCCAGACGGGCCGCGACCTCGCCCGCGAGGGCCGTGAAGATCCGGCCGAGCTTCTCGGCGAGCGGCAGACCCGGCTTCACGTCCTCCGCGATGACACCGCCCTGGACGTTGACCGCGTCCGGGACCAGCTCGCCGGCGAGCGCCAGGCGCACCGACTTGGCGACCGCGATGCCGGCCTTCTCCTGGGCCTCGTCCGTGGAGGCGCCGAGGTGCGGGGTGCAGACGACCTGGTCGAGCTCGAAGAGCGGGGAGTCCGTGCAGGGCTCCTTCGCGTACACGTCGAGGCCCGCGCCGGCGACCCGGCCCTCCTTCAGCGCCGAGTACAGCGCCGCCTCGTCCACGATCCCGCCGCGCGCGGCGTTGACGATGCGGACCGAGGGCTTGACCTTGTGCAGCGCCTCGTCGCCGATGAGACCGATGGTCTCGGGGGTCTTCGGCAGGTGGACGGTGATGAAGTCGGCGACCTCGAGCAGCTCGTCGAGGGCGAGGAGCTTCACGCCCATCTGGGCGGCGCGGGCGGGCTGGACGTAGGGGTCGTACGCGACGATCTTCATGCCGAAGGCCGACATGCGCTGGGCGACCAGGACACCGATGCGGCCGAGGCCGACGACGCCGAGGGTCTTCTCGCTCAGCTCGACGCCCGTGTACTTGTTGCGCTTCCACTCGCCGTTCTTCAGGGCGGTGTTGGCCTGCGGGATGTTGCGCGCGGTGGCGACGAGCAGACCGCACGCCAGCTCGGCGGCGGTGACGATGTTCGAGGTCGGGGCGTTCACGACCATGACGCCGGCCTTGGTGGCGGCGGAGACGTCGACGTTGTCCAGACCGACGCCCGCACGGGCGACGACCCGGAGCTTGTTCGCGGCGGCGAGGGCCTCGGCGTCGACCTTGGTCGCGGAGCGGACCAGGATCGCGTCCACGTCGGCGATGGCGGGGATCAGCTCGGCGCGGTCGGCGCCGTTGCAGTGCCGGATCTCGAAGTCCGGGCCCAGCGCGTCGACGGTGGCGGGCGACAGCTCTTCAGCGATGAGTACGACAGGTTTCGAGCTCACGTGAGTCCTCACAGGTCCAGTGCGGACGGCCGTCCCGACGGCCGCAGGCGGTGGAGGGGGCTTGCCGCGTGAAAGCGCACGACGCTGTGGGCCTGACGCGTATGTTGTTGAGAAGTGTAGTGGTGCGTCGGCGCACTTCATGCGCCTCGTTGGAAGGATCACCCGTCCGTGGTTGGACGAGGTGTCCAACGAAGTGGCGAGGGGCCGGACACCCCGTCCGGCCCCTCGCCAGAAGGCTTACGCCTCCTCGTCGTTCACCCAGCTCATGAGCTTGCGCAGCTCCTTGCCGGTGGTCTCCAGGAGGTGGTTGCTGTCCTGGGACTTGTACTCGTTGTACTTCTTCAGGCCGCCGTGGTACTCGGCCATCCACTCCTTGGCGAAGGTGCCGTCCTGGATCTCCGCGAGGACCTTCTTCATCTCGGCCTTGGTGGCGTCGGTGATGATCCGCGGGCCGGTGACGTAGTCGCCCCACTCGGCGGTCTCGGAGACCGACCAGCGCATCTTCTCCAGGCCGCCCTCGTACATGAGGTCGACGATGAGCTTCAGCTCGTGGAGGCACTCGAAGTAGGCGATCTCCGGCTGGTAGCCGGCCTCGGTCAGGGTCTCGAAGCCCGCCTTGACCAGAGCCGCGGTGCCACCGCAGAGGACGGCCTGCTCACCGAACAGGTCGGTCTCGGTCTCCTCGGTGAAGGTCGTCTTGATGACGCCGGCGCGGGTGCCGCCGATGCCCTTGGCGTACGAGAGCGCCAGCGCGAAGGCGTTGCCCGTCGCGTCCTGCTCGACGGCCGCGATGCACGGAACGCCGCGGCCCTCCTCGTACTGACGGCGGACCAGGTGGCCCGGGCCCTTCGGGGCGACCAGGGCGACGTCGATGCCCTCGGGCACCTTGATGAAGCCGTAGCGGACGTTCAGGCCGTGGCCGAAGAAGAGCGCGTCGCCCTCCTTCAGGTGGTCCTTGATGGACTCCTCGTAGACCTGGGCCTGGATCGGGTCCGGGGTGAGGATCATGATCAGGTCGGCCTCTTCGGCCGCCTGGGCGACGGAGACGACGCGCAGACCCTGCTCCTCGGCCTTGGCCTTGGACTTGGAGCCCTCCTGCAGACCGACGCGGACGTCGACACCGGAGTCACGGAGCGACAGCGCGTGGGCGTGGCCCTGGCTGCCGTAGCCGATCACCGCGACCTTGCGGCCCTGGATGATGGACAGGTCGGCGTCTGCGTCGTAGAACAGCTCGGCCACTGGGATTCTCCTTGATGTGCTGGTGTTGCGTCCCACCGTACGGCGGGGAGCGGGAGGAAAGTTCTCGGGTCTCGTCAGTCGGACCGCCGGGCGGACCGGCGGTTGACCGTCGACGGGTCTCAGGCGCTGCGGTCGAGGGCCCGCAGGGACCGGTCCGTGATGGACCGGGCGCCACGCCCTATGGCGATCGTGCCGGACTGCACGAGCTCCTTGACGCCGAACTGCTCCAGCATCTTGAGCATGGCGTCGAGCTTGTCACTCGAACCGGTGGCCTCGATGGTGACCGCCTCGGGAGAGACGTCCACGGTCTTGGCGCGGAACAGCTGCACGATCTCGACGATCTGGGAGCGGGTCTCGTTGTCGGCGCGGACCTTCACCAGGACGAGCTCGCGCTGGATCGCAGCGCTGGGCTCGAGTTCGACGATCTTCAGGACGTTGACCAGCTTGTTGAGCTGTTTGGTCACCTGCTCCAGGGGCAGGTCCTCGACATTGACCACGATGGTGATGCGGGAGATGTCGGGGTGCTCGGTGACGCCCACGGCGAGCGAGTCGATGTTGAAGCCGCGGCGGGAGAACAGGGCGGCGATCCGGGCGAGGATGCCGGGCGTGTTCTCGACGAGAACGGAGAGCGTGTGCTTGGTGGACATGTCTGGGTCTCTTCCTTTTCGCTCTGCGCGCTCAGTCGTCTTCGCCGTCGCCGAAGTCGGGGCGGACGCCCCGCGCGGCCATGACCTCGTCGTTCGAGGTGCCGGCGGCGACCATCGGCCAGACCTGGGCGTCCTCGTGGACGATGAAGTCGATCACGACCGGGCGGTCGTTGATGGCATTGGCCTCGGCGATGACCTTGTCCAGGTCGGCCGGGTCCTCACAGCGCAGGGCGACACAGCCCATGGCCTCGGAGAGCTTGACGAAGTCGGGGACGCGGGTGCCCTTGTTCGCCTGGATGTCGTCCGGGCCGGAGTGCAGGACGGTGTTCGAGTAGCGCTGGTTGTAGAAGAGCGTCTGCCACTGACGGACCATGCCCAGGGCGCCGTTGTTGATGATGGCGACCTTGATCGGGATGTTGTTCAGGGCGCAGGTGGTGAGCTCCTGGTTGGTCATCTGGAAGCAGCCGTCGCCGTCGACCGCCCAGACCGTGCGGTCCGGCATGCCGGCCTTGGCGCCCATCGCGGCGGGGACCGCGTAGCCCATCGTCCCGGCGCCGCCGGAGTTCAGCCAGGTGGCCGGCTGCTCGTAGTCGATGAAGTGGGCGGCCCACATCTGGTGCTGCCCGACGCCCGCGGCGAAGATCGTGCCCTCCGGGGCGAGCTGGCCGATGCGCTGGATGACCTGCTGCGGCGAGAGGCTGCCGTCCTCCGGCAGGTCGTAGCCGAGCGGGTAGGTCTCGCGCCAGCGGCTCAGGTCGCTCCACCAGGCGGAGTAGTCGCCCTTGTTGCCCTCGCTGTGCTCGGCCTGGACGGCCTGGACCAGGTCGGCGATGACCTCGCGGGCGTCACCCACGATCGGGACGTCGGCGGCGCGGTTCTTGCCGATCTCGGCCGGGTCGATGTCCGCGTGGACGATCTTGGCGTACGGGGCGAAGCTGTCGAGCTTGCCGGTGACGCGGTCGTCGAAGCGGGCGCCGAGGGCGACGATCAGGTCGGCCTTCTGCAGCGCGGTGACGGCGGTGACCGCGCCGTGCATGCCGGGCATGCCGACGTGCAGCGGGTGGCTGTCGGGGAACGCGCCGAGCGCCATCAGGGTGGTGGTGACCGGGGCGCCGGTCAGCTCGGCGAGGATCTTCAGCTCGGCGGTGGCGCCGGACTTGATCACGCCGCCGCCGACGTACAGGACGGGTCGCTTGGCGGCGCTGATCAGCTTGGCGGCCTCGCGGATCTGCTTGGCGTGCGGCTTGGTCACCGGGCGGTAGCCGGGCAGGTCGGTCTGCGGCGGCCAGCTGAAGGTGGTCTTCGCCTGCAGGGCGTCCTTGGCGATGTCGACCAGGACCGGGCCCGGACGGCCGGTGGAGGCGATGTGGAAGGCCTCGGCGATCGTCCGCGGGATGTCCTCGGCCTTGGTGACGAGGAAGTTGTGCTTGGTGATCGGCATCGTGATGCCGCAGATGTCCGCCTCCTGGAAGGCGTCCGTGCCGATCGCCTTGGAGGCGACCTGGCCGGTGATGGCGACGAGCGGGACCGAGTCCATGTGCGCGTCGGCGATCGGGGTGACCAGGTTGGTGGCACCGGGCCCCGAGGTCGCCATGCAGACGCCGACCTTGCCGGTGGCCTGGGCGTAGCCGGTGGCGGCGTGGCCCGCCCCCTGCTCGTGGCGGACCAGGATGTGACGCACCCGCTGCGAGTCCATCATCGGGTCGTAGGCGGGGAGGATCGCGCCGCCGGGGATGCCGAAGACGGTGTCGGCGCCCACTTCCTCGAGAGAACGGATGAGGGACTGCGCGCCCGTGACGTGCTCGACGGTGGTGGCGGGCTGCGCGCCGTTACGGGGCCGCGGCTGCGGATGGTGCCCGGTGGCCTGCTCGGTCATCAGCATCTCTTCTCGAAGCAGAGGGTTTTTGCGAGGTGTTTTGCAGGGGTTTGCGTCGTTTTTGGGGTGAGCCAGTGCAACAAAAAACCCCTCGTGCCGTGAGGCAAGCGAGGGGAGCGCGTCGGGTGCGTTCTCAGCGGGGCCTACGGGGGCCCTGCCTCAGCCGACGCGCTTTCCAAGTACGAGAATTCGGGTGCGCATGGCACTGACCCTCCCTCTCCGCCCTCACCACTGTCAAGTGGGTGGGACAGGCGTCTCATTATTTGAGCGGATCGGGGGACGGTTTCCGACACGCACGGGGACGGCCCCGGGCAGCGGATACTCGTCCCGCACGAGGGCCCGGCGCAGGCGGTACTCGTCGAGAGGACCCGAGAAGGCCATGCCCTGGGCGTGGCTGCAACCCATCGCGCGCAGGGCCACGACCTGCTCCGGGACGTCGACGCCCTCGGCGACGGTCTGCAGTCCGAGCTCCCCGGCGATGCCCAGCACCCCGCGCGTGATCTTGCGGAGCCGGGCCGACTCGACCACGCCCTCCACGAGCACCCGGTCCAGCTTCAGTATGTCCACGGGGAGCCGCCGCAGGGCGTTGATCGCCACATGTCCGCTGCCGAAGCCGTCGAGGGCGATCCGCACCCCGAGCCGGCGCAGGGTGATCAGGCGCTGCTCCAGCTCGTCGAGCGAGGTCCTGGGGTCGCTGTCGGCGAGCTCGACGATCAGCGAACCGGACGGCAGCCCGTGCCGGGTGAGGAGCGACTCGACCGAGCCGAGGGGCAGCGAGCGGTCGAGGAGGCGCCGGGCGGAGAGCCGGATGGACACGGGCGTACGGTGGCCGATTCCCGCCCGCTCGGCGGCCTGCTCCACCGCTTCCTCCAGCAGCCAGCGGCCGAGCTCGGCGGTGCGCTCGCCGTCGTCCGTGACCCGGAGGTACTCGGCCGGTGTGAAGAGGATGCCCTGCGAGGAACGCCAGCGGGCCTGGGCGCTGACGGCGGAGATCCGTCCCGTGGCGAGATCGACGACCGGCTGGTGGAGCAGGGCGAACTCGCCGTCGTGGAGGGCGGTGCGCAGCCGGGCGGCCAGCTCGGTCCGCCGGACCACGTCGGCCTGCATCTGCGGGGCGTAGAGCTCGACGCGGTCCTTGCCCGCGGCCTTGGCCCGGTACATGGCGAGGTCCGCGTTGCGCAGCAGGTCACCGGCGCCGATGCCGGGCTCGGCGAAGGCGACGCCGATGGACGCGGCGACCCGCACCTCGTTGCCGCCGTCCACGCGGTACGGCTGGGAGAGCGTGAGCCGGAGCCGGTCGGCGATCTCCTGGACCTGGCTCCGGCGGGCGGTCCGGTCGCGGCCGCCGTCGCCGAGGATGAGGGCGGCGAACTCGTCGCCGCCGAGCCGGGCGGCGGTGTCCCCGGCCCGTACCGAGTCGTGGAGGCGGCGGGCGGCCTGGACGAGGAGGTCGTCGCCCGCCTGGTGGCCGAGGCGGTCGTTGACCGCCTTGAAGCCGTCGAGGTCGATGAAGAGCACGGCGGTGCCCTGGTCGGAGGAGCGGCGGCCGCTGAGCGCCTGCCGGACGCGCCGGGTGAACAGGGCGCGGTTGGGCAGGTCCGTGAGCGGGTCGTGCTCGGCGTTGTGCTGCAACTGGGCCTGGAGCCGCACGCGTTCGGTGACGTCCCGGCTGTTGAAGATCAGGCCGCCCTGGTGGCGGTTGACCGTCGACTCCACATTGAGCCAGTCGCCGCGGCCGGAGCGGAAGCGGCACTCGATCCGCGTGGTGGGCTCTTCGGCGGGCGAGACGGCCAGGAAGCGCCGTACCTCGTGGACGACGGCACCGAGGTCCTCGGGATGGATGAGGGAGGCGAGCTCGGAGCCGATGAGGTCGTCGGCGTCCCGTCCGTACACGCCGGAGGCGGCCGGGCTGACGTAGCGCAGCATCCCGGTGGGCGCGGCGATCATGATGACGTCGCTGGAGCCCTGCACGAGCGACCTGAAGTGGTTCTCCTTCTGGGCCAGTTCATGGGTGAGGGCGATGTTGTCGAGGAGCATGATGCCCTGGCGCACGACGAGGGCGAGCACCACCGTGCAGCCGGTGAGGACGACGACCCGGTCGACCCGGCGGCCCTCGACGACGTTGTACAGGATGCCGAGGGTGCAGACCGCGGCGGCGAGGTACGGGGTGAGGGCGGCGAGCGAGCCGGCGACCGGGCGGCTGTGGAGCGACGGGCCGCGCACGGCGGTCGCGGTGTCCGGCGGACGGCGGACGCCCCAGGGCGCGTACGCCAGCAGCAGCGAGCCGGCGAACCAGCCGGCGTCGAGCAGCTGCCCCGAGGCGTAGTTCTCGCGAAGCAGCGGCGAGGTGAAGAGGGCGTCGCACAGCACCGTCAGGGCGAGCGCGGCGATCGCCGTGTTCGTCGCCGAGCGGTTCGCCTGCGAGCGTCGGAAGTGCAGGACGAGGACCATGCTGACGAGCACGATGTCGAGCAGCGGGTACGCGAGCGACAGCGCGGCCTGGGCGACGGACTCGCCCTCGAAGTGCGTCGTACGGGCGAGGGCGAGGCTCCAGGAGAGCGTGAGCAGGGAGCCGCCGATGAGCCAGGCGTCGAGCCCCAGACACACCCAGCCGGCCCGCGTGACGGGTTTCTTGGCGAGGACGAGGAGGCCCACGATGGCGGGCGGCGCGAAGAGTAAGAAGAAGAGGTCGGCGACGGAGGAGTCCGGCACCTCGGCACGGAGCACCACCTCGTACCAGCCCCACACGGCGTTCCCCGCGGCCGCCATGAAGGAGGAGAAGGCGAAGAGCAGCCAGGCCGGGCGGGCGCTGCCGCGGTGGCCCCGTCCGTAGAGGAAGCAGGAGACGGCGGCGGTGAACGCGGCGGCGCTGAGCCCGAAGTCACCCATGAAGAGGGCCAGTCGGGGGGAGCCCCAGCCGAGCGAGGCTCCCGTGGTGTAGCCCGCGCAGACGAGCCCGAGGGCCACCTGGGCGGCGGCACCGCCGAGGCGGGGGCGCCCGGGGTCCGGGTGTCCGGAGTCGCCGCCGACGGGACGGCGCGTGATGACCGCCCCGGGCGCGCTCACCGGACCCTCCGGCGGCGCGCCGCCGCACCCGCCCGCGTCGTGCGCCCGCGCCACCGGCTCACCGGAACGACCGGGCGCGTGCGCGTGGCCGTCGGCGCCGCGGGGGCCGTGGTCGCTGCAGTCACAGCCACGGGCGCCGCGGTCGCGGTCACCGCCGTGGGCGGCGGTGGCGCGGGCGGCACCGTCGCGGGCGGCACCGTCGTGGGCGGCGGCGGTGGCGCGGGCGGCGCCATCATGGGCGGCACCGTCGCGGGCGGCGCCATCATGGGCGGCCAGGTCGTGGTCGGCGGCGCGGTCGGTGTCCGGCGGTACGGCGGCGGTGGCGCGTGGTGTGCGGTGCTGCGCCGCCTGGTCCGGTACCGAGTGCGCGAGGCCGGCGGCGAGGCGCGGCGGGCTCGCCGCCGGCGGCGTCGCCGCGTCGGATCGTCGGTCCTCCGGCCGTGCTCCACCCGTCGCCCCCCTCGGATTCTGATGACCCGTCACTTCGCTCCCCAGCGTCAGCCCGTTCTCGACGCAGTCCCCCGCCACCGGACGATACACCAGGACCGTCACTCAGGGACAGGGTCGCAGTACTCTCCGTGACGATCAGGGGGCTTGTGTGCGGCGCGTGTCGGGGGCGCACTCACCCGCACGGTCGAACGGACCCCTCCGGTCAGCCGGTGGTGAGGAGGACGTTGGCCAGTTCCTCGCCCGCCGCGAACCGCCGCAGTTGTCCTGCGATCAGCCGCTTCGCCCTCGGCATGAAGGCCGAAGTGGAACCTCCCACATGGGGACTGATCAGGACACCGGGAGCGTGCCACAACGGGTGCCCGGCCGGCAGCGGTTCCGGGTCGGTGACGTCCAGTGCCGCCGTGATCCGTCCGCTCTCGACCTCCTTGAGCAGGGCGGACGTGTCGACGACCGGGCCCCGGGCGACGTTCACGAGGAGCGCGCCGTCCTTCATCCGCGCGAGGAACCCGGCGTCGGCGAGACCGGTGGTCGCGGGCGTGAGCGGAGTGGAGAGCACGACCACGTCCGCCTCGGGGAGCAGCGCGGGAAGGTCGGTCAGGGCGTGCACCGGGCCGCGCCCTGTGGTGCGCGCGGAGCGCGCGACGCGCGCCACCCGCGCACACTCGAAGGGTGCGAGCCGGTCCTCGATGGCGGCACCGATCGATCCGTACCCGACGATCAGGACGGACTTGTCGGCGAGGGCCGGGTAGAAGCCCGCCCGCCACTCCTCGGCGTCCTGGCCGCGCACGAATCCCGGGATACCGCGCAGCGAGGCGAGGATCAGGGCGAGCGTGAGCTCGGCGGTGCTCGCCTCGTGGACGCCCTTCGCGTTGCAGAGGGCGACGCCCGGGCGCAGGGCGCCGATGCCCGGGGTGACGTGGTCGATGCCCGCGGAGAGGGTCTGCACCACCCGGAGGGACGTCATCTCCGCCAGCGGCCGTACGGCGATCTCCGAGCCCTTCATGTACGGGACGACGTAGAAGGCGCAGCGCGCCGGATCGGCCGGGAACTCGGGACCGCCGTCCCAGAAGCGGTAGTTCAGGCCCGACTCCCCCGGTGCCGGCAGCCCGTCGATCTCGTCGGCGGGGACGGGAAGCCACACGTCAGCGGTCGTGTCTTCGAATCTCATGACCGGGAGGCTATGCGAAGAATCCCGTGCGCCATTGGTTACTTTGGGGGACGGCACAGGGAGGGGTACCGGCAGGTGGAGCGCAGGACTATCGGGGCGACGGCGCTCGACGTGGGTGCGATCGGCCTGGGGTGCATGCCGATGAGCTGGGCGTACAGCCGTTCGGAACAGCGGGGGGACCGCTCGCTGCGGACCGTGCACGCGGCGCTCGACGCCGGGGTGAGCCTCCTCGACACCGCCGACATGTACGGCCCGTTCACCAACGAGCTTTTGGTGGGGCGGGTGTTGAAGGTGCGCCGGGCCGAGGCGTTCGTCTCGACGAAGTGCGGCCTGCTGGTCGGCGACGGCGGGGAGCGGCGGCACGTGGTCGCCGACGGCAGGCCGGGGTACGTGCGCCGGGCCTGCGACGCCTCGCTGCGACGGCTCCAGACCGATGTCATCGATCTCTACCAGCTGCATCGCGCGGACCCCGAGGTGCCGATCGAGGAGACCTGGGGCGCCATGGCCGAGCTGGTGTCCGCCGGCAAGGTGCGGGCGCTCGGCCTCTGCGCCGTCGGTGCCCGGTCGGCCCGCCGGGGTGCGACGGGTGCCGGCCGCGACGGGTACGAGGGAACGATCCGGCAACTGGACCGGATCCAGCAGGTGTTCCCGGTGGCGGCGGTGGAGGCGGAGCTGTCGGTGTGGTCGCGGGAGGCCCTGGTGCGTCTGCTGCCCTGGTGTGCGGCGCGGGGCGTCGGATTCCTGGCGGCGATGCCGCTGGGGAACGGCTTCCTGACCGGGACGCTGACCCCGGGCGGAGGCTTCGAGCCGGAGGACCCGCGGGCCCGGCACCCCCGGTTCACCGCCGAGATGATGGCGGCGAACCAGCCGATCGTGGCGGGACTGCGCAGAGTGGCGGCGCGACACGGGACGGAGGTCACCCCGGCGCAGGTGGCGCTGGCGTGGGTGCTGGGCCGCGGGCGGCACGTCGTGCCGGTGCCGGGGGCGAAGCGGGAGCGGTGGGCGGTGGAGAACGCGGGGGCGGCGGCGCTGCGGCTCACCGGAGAGGACCTGGCGGAGATCGCGGCGCTTCCGGCTCCGCGCGGTTCCTGGGACTGAGAGCGGGAACCTGATCGGGGCGAGCGGTGTATCAAGGGTGTAGGGATGCCGCTCGACTCGTCGAAGGGGACCGTTTCATGAGCCGTCCTGTCGTGAAGGCCCTGTGGGGCGCCGCCGTGCTGCTGCTCTTGGCCGGCTGTTCCTCGGGGACCCCCGCCGAGGAGCGTCCGGGCACCGCGCCGCCCTCGTCGGTCTCCGTCTCGCCGTCCTCGCCTTCCTCGCCTTCCTCGCCTTCCTCACGGTCCTCGCCGCCGTCCGCGCCCTCCGCCGGCTCCGTGTCGGTGACGGGGACGCTCACCGAGGGGCTGAGGTCCCCCTGGGGGCTCGCGGAACTGCCCGGCGGGGATCTGCTGGTCTCCTCGCGGGACGAGCGGACGATCACCCGGGTCGACGGGCGGACCGGCGCGAAGACCGTGCTCGGCGAGGTCCCGGGGGTGGTGCCGGGCGGCGAGGGCGGGCTCCTGGGGCTCGCCGTGCGGGACGGTCGGGTGTACGCGTATCTGACGGCCGCCACGGACAACAGGATCGTGCGCATGCGGTACGGCGGCGGGGAGGGCGACCGGCTCGGCGCGCCGGAGCCGGTGCTCACCGGCATCCCCAAGGGCTTCGTGCACAACGGCGGACGGATCGCGTTCGGGCCGGACGGCATGCTGTACGCGGGGACGGGCGAGACGGGCCGGACCGGGCTGGCCCAGGACCGGGCGTCGCTCGGCGGGAAGATCCTGCGGATGACGCCGGAGGGCAGACCCGCACCGGGCAATCCCTTCCCCGGCTCGGTGGTCTATTCGTACGGGCACCGCAATGTGCAGGGGCTCGCCTGGGACGCGGAGGGCCGGCTGTGGGCGGCCGAGTTCGGACAGAACACCTGGGACGAGCTGAACCTGGTGGAGCCCGGCCGGAACTACGGCTGGCCGGAGGCCGAGGGCCGGTCCGGGAAGTCCGGTTTCGTGGACCCGGTGGCGCAGTGGCCGACCTCGGAGGCCTCGCCGAGCGGCATCGCGTACGCGCGGGGCGCGATCTGGATGGCCGGGCTCAGGGGCGAGCGGCTGTGGCGGGTGCCGCTCTCCGGCGCGGAACGATCCGGGGAGCCGGAGGCGTTCCTGAAGGGTGAGTACGGACGTCTGCGCACGGTTCTCGCGACCGGCGGCGGCAGGCTCTGGCTCGCGACCAGCGAGACCGACACCCGGGGGACACCCGGGCCCGGGGACGACCGGATCCTCCGGCTGGAGGTGAGGTGAGGGAGGCGGTGACCGTGTTCGGCGGACTGGACGAGTTCTTCGCGCCGGGGCGCAGGCACATCGAGGAGGAGCGGCGCCGTGAGGCCCTCACCCGGGAGGATCCGGGGGACGCCGACCCGGGACGCGGCCCGGTGGACCTGGCCTCGGGCCGGGTGACGATACGCCTCCCCCGCCCGGCGGACGGCTCCGGCGGGACGGGGGACACCGCTTCCGGGCCTGAGCCCGCGGGGCCTCCGGGGTCGGCGGGGTCGGGGAGGCCCGGGGCGTCAGACGGGCGTGTCGAGGAGGTGCAGGCGGTGGGCCAGGGCGGCGGCCTCGCCGCGGCCGGCGACGCCGAGCTTGGCGAGGATGTTGGAGACGTGGACGCTGGCCGTCTTGGGTGAGATGAAGAGTTCCTCGGCGATCTGACGGTTGGTGCGGCCGGCCGCGACCAGGCGCAGCACGTCCTGTTCCCGGGGCGTCAGGCCGAAGGTGTCGTCGCCCGGCTCCGCCGGCGCCGGGACCTGCTTCTCCGGGGTGAGGGAGAGGCGGGCGCGGGCGGCGAGGAGTTCCACGTCCTCGCGGAGCGGGCGGGCGCCGAGGCGGGCGGCGGTGGCCTGGGCCGCGCGGAGCAGGGCCGCGGCCTCCTCGCGGCGGCCGCCCTCGACGAGCAGGGCGTCGGCGAGACGGTGACGGGCGCGGGCCAGCTGGTGCGGGCGTTCGAGCGGCTCGAAGGCGGCGACGACCTCGGCCCAGCGGGCGGCGGTCTCGCGGCCCTCGGCGCGGGCGAGCTCCTCGGACACCTGCTGGGCGTAGGCCGCCCAGACGGGGGCCGGGGTGGCGAGGCCGCGGACGCAGCGGCGGACGAGGGCGAGGGCCTCGGCGCGGCCCTCGGCGGCGGCGGGCAGCCCGCGGCTGTCGGCCTCGGCTGCGACGGCGGTGAGGACGAGCGGCCAGCCGTAGCGGTGGGTGCCGGGCGGGAAGCCGGTCTCCGCGGTGGCGGCGAGCAGTTCCCGTACGTCCGTGAGGCGTCCCTCGGCGGCGGCGACGGCGATCTCGACCTGGGCCATGGGCAGGGTGTACTGCGGGATCGGGTCGCGGGCGCCGTAGCGGCTGCGGGCCTCGGCGAGGTGCGCGGCGGCCCTGGCCGGCTCGCCGCGGCCGAGGGCGAGGTGGGCGAGCTGCAGCAGGGCGGTGCCGCCCGGCTTGGTGCTGCTGGCGCCGGAGCGGAGCAGTTCCTCGGCCTCCTCCTTGGCGCGGTCCCAGTCGCCGAGCGAGAGGAGCGATTCGGCGAGGTTGGCGCGGATCCAGCCCGCGCTGTCGACGAGGCCGCGGGAGCGGGCCAGTTCGATGCCGGTGGTGGCGATCTCCACGGCCTCGCGGGAGCGGCCGAGCGCCTCCATGGAGGAGGAGAGGTTCACATGGGCGCGGGCGGCCTCGTGGAACTGGCCGAGGGCGATGGTCCGTTCGCGGGCCTCGTGCATGGCGGCGAGCCCGCCCTCGGTGTCTCCCGCCGACACCATGATGGTGCCGAGGGTGATCCGGGCGTTCAGCTCGATCGGTTCGGCCTTGACGAACCGCGCGTACTCGACGGCGCGCTCGGCGGCGGCGAGCGCCTCGGGGCCGGGGTTGCGGAGCATGCCCCAGCCGGCGGCGCCGACGAGGACGGTGGCGTGGACGGCGGACGGCGGGAGGCCCTTGACGAGCTCCTGGGCGCGGGCGATCTCCGGCCAGCCGTCGCCGCGGCCGAGGTTGGACTGGAGCCGGGCCATCTCGGTCCAGAACCAGGCGGCGCGCAGCGGGTCGTTCTCGGCCTCGTCGAGGATCCGCAGCGCCGTGCGGCAGATCTTCGAGGCCCGCTCGCGCTCGCCGCTGAGCCGGGCGGCGACGGCGGCCTCGGCGAGCAGGTCGAGGTAGCGCAGCGAGGTGGTCGCGGGGTCGCAGCCGCAGGCGGGATAGGCGTCGGCGTAGTCGATGGGGCGCAGGGAGTCGCGGGTCTCGGCGGGGACCTTGTCCCAGAGTTCCATGGCGCGTTCGAGGAGGCTGAGCTGCTCGGCGTAGGCGTGCCGGGTGCGGGTCTCGACGGAGGCCTGGAGGACGGCGGGGAGGGCCTTCTCCGGGGCGTGCGCGTGGTACCAGTACGTGGCGAGGCGGGTGGTCCGCTCATGGGGGCGGACGAGCCCGGGGTCGGCCTCCAGGGCCTCGGCGTAGCGCCGGTTGAGGCGGGAGCGCTCGCCGGGCAGCAGGTCGTCGCTGACGGCCTCGCGGACCAGGGAGTGGCGGAAGCGGTAGCCGTCGCCGTCGGGGACGGCGAGGAGGATGTTGGCGCCGACGGCGGCGCGCAGCGCCTCGATGAGCTCGTCCTCGGTGAGCCGGGCGACGGCGGCGAGCAGTCCGTACTCGACGGTGGAGCCGCCTTCGGCGACGATCCTGGCGACCCGCTGGGCGGCCTCGGGGAGCGCCTCGACCCGGACGAGCAGGAGGTCGCGGAGGGAGTCGCTGAGCTGGCCCGCGGCGCAGCCGGCCTCGTGGGAGACGACGAGTTCCTCGACGAAGAAGGCGTTGCCGTCGGAGCGTTCGAAGACCTCTTCGACGAGTCCGGGGTCGGGTTCGGCGGCGAGGATGCCGGTGAGCTGGCGGTGCACCTCGGTGCGGGTGAAGCGGGAGAGTTCGATGCGGCGGATGGTGCGGAGCCGGTCGAGCTCGGCGAGGAGGGGGCGCAGCGGGTGGCGGCGGTGGATGTCGTCGGCGCGGTAGCTGGCGACGACCACGATCCGGCCGCGGCGCAGGGTGCGCAGGAGGTAGGTGAGCAGGTGCCGGGTGGAGGCGTCAGCCCAGTGCAGGTCCTCCAGGACGAGCACGAGGGTGCGGTCGGCGGCGAGCCGTTCCAGGAGCCGTACGGTCAGTTCGAAGAGGCGGGCGGTGGAGTCCTCGTCGGAGGGCTCGTGGCTGCCGGGGTCGCCCAGTTCGGGCAGCAGGCGGGCGAGTTCGCCCTCGTGGCCCTCGGCGGCGGCGTCGAGGTCCTCGGGGAGGCGGCGGCGGAGCGCGCGCAGAGCGGCGGAGAAGGGCGCGAAGGGCAGGCCGTCGGCGCCGAGTTCGACGCAGCCGCCGAGGGCCACGACGGCGCCCCGGTCGCAGGCCGTGTCGAGGAACTCCTCGATGAGCCGGGTCTTGCCGACACCCGCCTCACCGCCGACGAGCAGGGCCTGGGGCTCTCCCGCGGTCGCGCGGGAGAGCGCCTCGGTGAGGGCGGTGAGTTCGCCGGCGCGGCCGACGAAGACGGGACTGACTGACCTGGTCTCCACGGCGCCGAGCATCGCACAGACTTCCTTGCCGTCGCTCATACGGGGCTCACGCGGCCCGGACGAAGCGACCGCGACCGCCGTCGACCACCTGCCCCTCCGTGTCATGGCCTCCGATCCGGTGGCCGAAGAGGCGCAGGCCCTTGCGGGTCACCGCGGCCTCCTGGGCGAGGCGGTGGGCGGCGGCCTCGGCGATGAGCTCGGCGTGGTGCATGGTGTGGAGTTCGTACTCGAACATCGTGTGCTCCCTGGTTTCCGGTTTCGGTATCGCTCTCTTGCGATGCCTCTACTTTCGTTTCCCAGGGGGTGCCGTCACATCGGGCGAGTGCCGCATGTTCGGGGTACGGGGGTCCTTAGGAGGGTTCCGGGGGTGCCTTAGGCGGTACCCCGGGACGTCTCAGGAGCCGGTGGTCGGGAGGCTCAGGAACAGGTCGAAGTAGGTACCGAGCGAGAGGAGCAGCCCCAGGCCTCCCAGGACGGCGCCCGCGACGGCCACCGCGCGGACCCAGGCGGGCCGCCGGGGCAGGGTGAGCACGAGGACGGCGACGAGCAGTGCGATGAGGGCGAAGACGCCGTTGACCAGGGCGGTGCTGTGCCAGGCGTCGCCGTAGATCTCGCTGATCTGCTGGGCCGGGGTGCCGCTGCCGGAGGTCTTGATCTGC
This sequence comes from Streptomyces sp. NPDC096079, assembly GCF_040303145.1. NCBI lineage: Bacteria > Bacillati > Actinomycetota > Actinomycetes > Kitasatosporales > Streptomycetaceae > Streptomyces > Streptomyces sp. NPDC096079. The sequence continues at coordinate 245,068 of NZ_JBEOST010000011.1, forward strand.
CCGATGAGCGTCTCGCGCTCGGCGACGACCTTGCCGGTCCAGGTGCCGGTGAGGGCGACGGCGGAGAGGCCCGCGGAGACCAGGGCAGCGGCGGCGGCGCCGATGCCGGTGGTCCCGGAGGAGGCGGCCTCGGGGGAGTCCGCCCCGTCGTCGTCCGGCTCGTCCCCGTCCCGTTCGTCCCCGTCCCGTTCGTCCTGCTCGTCGAGGAGGTCGGCGGTGTCGGCGGCGGTCGCGGTCTCCGCCGCCGCGCCGGCCTCGTCGGTCGCGGTCTCCGCCGCCGCGCCGGCCTCGTCGGTCGCGGTCTCCGCCGCCGCGCCGGCCTTCTCCGTCCCGGTGTCGGGTGCGGTCTTCTCGGTCGTCTTGGTGTCCATGCGGCGCACGCTAGGGCGCCGACATGAGAGGGGGCTTAAGACGCCTTCGCCGAGCGCCACTCGGGGGCGAGGACGGCCCAGATCTCGGTGTCGGCGCGGGTGCCGCGGTAGAGGTAGTTCTCCCGCACGACGCCCTCCTTCGTCATCCCGAGGCGGCGGGCGACGGCGACGCTGGCCAGGTTCTTCGTGGAGGCGTACCACTCGACGCGGTGGATGCCCCGCTCCTCGATCGCCCAGTCGATGATCACCCGGCAGGCCCGGGTGATCAGGCCCTTCCCGGCGGCGGAGGGCTCCAGCCAGCAGCCGGCCTCGGCGGTGCCGTTCGCGACGTCGAAGGTCCGGAAGAGGACGCCGCCGACCAGGGTGCCCTCGCTCCAGATGCCGTAGAGGCGGCCGGTGTCGCTCGCGGCCTTCTCGGCGTACGAGCGGAGGTAGGCGCGGGCCGAGTCGAGGTCCGAGACGACGTCGGGGAGGCCGATGTGCTGCCCGATGAAGTCCCTGCCCCGGTCCATGTGGGCGAGCAGCTCCTCGGCCTGCCAGGGCTCCAGGGGCCTCAGCTCGGCGCCGTCGTCACCCAGCGATATCGCGAACATCCTCGTTCCTCTCCTCCACGGCCGCGGCCGTCACGCGCTGTACGGGGATCTTCGCACGCGCGTCGGCGGCGTCGCGGCACTCGGGCGGTTCGATGCTGATCCGGGGCAGCAGGCGGTCGAGCCACTTCGGCAGCCACCAGTTGGCGCCGCCGAGCAGGTGCATGAGGGCGGGCACGAGGAGGGTGCGCAGGACGAAGGCGTCGAGGGCGACGGCCGCCGCGAGGGCGATGCCGAACATCGCGATGACCCGGTCGCCGCTGAGGACGAAGGCCAGGAAGACGGAGATCATGATGACCGCCGCGGAGTTGATCACGCGGCTGGTCTCGGCGAGACCGACCCGGACCGCCCGCCGGTTGTCGCCGGTCTCCAGCCACTCCTCGTACATCCGGCTGACCAGGAAGACCTGGTAGTCCATGGAGAGCCCGAAGAGCACGGAGACCATGATCACGGGGAGGAAGGGTTCGACCGGTCCGGCGCTGCCGAGGCCGAGCAGCTCGCTCCCCCAGCCCCACTGGAAGATCGCGACGACGATGCCGAAGGCTCCGGCGACGGCGGCGATGTTCATGGCGGCGGCCTTGAGCGGGATGCCGATCGACCGGAAGGCGAGCAGGAGCAGCAGGCAGCCGAGGGCGATCACGACGCCGACGAAGAGCGGCAGCTTGCCGACGATGATCTCGGCGAAGTCGTCGTAGGAGGCGGTGACGCCGCCGACGTGGACGTCGAGGGAGGTGCCGTTCTCGGCCTTCGGGAGGACGTCGGTGCGGAGCCGGTCGACGAGCTCGCTGGTCGCCTTGGACTGCGGGGCGGATTCGGGCACGACGGTGAGGACGGCGGTGTCGCCCGCGCTGTTGTACGTGACCGGGGAGACGGACGCGACGCCCTTGGTGGCGGTGAGCGCGGCGGGCAGCTGGTCGAGGGCGACGCGGTCGTCGGCGCCGTCGAGGCCTGCGACGAGGGTGAGGGGCCCGTTGACACCCGGCCCGAAGCCCTCGGCGAGCAGGTCGTACGCCTGACGCGTGGTCGCGGAGGCGGGGCCGTTGCCCTGGTCGGAGGTGCCGAGGTGGAGGGAGAGCGTCGGCAGCGCGAGGACGCCCATGACGAGGACGGCGACCGCGCCGAGGAGCTTGGGGTGCCGCTCGACGAAGGCGGACCAGCGGGCGGCGAAGCCGGTGGGCAGCTCGGGCTGCGGCCCGCGCTCGGCGAGCACCCGGCGTTCGCGCCGGGACAGCGCGCGCATGCCGATGAACGAGAGCAGCGCGGGCAGCAGGGTGACGGAGGCGGCGACCGTGAGGAGCACGGTGAGCGAGGCGGCGATGGCGACGCCGTTGAGGAAGCCGAGCCGCAGGATGAGCATGCCGAGCAGGGCGATGCAGACGGTGGCGCCGGCGAAGACGACGGCGCGGCCGGTGGTGGCGACGGCGGTCTCGGCGGCCTCGGCGACGGAGAGGCCGCGTTTGAGGCCTCTGCGGTGCCGGGTGACGATGAAGAGGGCGTAGTCGATGCCGACGCCGAGGCCGACGAGCATGCCCAGCATGGGGGCGAAGTCGGCGACGGTCATGAGGTGGCCGAGGAGCACGATCCCGGAGTACGCGATGCCGACGCTGACCAGCGCGGTCGCGAGGGGGAGCGCGGAGGCGGCGAGCGAGCCGAAGGCGAGGAAGAGGACGACGCCGGCGACGGCGACGCCGACGATCTCGGCAATGTGCCCGCCGGGTCCCTCGGTGAGGGCGACGGCGCTGCCGCCGAGCTCGACCTGGAGGTCGTCGGAGGCGGCGGCCTTGGCGGTGTCCACCAGGGCGCGGGCCTGGGCCTCGGGGATGTCGTCGGCCTGCGCGTGGAAGCTGACGGTGGCGTAGGCGGTGTGGCCGTCCTCGCTGACCTGGCCGCGCGTGTCGCCGTACGGGGAGGTGACGGCGGCGATGCCGGGGAGGTCGGCGACCTGGTCGAGCATCGCGGTCATGCGCCGCTCGACGGCGTCGGCGCGGACGCTGCCCCGGTCGCTGTGCCAGACGATGGTGTCGCTGTCGCCGCCGAGGCCGTGGAAGCCCCGGTCGAGGAGGGCGGTGGCCCGGCCTGACTCGGTGCCGGGGGCCTCGTAGTCGTTGGAGTACGCGCTGCCTGCCAGGGTGGCGCCGGCCGCGGTCCCGCCGAGCGCGAGGAGCCACAGGAGAACGACGACGAGACGGTGCCGGAGGCACCACCGTGCGATTGCGGCCAAAGGACGTGCTCCTGACTGGATCTGTGCTTCCGCCCACTGTTCCAGCCAAACGTGATCGTTTGCCCGTTTCGTGGCGATCCTCACAGGGCACGGCGAAGGCCGGGGACCAAGGGCCTGACCTGAGGTCCCCGGCGTCCGGGACCTCAGCCGGACACGCTCGCGCGGCCGTTCTCGATGTGGCCCATGAGCCGGCGACGGAAGCCGCCGGGTGCGGTCACCTCAAGGTCGTACCAGCCGTGCGCGTCGGCGGCGGAGTGCACGACGGTACGGGTCTTCCCGGGCTTCACGGTGACGGTGCGGGTCCAGTCGGCAAGGTCGTCCTCGTCGACGTAGCCGAGCGGCCGGACGGTGAAGGCCACCGGGGCGGAGCCGGTGTTCCGGACGGTGAGGTGCAGGTCACGGTCATGGTGGTCGAGCCGGGTGGCGAGCTCGGCGCCGCCCGTCGCGGGGCCCTCGAACTCGCGCCGGAAGCCGTTGGGGCCGGTGATCGTGAAGCGGTAGCGATCACCCGGGACGGGGACGGTCCACTGCTCCTCGCCCCTGACGTCCCGGTGCTGCGGGACGGTGAACTCACCCGCGTACGGATAGAGCGCGAAGTGCGCGCTCGCCTTGCCCCGGTTGCTGAGCGCGACCGTGACGGCACCGGCGCCGGTCGTCGCGGAGGCGTCCGGCTGGTACGGCAGGGGGCGGGCGCGGCGGACTCCGGGCTCCTGCTCGGGCATCCGCTGGACGGCCGGGGGCTGCGGCCGCCAGCGTCCGGTGAAGGGCGGGACCGGGCCGGGCTGCTCGACCTCGGGCCGCCTGCGGCCGCGCCGGAAGTCGAAGGCGGAGGTGAGGTCGCCGGTGACGGCCCGGCGCCAGGGGGTGATGTTGGGCTCCCGGACGCCGGTGAGCTGCTCCAGGAAGCGGATCACGGAGGTGTGGTCGAAGGTCTCGGAGCAGACGTAGCCGCCGACCGACCAGGGGGAGACGACGAGCAGCGGGACGCGGATGCCGAGGCCGGTGGGCTGCCCCTTCCAGTGCTCGTCCGTGTCGTCGGCGGGCGGGACCGGCGGCGGGACGTGGTCGAAGAAGCCGTCGTTCTCGTCGTAGTTGATCAGGACGACGGTGTGGCGCCAGACGTCCGGGTGCGCGCCGAGGGCGTCGAGCACCTTGTAGACGAGGGTCGCGGAGGCGATCGGCGAGGAGGCGCCGGGGTGCTCGGAGTCGATCGCGGAGGGGACGAGGTAGGAGACCTCGGGGAGGGTGCCGGCGGCGACGTCCGCGCGGAAGGCGTCGGCGAGGGTGCCGGACTCGACGCGGCGGAGCCCGCGCTCGAAGAGGGAGCGCTCGGCGTCGGTGAGGGTCGCGACGCCCTCGTCGAGGAGTCCGAGCAGTCTCGTCCGCTCGGCGGGGTCGTCGGTGTCGCGGACGGCGGCGTAGAAGGACTCCATGAAGGTGTGCCCGCCGGTGCCGGCGAGGGCCTTGCGGGCGATCTTCTTGAAGGTGGTGAAGAACTCGATGTTGTTGTCGGTGAAGTTCTCCCACTCGGTGTACGTCTTCCAGCTCCGCCCGGCGGCTTCGAGCCGTTCGGCGTAGGTGGACCAGCCGTAGCCGGGGTGGGTGTCCTCGGCGTAGGCGGCGTTGGTGACGGCGCGGCTGCCGTCGGCCTCGAAGCCGGTCCAGCCGGACCAGAGGTGGTTGCGGTTGGGGCTCGTCGAGGTGTGGATGGACGAGTGGTACGCGTCGCAGATGGTGAAGGTGTCGGCGAGCTCGTAGTGGAGCGGGATGTCCTGGCGGTCGTAGTACGCCATGGTGGCGGCGGTCTTGGCCGTGACCCAGCCGTCCATCCAGCCGCCGCGCCAGGCCTTTCCTCCGCCGCTCCAGGAGTGGTCGAGGTCGCCGATGTACTGGAGGTCCTTCTTCTGCGTCGCGGCGGCGCCGCGGATCGGGAAGGGCAGCACGGTGCGGCCGAGCGCGGCCGGCTGCTCGAAGACCGGCGTGCCCGAGGGGAGTTCGATGGCATTGCGGTCGCCGAATCCGCGGACGCCGCGGAGGGTGCCGAAGTAGTGGTCGAAGGAACGGTTCTCCTGCATGAGGATCACCACGTGCCGGATCGCCGCCATCCCCCCGGCCGGAGGCTCCGCGGCCATCGCCGCCTGCAGCGACGGCGGCAGCAGGGAGCCCGCCGCGGCGACGCCGAGCGCGCCACCGCCCAGCGCGAGGAGCCTTCTGCGGGACAGCTCGGGGGACTTCTCGGATGACAAGACCGACCTCCAGTCGACGGCCAATGGTTCGCCTTCGAGCCATTGGTTGGTACGCCGGGGACGGTAGTGATCCGGGGTGACGGCGAGAAGGCCCGACGGGGGCGCGGTGGTGAACGTCCAACAGAACACGACAGGAATCCAAGCGATTTCCGGCCACACTCCCCCACCGACGCTCCCCCGGCGACGCTCGCCCACCGTCGGCGGGCCGGCCCCGTCGACCCGTCATCGGAATGCCCCACGCTGCCCGCTCCGGACACGCTGGTGCACCTCGTCGCGGTCCAGGCTCGCGAGCAGCGTGCGCGGGTTCCCCGAGGTCTCGATGACCAGCGCGCAGTGGGACGCGTCGATGACCTCGCGGTCCTCGGCCGACACCTGCTGTCGGGATGAGGAAGGGGCGGTACGGCCGTCCTCACGACAGCCGTACCGCCCCTCCTCACGGGCCCTCGGGCGCTCAGCCCTCGGTGACGCCCAGCTTCTCCAGGATCAGGTCCTTGACCTTCGCCGCGTCCGCCTGGCCGCGGGTGGCCTTCATGACCGCGCCGACCAGGGCGCCGACCGCCGCGACCTTGCCGCCGCGGATCTTGTCGGCGATGGCCGCGTTGCCCGCGATGGCCTCGTCGACGGCCGCGCCGAGCGCACCGTCGTCGGAGACGACCTTCAGACCGCGCTTCTCGACGACCTCGTCCGGGGTGCCCTCGCCGGCGAGGACGCCCTCGATGACCTGACGGGCCAGCTTGTCGTTGAGGTCGCCGCCGGCCACCAGGGCCGAGACCCGGGCCACGTCCGCCGGGGTGATGGGCAGCTCCTCAAGGGAGACGCCCTTCTCGTTGGCGTTGCGGGCCAGCTCGCCCATCCACCACTTGCGGGCCGAGGCCGCGTCCGCGCCCGCCTCGGTGGTCGCGACGATCGCGTCGACCGCACCCGCGTTCAGGATGGACTGCATCTCCTGCTCGGAGACGGCCCACTCCTCACGCAGCCGGTTGCGGCGCACGCGCGGCAGCTCGGGCAGACCGCCCCGCAGTTCCTCGACCCACGCGCGGGCCGGGGCGACGGGGACCAGGTCGGGCTCCGGGAAGTACCGGTAGTCCTCGGCGTTGTCCTTGATGCGGCCGGAGGTGGTGGAGCCGTCGTCCTCGTGGAAGTGACGGGTCTCCTGCACGATCGTCCCGCCGGAGGACAGGACGGCCGCGTGGCGCTGGATCTCGAAGCGCGCCGCGCGCTCCACCGAACGGAGCGAGTTGACGTTCTTCGTCTCCGAGCGGGTGCCGAAGGTCTTGGTGCCGTGCGGGCGCAGCGACAGGTTCACGTCGCAGCGCATCTGGCCCTTGTCCATGCGCGCCTCGGAGACGCCCAGGGCACGGATCAGCTCGCGCAGCTCGGCGACGTACGCCTTGGCGACCTCGGGGGCCCGCTCGCCCGCGCCCTCGATCGGCTTGGTGACGATCTCGATGAGCGGGATGCCGGCCCGGTTGTAGTCGAGCAGCGAGTGCGAGGCGCCGTGGATGCGGCCGGTCGCGCCACCGATGTGGGTGGACTTGCCGGTGTCCTCCTCCATGTGGGCGCGCTCGATCTCCACGCGGAAGATCTCGCCGTCCTCCAGCTGGACGTCCAGGTAGCCGTTGAAGGCGATCGGCTCGTCGTACTGGGAGGTCTGGAAGTTCTTCGGCATGTCCGGATAGAAGTAGTTCTTCCGGGCGAAGCGGCACCACTCGGCGATCTCGCAGTTCAGCGCGAGGCCGATCTTGATCGCGGACTCGACGCCGATCGCGTTGACCACCGGCAGGGAGCCGGGCAGGCCGAGGCAGGTCGGGCAGGTCTGCGAGTTCGGCTCCGCGCCCAGCTCGGTCGAGCAGCCGCAGAACATCTTCGTCTTGGTGCCGAGCTCGACATGGACCTCAAGGCCCATGACGGGGTCGTACTCGGCGAGCGCCGCTTCGTACGACAGCAGTTCAGTGACGGTCACGGTGAGACTTTCCCTCTCAGCCCAGCAGGACGTCGTCGTCGCCCAGGCGCTTCAGCTCCCGGTAGAGGATCGCCAGGCCGGTAACGATGGCGGCGGCGGACACGGCGGAGTCGATCAGCCGCAGCATGTCGTGGTCGTTGCGGGCCAGCTTGGCCTGCTTCGCGACACTGATCGCGCCGAACGCGGTGGTCGCCAGCGAGACGTAGACGCCGGTCTTCGACTTCTTGAAGTTCTTGGCCTTCTTTGCCATGGCACTCACAGCGACGGAGCCTCCTCAAGCAGCGGGTGACCCCACTTTTCCACGAAGGCGGCCTCGACGGCGGCGCCGACCTTGTACAGCCGGTCGTCCTTCATGGCGGGGGCGATGATCTGCAGGCCGACCGGGAGACCGTCCTCGGGCGCGAGGCCACAGGGCAGCGACATGGCGGCGTTGCCGGCCAGGTTGGTCGGGATGGTGCACAGGTCCGCGAGGTACATCGCCATCGGGTCGTCGGCGCGCTCGCCGATCGGGAAGGCGGTGGTGGGGGTCGTCGGGGAGACGATCACGTCCACCTCCTCGAAGGCCTTCTCGAACTCGCGGGTGATGAGGGTGCGGACCTTCTGCGCCGAGCCGTAGTAGGCGTCGTAGTAGCCGGAGCTCAGCGCGTACGTACCGAGGATGATCCGGCGCTTGACCTCGTCGCCGAAGCCGGCCTCACGGGTGAGGGCGGTGACGTCCTCGGCGGACCGCGTGCCGTCGTCGCCGACCCGCAGGCCGTAGCGCATGGCGTCGAAGCGGGCCAGGTTGGAGGAGCACTCCGACGGCGCGATCAGGTAGTACGCCGAGAGGGCGAGGTCGAAGGTCGGGCAGTCCAGCTCGACGACCTCGGCACCCAGCGACTTCAGCAGCTCGACGGACTCGTCGAAGCGCTGCACGACGCCGGCCTGGTAGCCCTCGCCGCGGAACTGCTTGACGACACCGACGCGCATGCCGGCGACCGAGCCGTTGCGCGCGGCCTCGACGACCGGCGGGACCGGGGCGTCGATGGAGGTCGAGTCGAGCGGGTCGTGCCCGGCGATCGCCTCGTGCAGGAGGGCCGCGTCCAGGACCGTACGGGCGCAGGGGCCGCCCTGGTCGAGGGAGGACGAGAAGGCCACCATGCCGAAGCGGGAGACGCCGCCGTAGGTCGGCTTGACGCCGACGGTGCCGGTGACGGCCGCGGGCTGGCGGATGGAGCCGCCGGTGTCCGTGCCGATGGCGAGCGGGGCCTCGTACGCGGCGAGCGCGGCCGAGGAGCCGCCGCCGGAGCCGCCGGGGATCCGGGTCAGGTCCCAGGGGTTGCCGGTCGGGCCGTACGCGCTGTTCTCCGTCGAGGAGCCCATCGCGAACTCGTCCATGTTGGTCTTGCCGAGGATGACGACGTCGGCGGCCTTGAGGTTCTTGACCAGGGTCGCGTCGTACGGCGGGATCCAGCCCTCCAGGATCTTCGAGCCCACGGTGGTCGGCATGCCGACGGTGGTGAAGATGTCCTTGAGCGCGAGCGGCACACCGGCGAGCGGGCCGAGCTTCTCGCCCCGGGCGCGCTTCTCGTCGACGGCGCGGGCCTGCGCGAGGGCACCCTCGCGGTCGACGTGCAGGAAGGCGTGGACCTTCTCGTCGACGGCCTCGATGCGGGCGAGGTGCGCCTCGGTGACCTCGACGGCGGTCAGCTCGCCGGCGGCGATCTTCCCGGCGATCTCGGCCGCGGTGAGCTTGATGATGGTGTTGTCCGTCATGACTTCTTAGTCCTCCCCCAGGATCTGCGGCACCTTGAAACGCTGCTGCTCCTGGGCCGGGGCGCCGGAGAGCGCCTGCTCGGGGGTGAGCGACGGACGGACCTCGTCCGCGCGCATGACATTGGTCAGCGGCAGCGGGTGGGAGGTCGGCGGTACGTCTTGGTCGGCGACCTCGGAGACGCGGGCGACCGCGCCGATGATGTCGTCGAGCTGGCCGGCGAAGTGATCGAGTTCTTCGCCCTTCAGCTCCAGACGCGCCAGCCGTGCGAGGTGGGCGACCTCCTCGCGCGTGATGCCAGGCATGCGGATCCTCACGGGGTGAGCTTGATGGTGTGCGCCCATCCTAGGGCGCCGGTACGGCTGCCCGTTAAACGGTTTGCCCCGGGAGGGTGCGGATCACTGCACGACCTGGCCCGACGGGTGGTCCAGGTCGACCTGGGCGGCGATGTCGGCGGGTCGGCGCCAGCCGTGCTCGCCGCGGGCCAGGAGCCAGGCCGTGGCCTCGCCGGGCGGCATCGCGGCGGCCACCAGCCAGCCCTGGACGGCGTCGCAGCCCAGGTCGCGCAGGCGCTCCCAGGTCTCGTCGTCCTCGACGCCCTCCGCGACGACGAGGAGGCCGAGCGAGTGGGCGAGGTCCACGGTGCAGCGGACGATCTCGGCGTCCTCGGTGTCGACGGCGAGCCGGGCCACGAAGGAGCGGTCGATCTTCAGTTCGCTGACGGGCAGCCTGCGCAGATGGACCAGGGAGGAGTAGCCGGTCCCGAAGTCGTCGAGGGACATCTTGACGCCGTGGCCGGTGAGACCGTTCAGCGTGTCGGCGGCCCGCTGGGGGTCCTCCAGGAGCACGTGCTCCGTTATCTCCAGCTGGAGCGCCCCGGCGGGCACGCCGTGGCGGGCGAGACGGGCGGCGACGGCGCCGGCGAAGCCGGGGGTGTGGACGTCGCGCGGGGAGACGTTGACGGCGACCGGGACGTTGAGCCCCTGGGCGCGCCAGCGGGCGACCTGGGCGAGGGCGGTCTCCAGGACGTACTCGGTGAGGTGGGGCATGAGGCCCGAGGACTCGGCGATGGCGATGAACTCGTCCGGCGGGACCTTGCCGCGCTCGGGGTGGACCCAGCGGACGAGCGCCTCAAGGCCGGCGACCTGGCCGTCGAAGCGGACCTTGGGCTGGTAGTGGAGTTCGACCTCGCCGGCGTCGAGGGCGCGGCGGAGGTCGCCGAGCAGGCCGAGCCGGTCGGGGGTGTTGGAGTCGCGCTTGGACTCGTAGACCTCGACGCCGGTGCGGTCGCGCTTGGCCTGGTACATGGCGACGTCGGCGCGGCGCAGCAGGCCCTCGGCGTCGAGGGCGTGGTCGGGGAAGACGGCGACGCCGGCGCTGGCCTCCAGGACGAGGGTGAGCCCGTCGAGGTCGAGCGGGGAGGAGAGTTCGGCGACGAGGTGGCGGGCGACCCGCTGGGCGCTGGTGGTGGAGTCGGCGGAGGGCAGCAGGACGGCGAACTCGTCGCCGCCGAGCCGGGCCGCCTCGGCGCCGCGGGGCAGGGCGAGGCGCAGCCGTTCGGCGATCTGGAGGAGGAGCCGGTCGCCGGCGAGGTGGCCGAGGGTGTCGTTGACCGAGCGGAAGCGGTCGAGGTCGATCAGGACGAGGGCGGCGCGGGCCCCCTCGCCCTCGGCCTCCTCCAGGGCGGTCCAGGCCCGCTCCAGGAGCCACTGGCGGTTGGGGAGTCCGGTGAGCGGGTCGCGGAGCTGTTCCTCGGCCCGGGCGCGGGCGATCCACAGGGTGGAGTCGAGGGCGATGAGGGGGACGGCGAAGAGCGGCAGGAGGACCGGCCGGGTGGCGGCGACGACGCAGAGGAGCGGGGCGATCCCGAGGAGCGCGACGGCGACGAGGCCCTGCCGGAGCAGGGCAGTGCGGGCGATGGTGGGCAGTCCGCGGCCCTGCGGGGCGAGCGTGTACCACAGCAGGAGGCGGGTGGCCACGAGGTAGGTGCCGGCGGCGAGGACGACCTCCGGGAGGTCCCCGATGGTCCAGTCGAGGGGCTGCCAGGGCTCCTCGACGGTCGGTACGTCTCCGAAGAGGGCGAGGACGAGGGCGGCGGCGCCGACGCCCAGGACGTCGGCGGCGCCGTGCAGCAGGCCCTGGCGCCAGCGGTGCCGGCGGGCGGCGCCGACGAGGGTGACGACGGTGAGCGAGACGAGTCCGGCGGGCACCCAGCCGTACAGCAGGAGGACGGCGAGGGTGAGGGCGGCGCCGGAGCCGGTGCCGCCCCACCAGCGGTCCCGGCCGAGGGCGACCAGGTGGCCGACGATGAGGCCGGTGAGGACGGCGAGGGACCAGCCGGCGACGCCGCCGGGGAAGAGTCCGTGTCCGGCGCCGACGGCTCGCTGGAGCCCGGCGACGAGTACGACGGCGGCGATGCCCATCACGGCTGCGGGCAGCCGGGAGAAGCCCAGGGGGACCACACGGCCGTGCGGCCGTGGGACCGGTGCGGCGCTCTCGGTCGGTTCCATTCCCGTCCCTCTCACAGGCGGCGGTGCCGTCGGTGTGCGATGGGCCGCGCTGACGCGGCCGTTCCGTCGTCCGGCCCGTCGTCCGGCGCGCGGCCGCCGACGGGCGGCCGCTCCGGTGTCGTGGGGCCGTTGTCCTGACGCCACGCCGGCAGAGCCCTCGCGCGGGCGTGCAGGACTGGACGCACGGTCACCACACTAGGCCGCCGAGGGCTTCGACGGGCAGCGCTCTCCCTCTCTTGCCCGAATGCGACCCGGCCACCCGTAACGATCTGGTATGCGCCGAACGGGTGAGCCGCCGGGGGGTGTCCGGGGGCTACTCGGCGACCGGCACCGCGGCCTCCCGAGCGGCCTCGGGCCCCTGTTCGAGCAGGACGGAGAAGCCTTCCTCGTCCAGAACCGGAACCTTCAGCTGCATCGCTTTGTCGTACTTCGAACCAGGGTTTTCACCCACCACCACGAAGGCGGTCTTCTTCGAAACGGAACCGGTCACCTTCGCTCCGAGCCGCTGGAGCGATTCTTTTGCGCCATCCCTGGTGAACTTCTCCAGGGTGCCGGTCACCACGACCGTCAGGCCTTCCAGCGGACGTGGGCCCTCGTCCTCGCCGGCCCCCTCGTCCTCCAGGGAGACCCCGGCGGCGCGCCACTTGCGCACGATCTCGCGGTGCCACTCCTCGGAGAACCACTGCTTCACGGCGGCCGCGATGATCCCGCCGACGCCGTCGACGGCCGCGAGCTCCTCCTCGCTCGCCTGCTCGATCCGCTCCAGGGAGCGGAACTCGCGGGCCAGCGCCTCGGCCGCGACCGGCCCCACGTGACGGATGGAGAGCCCGTTGATGAAGCGGGCGAGCGGGCGGGTCTTCGCCGCCGCGATGTTCTCCAGCATGGCGAGCGCGTTCTTCTTCGGCTCGCCCTTCTGGTTGGCGAAGACCGTGACGATCTTCTCCTCGCCGGTCTTCGGGTCGCGGCGGGGCAGCCCGCTGTCCGGGTCGAGGACGTACGCCTTGATCGGGAGGAGCTGCTCGATGGTGAGGTCGAAGAGGTCGCCCTCGTCGACGAGCGGCGGCTCGGCAGGCTCCAGCGGCCGGGTCAGGGCGGCGGCGGCCACGGCGCCGAAGTTCTCGATGTCCAGGCACTGGCGCCCGGCGAGGAAGAAGAGACGTTCACGCAGCTGGGCCGGGCACGTCCGGGCGTTCGGGCAGCGGAGGTCGATGTCGCCCTCCTTCATCGCCTTCAGCGGCGTCCCGCACTCGGGGCACTCGGCGGGCATCACGAACTCCCGCTCGGTGCCGTCCCGCAGGTCGGCGACGGGACCGAGGATCTCGGGGATCACGTCGCCGGCCTTGCGCAGCACGACCGTGTCGCCGATCAGCACGCCCTTGGCCTTCACGACCTCCTGGTTGTGCAGGGTCGCGAACTCGACCTCGGAGCCGGCCACGGTCACCGGCTCGACCTGGGCGTACGGCGTGACGCGCCCGGTGCGGCCGACGCCGACCTTGATGTCGACCAGCCGGGTGTTGACCTCCTCCGGCGCGTACTTCCAGGCGATCGCCCAGCGCGGGGCGCGCGCGGTGGAGCCCAGCCGGCCCTGGAGCGGGATCTCGTCGAGCTTGACGACGACCCCGTCGATCTCGTGCTCGACGGAGTGGCGGTTCTCCCCGAAGTACGCGATGAACTCCCGCACGCCGTCGAGCGAGTCGACGACCTTGTTGTGCCGGGCGGTGGGCAGGCCCCACTCGCGGAGCAGCTCGTACGCGTGGGAGAGGCAGTCGATGTCGAAGCCCTCGCGGGCGCCGATGCCGTGCACCACCATGTGCAGCGGGCGGGAGGCGGTGACCTTCGGGTCCTTCTGGCGGAGCGAACCGGCGGCGGCGTTGCGCGGGTTGGCGAAGGGCTTGTCGCCGGCCTCCACCAGACGGGCGTTGAGCCCCTCGAAGGCCTCCATCGGGAAGTAGACCTCGCCGCGGATCTCCACGAGCTCCGGGATCCGGTCGCCGTGCAGCCGCTCCGGGATGTCGGCGATCGTCCGCACGTTGGGCGTGATGTCCTCGCCGGTGCGGCCGTCGCCGCGGGTGGCGGCGCGGGTCAGCCGGCCGCGCTCGTAGGTGAGGTTGACCGCGAGGCCGTCGACCTTCAGCTCGCACAGGTAGTGGTAGCCGGGCGTGCCGACGTCCCGCGCGACCCGCTCGGCCCAGGTGGCCAGCTCCTCCTCGTCGAAGGCGTTGTCCAGGGAGAGCATGCGCTCCCGGTGCTCGACGGAGGTGAACTCGGTCTCGTACTGCCCGGCGACCTTCTGGGTCGGCGAATCCGGCGTGCGCAGCTCCGGGTACTCCTCCTCCAGCGCTTCGAGCGCGCGCAGGAGCTTGTCGAACTCGCCGTCGCTGACGACCGGCTGGTCCTTCACGTAGTACCGGAAGCGGTGCTCCTCGACCTGCTCCGCCAGCTCGGCGTGCTTCTCCCGTGCCTCGGCGGGCAGGGCCCCCTGTTCGACTGCCACCGTTTCGTCCTCCCGTTACTCAGGGTTGTCCGCGAGCGACCGTGCCGCTCTGACGCAGTGGGCGAGCGCCGCCCGGGCATAGGCGGGCGAAGCACCCGCGAGCCCGCACGAGGGCGTGACCACGACGGACTCGGCGAGAGTCCCCGGATTCAGCCCCAGCCTGCGCCACAGCGTCCTGACACCCATGACGCTACCGCCCGGGTCCGACAATGCCGTGTCGGTGGACGGCACCACACCGGCGAAGAGCTTCGTGCCGGCCTCCACGGCCTCGCCGATCGCCTCCTCGTCACGTTCGGTGAGGAGCGAGAAATCGAACGAGATGCCCGCGGCCCCCGCGCGCCGCAGCAGGGCGAACGGCACGTCGGGCGCGCAGGAGTGGACGACCGCCGGCCCGTCGTGGACGGCCATCACGTCCCGCAGGGCGCTCTCCACGACCTGCCGGTCGACGGCCCGGTGGGTGCGGTACCCGCTGGCGGTACGGATCTGCCCGCGCAGCACGGCGATGAGCGAGGGCTCGTCGAGCTGGAGCACGATCCGCGCGCCCGGGACCCGCCGGGCGACCTCGGCGAGGTGCGCGCGGAGGCCCTCCGCGAGGGAGCCGGCCAGATCGCGGCAGGCGCCGGCGTCGCCGAGGGCGGCCTCGCCGCCGCGCAGCTCCAGGGCCGCGGCGAGCGTCCACGGGCCGACGGCCTGGACCTTGAGCGGGCCCTCGTACCCCTGGGTGAACTCCTCCAGGGCGTCGAGGTCCTCGCCGAGCCAGGAGCGGGCCCGCTTGGTGTCGCGTCCCGGCCGGTCGCTGATCCGCCAGCCGCTGGGCTCCACGTGCGCGTAGAGGTCGACGAGCATCCCGGTGGTCCGGCCGATCATGTCGGCGCCGGGGCCGCGCGCGGGCAGCTCGGCGAGGAACGGGAAGTCCTCGAAGGAGCCGGTGCCGGTCTTGGCGGCCTCGCGCGCGTCGCCCCCGGGCAGGGAGCCGACGCCGGTGGCCGCGCCCCAGAGCTTGGTGTCGTCCACGTCTACCGCCCCGGGCGCACGGTGAGGTCGTTGATCTCCGCGTCGCGCGGCAGGTCGATCGCGGTGAGGATCGCCGTCGCGACGGACTCGGGGTCGATCCAGCGCGACGGGTCGTACTCCTTGCCCTCCTGCTGGTGGACCTTCGCCTGCATGGGGCTGGCGGTCCGGCCCGGATAGACCGAGGTCACCCGCACGCCGTTGGCGTGCTCCTCGTGCCGCAGGGAGTCGGCGAGGGCCTTGAGGCCGTGCTTGGAGGCGGCGTACGCCCCCCACTCGGCGTGCGCGTTGAGCCCGGCGCCCGAGTTCACGAAGACGACGTGGCCCTGGGTCACCCGCAGCTGGGGCAGGAAGTGGCGGGTCAGCTCGGCCGGGGCGACCAGGTTGACGTTCAGCTGGTGGTGCCAGGTCTTCGGGGTGAGCTCCCCGATCGGGCCGAGGTCGACGACGCCCGCGATGTGCAGCAGGCTGTCGACCCGGTCCGGCAGGCTCTGGTGGGAGAACGCCCAGGACAGCCGGTCCGGGTCGGCGAGGTCGCCGACGAGGGTCCGCGCGCCGGGGAACCGCGCGGCGAGCTCCTTCGCGCGGGCCGCGTCGCGCGCGTGGAGCACGAGTGCGTCCCCGCGCGCGTGCAGCCGCCGCGCGACGGCCGCGCCGATGCCGGAACCGGCTCCGGTGATCACATGAGTAGCCATGGGCACCATGCTCGCATCAGCGGGAGGCGATCTCCGCCTCCAGGTGGGCGAGGGCCGTCCGGGCGTCGTCCGCGAAGAAGACGAGGCCGGTGAGGGGGAGCGGGAGGAAGCCCTCCTCCTCCATGCGGCGGAACTGGACCTTCAGGCCGTCGTAGAAACCGGCCGTGTTGAGGAGGACGACCGGCTTGGAGTGCTTCCCGTGCTTCTTCAGCTCCAGGATCTCGGTGGCCTCGTCGAGGGTGCCCGTACCGCCGACCATGACCACGATCGCGTCGGACTTCGCGAGGAGCAGGGCCTTGCGCTCGGCCAGGTCCCCGGCGATGACCATCTCGTCCGCGTCCGGCCGGGCCTTGTGGGCGAGGAAGTCCACGGAGACGCCGACGAGCCGGCCGCCCGCGTCCTGGACGCCGTCCGCGACGACCTTCATCAGGCCGGTGTCCGAGCCGCCCCAGACCAGGGTGTGGCCGGCCTTGCCGAGCAGCGTGGCGAACTCGCGGGCGGGGGTCGTGTAGCGCTCGTCGAGGTCGGCGGCGGAGAGGAAGACGCAGATGTTCATGGCCCCACCGTAGGCGGTCGCGGAAGAAGTCCGGCGGGCGGCGATGAGTTCCGGTGACGGCACCGGTCTGCCCTGCCATGGACGAGATGAGCTGCGGCCGGGTCGTGTCGCGGGACGGTACGGAGATCGCGTACGAGCGGTACGGGGAAGGGCGGGCCGTCGTGCTGGTGGACGGGCCGGACGGGGCCGGTCGGGCGCTCGCCGGGCTGCTCGCCCGGCGGTTCTCCGTCGTGACCTACGAGCGGCGCGGTGCCGGGGCGGTGGAGCGGGAGATCGAGGACCTGGCGGCCGTCCTGGCGGCGGCGGGTCCGGGCGCGGCCGTGCACGGCACGGAGACGGGCGGGGTCCTCGCGCTCGCGGCGGCGGCGGCCGGGCTGCCGGTGGGCGCGGTCTCGGTGTACGAGCCGGAGCCGCTCGCGGACGGGCTCCTGGGGGCGGTCCACGCGCGCGTGCTCGTGGTCGACGGGGGTGCGAGCCCGGTGGCGACGCGGCAGGCGGCCCGCGCCCTGACGGCGGCCCTCCCCCGGGCCCGGCACCGCACCCTCACGGGCCAGACGCACGAGGTGGCCCCGCACGTCCTGGCGCCGGTCCTGGAGGAGTTCCTGGACGAGCCGGCCTAGCAACTGCCTCAGGCGGGAGCGGCCGTGCGCCGTACGGTCGCCGCGATCGTCGCCGAGCCCACCACGCGCGTGCCGTCGTACAGGACGATCGCCTGGCCGGGGGCCACGCCGCGGACCGGCTCGTCGAAGGTGACCTTCAGCTCGCCGTCCTCCATCGCCGCGCTCACCGGCGTCTCGTCGCCGTGGGCGCGGAGCTGCGCCGTGTAGCGGCCGGGGCCCTCGGGTGCGGTGCCGCACCAGCGGGGCTTGATCGCGGTGAGGGCGGTGACGTCGAGCGCCTCGGCGGGGCCGACCGTGACGGTGTTGTTCACGGGCGAGATGTCGAGGACGTAGCGGGGCTTGCCGTCCGCGGCCGGGTGCCCGATCCGCAGGCCCTTGCGCTGGCCGATGGTGAAGCCGAACGCGCCCTCGTGGCTGCCGACCTTGGTCCCGGACTCGTCGACGATGTCGCCCTCCGCCTTGCCGAGACGGGCGGCGAGGAAGCCCTGGGTGTCGCCGTCGGCGATGAAGCAGATGTCGTGGCTGTCGGGCTTCTTCGCGACCGCGAGCCCGCGCCGCTCGGCCTCCGCCCGGATCTCGTCCTTGGTGGTGAGGGTGTCCCCGAGCGGGAACATCGCGTGCGCGAGCTGCTTCTCGTCCAGCACGCCGAGGACGTACGACTGGTCCTTGGCCATGTCGGAGGCCCGGTGCAGCTCGCGGCGGCCGTCCTCGGTCAGGACGACGGTGGCGTAGTGGCCGGTGCAGACGGCGTCGAAGCCGAGGGCGAGCGCCTTGTCGAGGAGCGCGGCGAACTTGATCTTCTCGTTGCAGCGCAGGCACGGGTTGGGCGTGCGGCCCGCCTCGTACTCCGCGACGAAGTCGTCGACGACGTCCTCGCGGAAACGCTCGGCGAGGTCCCACACGTAGAAGGGGATGCCGATGACGTCGGCCGCCCGGCGCGCGTCGCGCGAGTCCTCGATCGTGCAACAGCCGCGCGCCCCGGTACGGAAGGACTGCGGGTTCGCGGAGAGGGCCAGGTGCACGCCGGTGACGTCGTGGCCGGCTTCGGCGGCGCGGGCGGCGGCGACGGCGGAGTCCACTCCGCCCGACATGGCGGCGAGAACGCGGAGAGTATGGGTCATAGCCCTACCAGGGTACGGGGCTCCGGGAACCGCGGTCGCGGTGGTGAGCGTTCTCCGTGGCATGGGGAGCAGGTCGAAGGGGACGGGAAGCGGTGCGGAGCGCCGCCGGGTGGGGCGGCGCGCCGTGCTGATCGGCGGCGCGGCCGCGGCGGTGGGCACGGCCGCGCTGGCGAGGGACGAGCTGGGGCGGCTCTGGTGGCGGCTGCCGGGGATGGAGAAGAAGCGGGTCGAGGGCGAGCTGGACCACAAGGGCTCCGAGTGGACGGCGGCGGCGCGGGCGAACTGGCGGCGGGCCGACCGGCCCGACGACTACACGATCGACCGGGTCGTGATCCATGTCGTCCAGGGCAGCTACGCCTCCGCCGTGAAGGTCTTCAAGAACCCGGCGCACGGGGCCGCCGCGCACTACGTGGTCCGCAAGGACGGTCATGTGGCGCAGATGATCCGGGAGCTCGACGTCGCCTTCCACGCGGGGAACCGCGACATGAACGAGCGGAGCATCGGCATCGAGCACGAGGGCTTCGTCGACCGGCCGCAGGACTTCACGGCGGCGATGTACGAGGGGTCGGCGCGGCTGACGGCCGACATCTGCGCGCGGTACGGGATCCCCGTGGACCGGGAGCACATCATCGGGCACGTCGAGGTCGAGGGCACCGACCACACCGATCCCGGTCCGCACTGGGACTGGGACCGGTACATGGCGCTGGTGCGCCGGGCCCGCTCGCGGCTCAGCTGAGGCCGGCGGTCCTGGCCCGCTCCACGGCCGGGCCGATGGCTTCCGCCACCGCCGCCACGTCCTCCTGGGTGGAGGTGTGGCCGAGCGAGAAGCGCAGGGTGCCCCGGGCCAGCTCGGGGTCGGCGCCGGTGGCGAGCAGGACGTGGCTGGGCTGGGCGATCCCGGCGGTGCACGCGGAGCCCGTGGAACAGGCGATGCCGGCCGCGTCGAGCAGCAGGAGCAGGGAGTCTCCCTCGCAGCCCGGGAAGGTGAAGTGGGCGTTGGCGGGGAGCCGGTCGACGGGGTCGCCGCCGAGGATCGCGTCGGGCACGACCGCCCGGACGGCGGCGACGAGCTCGTCGCGCAGGGCGCCGACCTCGCGGGCGGACTCCTCCTGCCGCTCGGCGGCGAGCCGGGCGGCGACGGCGAAGGCGGCGACGGCGGGCACGTCGAGGGTGCCGGAGCGGACGTGCCGCTCCTGGCCGCCGCCGTGCAGCACGGGTACGGGGGTGTGCTCGCGGCCCAGGAGGAGGGCGCCGATGCCGTAGGGGCCGCCGATCTTGTGGCCGGAGACCGTCATCGCGGCGAGGCCGGAGGCGGCGAAGTCGACGGGGATCTGTCCGACGGCCTGGACGGCGTCGGCGTGCAGGGGCACGCCGGACTCGGCGGCGACGTCGGCGAGTTCACGGACCGGCATGATCGTGCCGATCTCGTTGTTCGCCCACATGACGGTGGCCAGGGCCACGGACTCGGGGTCCCGGGCGATCGCCTCGCGGAGCGCGTCCGGGTGGACGCGGCCGTGGCGGTCGACGGGCAGGTACTCGACCTGGGCGCCCTCGTGGGTGGCGAGCCAGTCGACGGCGTCGAGGACGGCGTGGTGTTCGACCGGGCTGGCCAGGACGCGGGTGCGGCGGGGGTCGGCGTCGTGGCGGGCCCAGTAGAGCCCCTTCACGGCGAGGTTGTCGGCCTCCGTGCCGCCGGAGGTGAAGACGACTTCGCTCGGTCGCGCGCCGAGCGCGGCGGCGAGCGTCTCGCGCCCCTCCTCGACGGTCCGCCGGGCGCGCCGCCCGGCGGCGTGCAGGGAGGAGGCGTTGCCCGTGACGGCGAGCTGGGCGGTCATCGCCTCGATCGCCTCGGGCAGCATGGGCGTGGTCGCGGCGTGGTCGAGGTAAGCCATGGTGGGTCGATTCTACGAGCCCGCCCGCCGCCGCCCGGCGCCCGGTCCGTCTAACGGCGGGCGCGGACGGCGGTTCTCGGCCGCGCCGGACGGTGTCGCCGTCCGGCGCCGCGGGGTTCAGTCGCGCGGGGCGCGGGCCAGCTGGCGGGACTGGGCCACCAGGCGGTTCGCGCTGTCCCAGACCTCGGCGTCCTCCTCCAGGAAGCCGCCCGCCAGGTTCCGCGTGGTGATCGAGACCCGCAGCGGGCCGGGCGCCGGGCGGCAGCGCACGTGGGTCGTGAGCTCGACCGTCGGCGTCCAGCCCTTGAGGCCCAGCTCGAAGGAGGTCGGCGGCAGGGCGTCGACGGCGAGGAGCAGGGACAGCGCGTCGGGCTCGCGGCCGTCGGCGAGGCCGAACCAGGCGCGCATCTCGCCCTTGCCCGAGGGCGCGCCGACCGCCCAGCCGACGCAGGCCGGGTCCAGGCGGAGGTCGAGGCGGTCGGCGATCGCGGAGGAGCCGGGGATCCTCGGGGCCGGGTTGTCGGCCGCGCTGAAGCAGTGCTCGATCGGGGCGATGGCCGGCGGGGTCGCGGAGGTGCGGACGTCGTCGGGGAGGGCGTCGAGGTCTCCGTACGAGGCGAGGACGCGGATGCGCTCGACCTCGGTGCCGTCCTCGGCGTACTGGAAGAGCGAGGCCTGTCCGGTGGAGAGCGTCCGGCCGGTGCGGACGGTCTGCGCGCGGATCACGGCGGGGCCGGGCACGGACGGCGTGAGGTAGTGCGCCGAGATCGTGAACGGGTCCGGGTGCGGCAGGTGGTCGCCGAGGGCGCGGCCGAGCAGGGCGAGGAGGTAGCCGCCGTTGACGGCCTGGATGATCGTCCAGCCGGCGGAGAGTTCGGCGTCGTAGACGCCCGGTTCCCGGAGGACGAGGGCGGTGTCGCGGTCGAACTCGCTCGTGACAGCGGCGGCGGTCTCGGTGCTCGTGCTCATGGTTTCGACGGTACCGCAGGGTAGCTACTGAGCGGTAGCTTTTTGGGCGTCCTCCTCGCGGGCGGACGAACGGCGGTTCCAGGCGCGGGGCGCGCGCCAGTGGTAGCGCATCGCGAGGAGACGGAGCACGAAGGCCGTGAGGACGGCGGCACCGCTCGTGAAGGCGTTCAGCGCGTCGAACCGGAGGCACAGCACGACCATCGTCGCGCCCACGATCGCCGGGACGGCGTACAGGTCCCGGTCCCAGCGCAGCAGCGACGGCACCTCGTTCGCCAGCACGTCCCGCAGCACACCGCCGCCGACGGCGGTCGCGAGACCCAGGGCGGCGGAGGAGGTGAGGCCCAGCCCGTAGTCGTACGCCTTGGTCGTGCCGGTCACGCAGAACAGCCCCAGACCCGCCGCGTCGAAGACGTTCACCGCGGTCTGGGTGCGCTCGACCTCCGGATGCAGGAAGAAGACGAGGACCGCCGCGATCAGCGGCGTCAGGAAGTAGCCGAGATCGGTGAAGGCGGCGGGGGGCACGGCGCCGATGACCAGGTCGCGGAAGAGACCGCCGCCGAGGGCGGTGACCTCGGCGAGGACGGCGATGCCGAAGACGTCGAAGTTCTTGCGGACGGCGAGGAGGGCGCCGGAGATGGCGAAGACGAAGATGCCGACGAGATCGAGGGCGTGTTGGACGGAGGGGGTGAACAGTTCGTGGAGCACGGACCCCATTGTCCCGGCACGCGGAGGTGGGAAGGCCCCCGTCGCGCTCGGCGGCGGGGGCCTCTCCTGCTCACGACTCGGAGGCGTCGTCCTCGGCGGTCGGCTCGGAGACCTCGGGCTTCGCGGACTCGGCCGCCGGCTCCGGCTTCTTCGTGATCGAGACGTCCACCGATGCGCGGGCCGCCGGGATCGTCACGCCCTCCGCGTTCTCCGGGTGGTGGCAGGCCACCCGCTGGCCCGGGCGGAGCTCCAGGAGCGGGGGCTCCTGGGTCTTGCACAGGTCCGTGGCCTTCCAGCAGCGGGTGTGGAAGCGGCAGCCGGGCGGCGGGGCGATCGGGGACGGGACGTCGCCCTTCAGCAGGATCCGGTCGCTCTTGGCGCCCCGGCGGCGCGGGTCCGGGATCGGGACCGCGGACATCAGGGCCCGGGTGTACGGGTGCATGGGCGCCTCGTACAGGGACTTGCGGTCCGCGAGCTCCACGATCTTGCCCAGGTACATCACCGCGATGCGGTCCGAGACGTGCCGGACGACCGACAGGTCGTGGGCGATGAACACGTAGGTGAGGCCCAGTTCCTCCTGGAGGTCGTCCAGGAGATTGACCACCTGCGCCTGGATGGAGACGTCCAGGGCCGAGACCGGCTCGTCCGCGACCACGAGCTTCGGCTTCAGGGCGAGCGCGCGGGCGATGCCGATGCGCTGGCGCTGGCCGCCGGAGAACTCGTGCGGGTAGCGGTTGTAGTGCTCCGGGTTCAGACCGACCAGGCCGAGGAGGCGCTGGACCTCCTTCTTCACGCCGCCCTCGGGCTCGACGCCCTGGAGCCGGAAGGGGGCCGAGACGATCGAGCCGACCGTGTGGCGCGGGTTCAGCGAGCCGTACGGGTCCTGGAAGATCATCTGGACGTCGCGGCGCAGCGGACGCATCTTCGCCACGCCGAGGTGGGAGATGTCCGTGCCCTGGAACTCGACCGAGCCGCCGGTCGGTTCGAGGAGTCGGGTGATGAGCCGGCCCATCGTCGACTTGCCGCAGCCGGACTCGCCGACGACGCCGAGGGTCTCACCGGGGTAGACCTCGAAGTCGAGGCCGTCGACCGCCTTGACCGCACCGGTCTGCCGCTGGAGCAGCCCCTTCTTGATGGGGAAGTGCTTCTTCAGGCCGGTGACCTTGAGCAGGGGCTCCATGTTGTCGCTCACAGTTTCGGCGCAATCTCTTCGGTCCAGATGCGGGTCCGCTCCTCCTGCGGCATGTGGCATGCCGAGAAGTGGCGGTCCCCGGCCGGCTCCAGCTCCGGCCGCCGGGTGCGCGTGATGCCGCCCTTGGGGACGTCCGCGTACGGGCAGCGGGGGTTGAAGGCGCAGCCGCTCGGGATGTTGATGAGGCTGGGCGGGTTGCCCTTGACCGGGATGAGCCGCTCGGTCTGCTCGCGGTCGATCCTCGGCATCGAGCCGAGCAGGCCCCAGGTGTAGGGGTGCTGCGGCTCGTAGAAGACGGACTCGGCCGGTCCGCGCTCGACGCAGCGGCCGCCGTACATGACGAGGATGTCGTCGGCGAGCTCGGCGACGACGCCGAGGTCGTGGGTGATGATGACGACCGCGGAGCCGAACTCCTTCTGGAGGTCCCGCATCAGGTCGAGGATCTGCGCCTGCACGGTGACGTCGAGCGCGGTGGTGGGCTCGTCGGCGATGAGCAGTTCGGGGTTGTTGACGAGCGCCATGGCGATCATCGCGCGCTGGCGCATGCCGCCGGAGAACTCGTGCGGGTAGTTGTCGAACCGCTTGGCGGGCTCGGGGATGCCGACCCGGTCGAGGAGTTCGACGGCCCGCTTCTTCGCCGTCTTCTTGTCGACGTCGTTGTGGATGCGGTACGCCTCGACGATCTGGTTGCCGACCGAGTAGTACGGGTGCATCGCGGACAGCGGGTCCTGGAAGATCATCGCCATCTCGCGGCCGCGCATCTTGCGGACCTCTTCCGGGTCCGCCGAGAGCAGCTCGCGCCCGTTCAGCCAGATCTCGCCCGAGATCCGCGCCTTCTGCCGGCCGTACTGGCCGACGGTGTGCAGGCCCATGATGCCGAGCGAGGTGACCGACTTGCCGGAGCCGGACTCGCCCACGATGCCGAGGGTCTTGCCCTTCTCCAGCTGGAAGCTGAGCCCGTCGACCGACTTCACCAGACCGTCGTCGGTCGGGAAGTGGATCTTCAGGTCGCGCACGTCGAGGAAGGCGTCGGTGGGGGCGGACTTCCCGGTGTCGACGGGCTCTCCCACGGCGGCGCCCGTCTTCGTCAGCTTGTCCGTCATGCGAGCCTCACTCGGGGGTCGATCACCGCGTACAGAAGGTCCACCACGAGGTTGGCGATGACCACGGCGGCGGCCGTGATGAGCGTGACCGCCAGGATCAGCGGCAGGTCCCGCTCGCTGACGGCCCTGAAGGCCGCCTGGCCGAGGCCCGGCAGGCTGAACGCGGTCTCGGTCAGGATCGCGCCGCCGACGAGGGCGCCGAGGTCCATGCCGAAGATGGTCAGGATGGGGGTCATGGTGGAGCGCATGGCGTGCTTGCCGAGCACGACCGGCTCGGGCAGGCCCTTGGCCCGGGCGGTACGGATGTAGTCCTCGCCCAGGACCTCCAGCATGGTCGCGCGGGTGAGCCGCGCGTACATCGCCGCGTACAGGAAGGCGAGCGTCACCCAGGGGAGCAGCAGGCCGCCGAACCAGCCGCCGAAGGACTCGGTGATCGGGGTGTACGAGGACTTGAGCCAGCCCAGCTGCGTGCGGAACACGAGCATGGAGAGCATGGCGGTGAAGAAGATGGGGAGCGAGACGCCGGCCAGGGCGGTGATCATCGCCGCACGGTCGACGATCGTGCCCCGCTTGAGCGCGGACACCACGCCCGTGGAGACGCCGAGCACGAGCCACAGCACAGCGGCGCCGAGGACCATGGAGAGCGTGACCGGGAAGGCGTCGGTCAGCATGGTCCAGACGTCCTGCTCGGTACGGAACGAGTAGCCGAAGCAGGGCGCGGCACAGTGGATGGTGTCGCCACCGCCGGTGTAGTCACGGCCGACGAAGATGCCGGACACGAAGTGCCAGAACTGCACCAGGATCGGCTCGTCCAGGCCCAGCTTCTGCCGGATGGCCTCGATGGAAGCCGGATCCGCCTGCTTGCCGACGAACATCGCGGCAGGGTCGCTGCCGGTCATCTTGGGGATGAGGAAGAAGATGCTGAGCGTCACGAGCGTGACGACGAGCAGCATCGCGACGACTGCGAAGAGCCGTCGGACTATGTATGCAAGCATGCGGTCGGCCGGGCGGCGGCCGGGGGCCCTTCTTCCCCGGATCGAATGGAGGACGCAGGGAATCCGAGGGGGTTCCGACACCGGTGGGGGAAGAGGAGCCGTACCCATGTCCGAGAACC
>NZ_JBEOST010000012.1:0-237251 GCF_040303145.1 Streptomyces sp. NPDC096079
CTGAACGGTTTGGTCATGTAGTCGTCCGCGCCCGCGTCCAGCGCACGGATCTTGTCCTCGGAGCCGCTGCGGGCGGAGAGCACGAGCACCGGTACCCCCGGACGCGCGGCCTCCTACTCGATCCGGGGCGAGCCGCGACGGCGTACCAGCCGCCGTGCCGGCAGCATGACCGCCGACATGCCGGCCAGACAGACCACGCCGAGGATGGCGGCGCAGACGGCGGTGGAGACCGACAGCGCGGGCAGTCCCGTCACCGCGAGCGCGAAGGTCAACAGGGTCAGGGCCGCCACCAGCGTGCCGACGATCGTGCCCGTCCCGAGGACGAGCAGTGTCTCCAGCCGCAGCATGGACAGGACCTGGCGGCGCGTCGCTCCGATCAGGCGGAGCAGGGCCAGCTCGCGCCGGCGGGACGCGGTGGCGACGGCCAGCGTGGTCACCACGCCGATCAGGGTGAACAGGGCGATGGCCGCGACCGCCATCAGGCCCGGAAGACCCTGGCTGCGCGCCTGCCCCGTCAGCGACGCGCCGTACTCGGACGCGGATGTGGCGTGCACCCCGGGGAGGCGTTCGGTCACCGGCCGGAGGTCGGCGTCCCCGCTCACCAGCAGGTAGTCGTCATGACCGCCGTCCGTGACGTGCGCGGCGACCAGGTCGTGCGGCAGCAGGACGTCGCCGAAGCCCATCCCGCGGTCGTAGACGGCGACGACCCGGGGGTGGATCACCGTGCCGTCGCCGAGCCAGAGGGACATGGTCTCGCCGAGGTCGTCGCTGTCGCCGATGTTCGAGCTGACCGCGACGGTGTCGTCGCCGCGCAGTGCGGCCAGCGAACCCGAGGTGACGCCCGGATCCAGGTTCGACAGAGCGCCCTTGAGGCCCTGCGCGGGCAGTGACTGGAGCTGGTCGCCGACCGACTTGACGACGGTGGTGCGCTTGACGGCCGTCACCGCGTCCGCCCCGGGCGTCCTGCGCACTTCCTCGTACGCCGCGCTCGGCACGCCCGGACCGTCCGCGACGAGCACGTGGTCCGCGAGCAGGCCGGCGGCCGACTGCATGCGGGTGGCGTTGACGGCCGTGGTCTGGACGAAGAGCTGGCCGGCACCGAAGGAGAGCGCCAGCGCGATCGGTGTGATCACCGACGCCAGCCGGACGGCGGCGACGGAGGCCGTCTCCGCGGCGAGTCGGCCCGGCACCGGGAAGAGCAGTCGCAGCGGGGGGCTCAGGACGCGGATGCCGGCCCGCGCGATCCAGGGCCCCAGGAGCGCGGCGGCCCAGATCAGCGTGAGCGCCAGTCCGCCCATGGCCGCCCTGGCGATCTGCCCGCCGAAGGCGAGCGCCGTGGAGGCCGCGCCCAGCCCGACAGCCAGGAAGAAGAGCCCGGTGACCATCCGCCAGCGCGGCAGCCGCGCCGGCTCCGTCGCCGCCTCGCCCAGGGCCTCGACCGGCCGGACGCGGGAGACGCGCCGGGCCGCGAGCCAGGCGGAGCCGACCGCGGTGAGCACGGTGAGCAGCATGGCTCCGGCGACGGGCAGCGGACCCAGCACGAGCGCCAGCTCCCGCGGGAGGACACCGTGATCGGCCATGAAGCGGTACAGGACGGCCCCGAGCCCAAGCGATCCCAGGCCGCCGAGGAGCGCGGCGGGCACGGCGACCTTCAGGGTGCCGCGGACGATCAGCCGCCGCACCTGCCGGGGGGTGGCACCGATGGCGCGCATCACCGCGAGTTCGCGGGTCCGGTCCCGTACGGAGATGTCCAGCAGCCCGGTCAGGATCAGCAGCACGACCAGCAAGGCGATGCCGCCGATGGACGCGCTCACCCCGATGAGGTCGAGCCGCGCCGCCGCCACGCCCGGGTTCTCGACGTCTCCGCGGGCGGCCCCCGTCGCGACCAGCAGCCCGGGGGCCGCCGCCGAGAGCTCCTCGGGGGACGTGCTCCCGTCGCCGAGGACCACCAGCGCGTCGGCGCGGCCGGGATGGCCGGCGAGCGTCCGCGCCGTCCGGTCGTCGAACCACACGCTCGCGCGGCCGGCGCCGTCCGCCCCCTCTCCACCCGACACCAGGCCGCTGACCCGGTACGGCTCCGGTGCCCGGCCGCCCGCCTGGAGGCGAACGGTCTCCCCGACCGTCGTGCCGCTCCCGGCCGCCATCGCCACCTCGTGCGGTGCCCGCGGGGCATGCCCCGACCGCAGTGCGACCGGTCCGAGCGCGGTCGACTCCCATCCGTGACCGGTGAGTACGGTGCCGTCGGCGGCGACGACGGGGACGGACACATCCGCGACGACCCGTACGACTCCCCGTACCTCCTCCAGCCGTTCGGCCGGGGCGATCGACACCCGTGCGCGTTCCAGCAGCGGTCTGACCTCCGTACGCTCGGACTCACCGGAGTCCACGGTCTTCTCGACCCGCTGGCTCGCGGCGACGACGGCCACGGCCGGGGCATAGCGGTCGACCGCCCCGTGCGCCCGCAGCGCCGATTCGAGGAGGACACCGAACGCGCCCGTCAGCGCGGCGGCGAAGAGCAGCGCCGCCGCCACGCCTGCGGCGATCCCGCGCCTCACAGCGAGTCCCAGCGGGCCAGGACGGCTTCCGCGGACGGAGCGGTCAGTTCGTCGACGATCCGGCCCCCTCCGAGGAAGACGACGCTGTCGGCCCACGCGGCCGCCACCGGGTCATGGGTGACGAGGACGACGGTCCGTCCCATCTCGTCGACCGCCTCCCGCAGCAGCTTCAGGACGTGCCCGGCCGACCTGGGGTCGAGCGCGGCCGTCGGCTCGTCCGCGAAGACGATCTCGGGGCGCGTCACCAGTGCCCTGGCGACCGCCACGCGCTGCTGCTGGCCACCCGACAGCCGCGCGGGAAGGTGCCCGAGCCGGCCCTCCATCCCGACCCGGTGGACGATCTCCGTCAGCCACTGCCGGTCGGCCTTCCGGCCGCCGAGGGACAGCGGGAGGGTGATGTTCCGCTCGACGTTCATCGACGGCATCAGGTTGTAGCCCTGGAAGACGAAACCGATCCGCTCGCGGCGCAGCCGGGTCAGCTCGGCCTCGCGCAGCCCGCCCATGTCCACGCCGCCCAGCCGGACCGATCCGTTCGTCGGCCGGTCGAGGCCGGACGCGCAGTGCAGGAACGTGCTCTTGCCCGAGCCGGACGGGCCCATGATCGCGGTGAAGCTGCCGGTACGGAACCCCCAGCTCACCTGCTCCAGCGCGGTCACCTCGCCGTACGACTTGGAAACCTGGTCCAGGGACACGGCGTACGGTGTCTCCCCGCTCGTCGTCTTCCGTCGCATGATGTGGCCCTTCGATGCCCTCGGTCGGTCAAGATCAGGCTTCGAAACTAGGCTCGGGAGCGGGCAGGCCGGCAGCGGTCACGCCCCCGCTCCGCAGGTGTAGCCCGCTCCACCATCACGGTGGAGCGGGGTAGGTATGACAAGGAATCAACCGTGACGTACCGTCGTGATCCATGGACCTGAAGGCACGCGCACGCCACAGCCTGCGTTCCACGTGGTATCTCCTCGGCGGCCTCACGACCGCGCTGCCGTCCCTGGCCGGCTACGTGCTGTTGCCGCTCGTCTGCCTCACACTGATCGTCGCGCCGGTGCTGCCGTGGGCGATCCGCCCCCTGCGGGCCCTCGCCGACGTCGAGCGCCGACGCGCGGAACACCGCGTCGGCCGTCCGGTGCGACGCGCGTACCCCGCACTCCAGGGCAGCGCCCGCCGGCAGACCCTGCAGCTGCTGCGATCCCCCGGGACCGGCAAGGACGTGGCGTGGATGCTGGTCCACGGCATGGTCGGCCTGATCCTGCCCGTCCTCGTCCTCGGCGTCCTGTTCAGCCTCCTGCTGACCCTCTCGATCCCGATCTGGTGGTGGACCGTCCCCAGCGGCACCCTCACCCTCCTCGCCGCCCCCCTGACGACCTGGCTGCAGGCGATCGTCCTGTCGGCGGTCTGCGTCTGGATCTTCACTCTCCTCTTCCTCTGGCTGGCCCCGGCCGCGGCGCGGCTGGAGACCCGCATCGCGGAAATGCTGTTGGGGAACTGGACCGGAGCCGGACGCCGGATCGAGGAGCTGACCGCCTCACGGGCCGGGGCGCTCCAGGCACACGAAGCGGAACTCCGCAGGATCGAAAGGGACTTGCACGACGGCACCCAGGCGCAGCTCGTCGCGGTCGCCATGCGGCTCGGCCTCGCCGACCGCAAGTTCGACAAGGACCCCGCGAGCGCCAGGAAACTCGTACTCGACGCGAGGACGACCGTGGACGAGGCACTCGTGCAGCTGCGTACGGTGATCCGCGGCATCCACCCGCCGATCCTCTCCGACCGCGGGCTGAACGGCGCCATCCGGTCCCTCGCCGCGGGACGTACGATCCCGGTCGCCCTCGACCTGCCCGACCCCGCCCGCCGGCCGCCGGCCGCCGTCGAGGCCGCTGCCTACTTCGTCGTCGCCGAGGCCCTCACCAACATCGCCCGGCACAGCGAAGCGCGGGAGGCGCGGGTCTCCCTCCGGTACGAGCGGACGGGGCTGCGCGTCCTCGTCCAGGACGACGGGCGCGGCGGCGCGGTGCAGGGGTCCGGCACGGGAAGCGGACTCGCAGGGGTGTGCCAGCGCGTCGCCGCCCTGGACGGTACGACGAGGATCGACAGCCCTGTCGGTCTCGGAACGACGATTGAGGTGGTACTGCCGTGCGGATCGTGATCGCGGAGGACAACGTCCTTCTCCGCGAGGGCCTGATTCTGTTGCTGGAGGACGTCGGCCACGAGATCGTCGCCGTCGTGGGGAGCGGGCCCGAGGTGGTGCCCACACTGCTCGAACACCGGCCCGACGCGGCCGTGCTCGACGTACGGCTGCCCCCCGGATTCCGCGACGAGGGCCTCCGAGCGGCCATCGAGGCCCGCAGGCTGATGCCGGGCCTGCCCATCCTGGTCCTGTCCCAGTACGTCGAGGAGAGCTACGCCGCCGAACTGCTGGGCCAGGGCGCCTCCGGCGTCGGCTACCTGCTCAAGGACCGGGTCTCCCACATCGAGGAGTTCCAGCAGGCCCTGGAGCGGGTCGCCGCCGGGGGCACCGCGCTCGACCCCGACGTGGTCTCCCAGCTCATGACCCGTCGCGACCCCCTGAACGCGCTGTCCCCGCGCGAACGCGAGGTCCTCAGCCTCATGGCCCAGGGCCTCGACAACCCGACGATCGCGACCACCCTGTTCATCACCGAGCGGTCGGTCAGCAAGCACATCGGCAACATCCTCGCCAAGCTGAACCTGCCCCCGAGCGACAGCGGCCACCGCCGGGTCCTGGCCGTCCTCGCCTACCTGAAGGCATGACCCCCTCACGGGCCGTGACGGCGGTCGCCGCCCCCACCCCGCGGGTGTAGCTGGCTACACCCGCGGTTCGGGAGCAGGACCCGATGTGCCGGTATGGGGCCGGCGGCGAGAGTGGATGACGTAAGCGACCCGCTCTCGCCGCCCCGCAGAGGGACGTCGGGGACACACCCAGGAGGAACCCCCCATGAGGCCCGCACTCTGGCTGCTGCTCGCCCTCTCCACCGCCGCCGCGGTCTACGTCAGCACCTTCGCCGACTACACCGGCTCCACCCGGGTCATGGCCTCGGTGGGCTCGGGCGTCGTCTTCGTCGGCTCGATACTCGGCCTGTGGCTGACGAGCAGCAAGGAGTGACCTGCGCTAACGGGTGACGAATGACGAGGCTGTCCGGCACGATCCGGACAGCCTCTTCTGTTTTCTTCGCCCCGCGTGCCGTGGGCATGCGGACCGCCGACGGCCGCCCCGAGGCGGCCTTGGTGACGTTGCGGGATGTGTGAACCCCGCACCTGTGCGGCCGCGCGGCGGAGAACACCTCGGCGAGTGCCGACCGAACGGCGGTGCCGAGGCGCTGCTCCGCCGCCGGGACGAAGTCCCCGGGCGACCCCCTACCGGCGCCCGCCTTGGTCCGCGAGGCTTCTCACGCCACCGGTCCCAGCCCATGATGGCGGAATGGCCATCGGCGAGGATCTCCTCTGGGACGCGGCGGACAAGGGAACGCGAACCCGCGCACGGCTACGGCGCTTGGCGGTCACGGCCGGCTGTGCCGGCCTGTTCGTCCTGGTGCTGTGGGCGTACTCCGACAGCACATGGGCGGCCTGCGCGGCCGCTGCCTACGTGCTCGCGGAGATCTCGTACCGGGTGTGGGACCGGCGGCGCCTGGTCGAAGTGCAGATCGTCACCGGAGACGCCGACAGCCGTGTCACGCTCCGGCTGCGGCAGGCCGATGGACGGACCACCGAACACGACCCCCACCACGTCACCCGGGTGCTCATCATCCACGACAACGTCGTCCACTCAGCGAAACTGCGCCTGCGCCTGCGCGGCAAGCGCGTCCTCCGCGGACGCCCGGGCCGTCCCCCGTCCCTCACCACATGGCGCAGTGCCTGCCCCACAGCCCACGTCCGGGAGAGAGGCGCCTGGTGGGGCATGCCCGGGATCCCCGACTAGGGGGTGTTTCGAAAGTCCTGTGCGGTGCCCGCGGTGTCCGGTGCGTGCCCTCGGCGTGCCGGACGAAGGCCCTCGTAGCGCGGGACTTCCGAAACACCCCCTAGGACCGCACGGTGCCGAAGGGTCGAGGCAGCCACTCGTCGAGGACCTCGTCGGGCCTCTTGGCCGGGACGAGTTCCAAGGGGGCGGGTGCGGTGCTCCGTCGCCCCTGTAGTCCCCCTGCAGTACACGGTTTCCGGCGCTCTTCCAGCCGAGGCGCTTGGGGAGCGGACGGTCGCCGGCGTCCGCCTGCCGGGGCGGAGGCGGAGCGGGAGCCTTGGCCGTCGCCCATTTCATCTGCCGTACATGGAAACGGAGTTACCGCTCCCCTACTGTCGTCGCCATGGCAGCAGGCTTCTTCACCTCGCGCCGCCACGTCGACCAGGGACGTGTGGCGAGCGCCCTGTGTCCGGTCCTCTCGGCGCGCTGACCGCGCCCTCTCTCCCCCACGGGATCCCCTCTGGCGTCTTGCCTGACTCCCGTCGTTTCCCCTTCTCTCCGCACCGCGGGCCGGCGGATCGTCGCGTCGTCCGTCTGTTCGCCGTGCCCCCTTGCGCAAAGGCATCCAGGAGGAATGGACATCATGAGCGAGAACCGACGTCCGCCGGTGAGCCGCAGAGGCTTCCTCGGCGGCGCCGCCGCCGTGGCGGCCGCGACCGCCGTACCCGGCCTGGCCCAGATCGGCGGCGCCGCCCCCGCCGCTGCCGCCGCCCGGCCGAACATCCTGCTGATCGTCACCGACGACCAGCCCAAGCAGACCGAGTGGGCCCTGCCCAAGACCGTCGCCTGGCTCGCCGACCAAGGCGTTCGCTTCACCCACGGACACGTCACCACCCCGCTGTGCGCGCCCTCTCGCTCCAGCGTCTTCTCCGGACGTCACGCCCACCACCACGGCGTGCGCAACAACAAGGCCTCGCACGCCCTGGACCAGAGCACCACGGTGCAGAAGTACCTCCACCAGGCGGGCTACCGCACCGGGCTGTTCGGCAAGTACCTCAACTCCTGGGCCCTGGAGGACAACCCGCCGCACTTCGAGGAGTTCGCCCTCCTCCAGCCCGGATACGTCGACGCCCGGTGGAACGTCGACGGCACCGTCCAGACGATCAACGGCTACACCACCACCGTCATCAAGAACCGCACGCTGAAGTTCCTCGACAAGGCCGCCACCGACACCAGGCCCTGGTTCGCCTACGTCACGCCCTACGCCTCCCACGGCCCGCGCACCCCCGAGGCGAAGTACGCCGACACCGTGGTCCCGGACTGGAACGGCCGCCCCTCCGTCCCCGAGAGCGACCGCAGCGACAAGCCGGGCTACATCAAGAACGCCACCGGCACCCTCGCCGACGGCCGGGCCATCCGCGCCGAGCAGCTGCGCACCCTGCTCTCCGTCGACGACGCGGTGCAGGCCTTCAAGGACAAGCTCCAGGCGCTCGGCCAGCTCGACAACACCCTCGTCGTCTACATCGGGGACAACGGCTTCAGCTGGGCGGACCACGGCTGGACCGCCAAGTCGGTGCCCTACCGGCCCGCGCACGAGGTGCCGTTCTACCTCTCCTGGCCCGCCGGCGGGCTGGGCGCGGGCACCGTGGACGACCGCATCGTGGCGAACATCGACATCGCACCGACCCTCCTCGATGCGGCGGGCATCACCCCGAGCGCCCCGCAGGACGGCAGGTCCCTGCTCAGCGGGTACAGCCGCGACCACCTCCTGGTGGAGTGGTGGAAGCAGGGCACCGGTGCCGGCGGCGCGCCCACCTGGTCGTCGTACGTCGCCAAGGACAAGCAGTACACGGAGTACTACGACCTGACGACCGACGCGAACGGCACGGTGACAGGCACCGGCCAGGTGACGTTCCGCGAGTACTACGACCTGGCGAACGACCCCCACCAGCTCGTCAACAAGCTGTACCAGGCCACGCCGGCCCAGGAACAGGCCCTCGGCGTCCCCGCCCTGGCCGCGCAGCTCGCCGCCGACCGCGTGGCCTGAGCCGCGTCACGACCGCCGTCGGCCGGCGCCCGTACTGCGCGGCACGGGCGCCGGCCGCCCCTCGTTCCCACGGAGCCCTCATGCCCGAATGCTGCACGCCCGGTCACGCCCACGCCCGGGTGCCGGTCCTCGCCCCGCCCCTCCCTTCGCCGCCACCCTCCCGAGTGGCCCGGCAGTTGCTCGCCCTGCCCGGCGGGCACTTCCTCATGGGCACCGACGATCCGGAGGGCTTCCCCGCGGATGCCGAGGGGCCGGTCCGCGACGTCGTCCTCGCACCCTTCCGGATCGCGGCGACGACCGTGACGAACGTCCAGTTCGCCACCTTCGCCAAGACCACCGGGTACGTCACCGACGCGGAGCGCTTCGGGTTCTCCTTCGTCTTCGGAGCCTTCCTCCGAGAGGAGGTGGCCGCCGTGTCCCCTTCCGTGGCGGCCGTCCCCTGGTGGCGGACGGTGGAGGGAGCCGACTGGCGGCATCCCGAGGGGCCCGGCTCCCACGTCACCGACCGGCAGAACCACCCCGTCGTCCACGTGTCCTGGCACGACGCCCAGGCCTACTGCGCATGGTCCGGCACCCGGCTGCCCACCGAGGCCGAATGGGAGTACGCGGCCCGCGGCGGCCTGGAACAGCGCCGCTACCCGTGGGGCGACGAACTCACGCCCGGCGGGCGCCACATGTGCAACATCTGGCAGGGCGACTTCCCGGGCCTCAACATCCTCGACGACGGCTACGCGGGCACGGCCCCCGTGAAGTCGTTCCGCCCCAACGGCTTCGGCCTCCACAACACGGTCGGCAACGTCTGGGAATGGTGCGCGGACGCCTTCACTCCCGGCGATGAGACCTCCCGGGCGATGCGCGGCGGCTCCTACCTGTGCCACGACTCCTACTGCAACCGCTACCGGGTGGCCGCCCGCAGCTCCAACACGCCCGACAGCTCGACCGGCAACATCGGCTTCCGCGTGGCTGCCGACGCCACCTGAGCCCGCGGTGTCCTCTGGCGACGGTCGGCATCGCACGCAGGTGGCCTGGGGCGAATCCTCGTCACCCACAGCGTGGCCGATGAGTTTCCTGCTCAGGATCGGTCCAAGCTTGTGGCACCTGAGGAAAGGACACCGCCATGTCGGAACTTCTCGTCGACTTCATCACCTCCCTCGACGGCTATGCATCGGGAGTGGGATGGCCCGGGTTCTGGGGCCTCGAGGGCCCGGAGTACCTTGCGTGGCTCGGCGAGCAGCCCGAGGCCACCTACCTGATGGGTGCGAACACCTACCGTCTGATGTCGGGCTTCGCCGCCGGCGAGGTCCCCAGCGGTCAGGAAGATTTCAGGCCTGAGGAAGAGGCGTCCGTCGACGCGCTCACGCGGGCTCCCAAGGTGGTGTTCTCCTCCTCCCTCGACGAGCCGCTGACGTGGGCCAACTCCACGCTCGTCCGCGACGACGCCGTCGAGACGGTCCGTGCCATGAAGTCGACCGGTTCAGGGCTCCTCACCACGATCGGCAGCCTCAGCCTGTGCCGGTCCCTGCTGCGTGCCGGACTCGTCGACCGCTTCCGGGTCGGGATGTTCCCGGTGATCACCGGGGCCACCGGCGAGGAACGCATCTACGACGGCTATCCGGACGTCGCCCTCGAAATGATCGAGCACCGAACCTTCGACCGGGGCATCCAGCTGGTCGAGTACAAGCCCCGCGTGCTCGAACACCCGCCGCTCGGCGTCCCTGCCTGACGTCGTCCCACCACCGCCGGTCTGGAGGCCACCGGCATGCCGCTCGCCGTCGCCCTGGCGTCGGCGGTCGTCGGGACGGTCTGTACTCCCTTCGGGGGACCATCGCGGGTGGCGCACGCGTCGAGACGTCGACGAGGCGCGACACTCGGCGGGTGCTCAGCAGCCTCCGCGACCGCGCGCTCCCCGAACACCAGCGAAGGACACTGGAGGAGCTGGAGGAGGATCTGGACCTGTCGGCCGGGGACAGCCGCGCGAAGCAGTCGGCGTTCTGGTCCATGCTGTTCCTGTCGACTGTCATCGCGGCCGGCGGAGTGCTGACGGACTCCACCGCCACCGTGATCGGCGCGATGATCATCGCCCCGCTGTCCACACCGATCATGGGAATCGCCCTCGGCGCCGTGCAACGCCGACGGTCGACGGCGGCCGTGTTCGTCGTCGCGGGCGGGCTGCTGGTCGTGGCGCTCGGAGCCCTGTTCTCGCTGGTGCTGCCCGCCTCGTACGACCTGCTGTCCAACAGCCAGATCTCCAGCCGTACCTCGCCCGGCCTGATGGACCTGGTGGCTGCGCTCGCCACCGGTTTCGCAGGGGCCCTGGCGCTCTCCCGCCGGGACGTCGCCGCGGTCCTGCCCGGAGTGGCGATCGCCATCTCGCTGGTACCGCCGCTGGTGGTGACCGGCGTCTGCCTCGGGCAGGCCGCGTGGTGGCTGGCCCTGGGATCGTCCGTCCTGTTCGTGTCGAACCTGCTGGCCCTCGTGTTCGCCGGCATGGTGGTGTTCGGCGGCCTTGGCTACGCGACGGCCGACCGCCGACAGCAGACGGGCGGCGCGCGCAGGACCTACCTGGCGCTCGGCCTGCTGTTCGGAGCGGTGGGCCTGCTGCTGGCGGCGAACACCGCGGCCACCGTTCTCGTGCAGCTGTGGACCACACGGGCCACGAACAGCGCCACGCGGTGGCTGGCAGCATCGCCCGGGGCGTCCGTCGTCAACGTCAGTGCGCAGTCGCGGACCCTTTACATCCAGGTCCGTACGCCAAGCGATCTGCCGCCGGTCGAGACGCTTCTCGCCGATCTCCAGGGTCAGATCCCCGACGGAGTGCCCGTCGTGGTCGTCACCAACGAAGGACGCCAGGTCCAGGCCGGACGCGTCGGAGACTGACGGGCCGTCCGGGGTCATGGCCGGGAAAGCCCGGCGGCGCATCACCCGAGTGAGACCGAACTAGATCGTCTACAACGAAACCATCTGCTACGGTCTCCTTGTCGACGCCTCAGTCCCCGCCCCCACACCATCGAGCGTTCGAAAGGCTGACCGCCATGAGCCAGTCCATCACCACCGAGACCGCGCCCGGCACCACCCAGAACGACGGCCCGGCCCCCCGAGCCCTCACCGACCAGGAGCTCTCCGAGCTTTTGAGCCAGCAGCAGTTCGGCGTACTCGCGAGCGTCAGGAGGACCGGCCACCCGCACCTGTCGACCGTCCTCTACGACTGGAACGCCGAGGAACGCGTCCTGCGGATCTCCTCCACCGCTGACCGACTCAAGGTCCGCCAGTTGCGCCGCGATCCGCACACCTCACTACACGTCAGCGGCCCGGACATCTGGTCGTTCGCCGTGGCGGAGGGAGAGGCGGAGATAGTGGACCCGGCCGACGGGAGGGCCCCCGGCGAGCACTCGCTGCCCGACCGGCGCGTGACGATCCTGGTCCGGGTCTCGCGTCTGTACGGCACCGCCTTGGACGTCCCCGCCCAGAACTGAGGAACCCGCGCCGAGGTGGAGCACCTCGATCCAGCACCACCCGCGGACGAAGCCCATCGGCACCGGTGGCCGCGCTGAGGCCTCAGCAGCCAGGGGGAAGGAGTCCCGCGACGAGACCCACGCGGGCGAGACGACCGTACAGGCGAAGCCGAAGACGACCGTGGCCATCGGTGGGCAGGCCCGGTCCTGCTGCTGCGGGCGGGGCCTGTCGGCCCCGCCCGCGTGTCGTCACCACAAGTGGCGTACTCCGTAGATGATGCTGCCGGCGAGGCTCAGACCGGAGCCGTAGGCGAGGCCGCGCAGGAAGTGGTCGAACGCGGCGCGGCACTGGAGCCGGACGTACTCACCGACCTGGCCGTAGCCAGTCTCGGCCGGCCTCCCGAGCGGCATGTCGGTCCTCCTGATGAAGGCCATCGCGGCCTTCCCGCTGCGGTCGATGTGCAGCGTTCGAGTGCGCCGAGGGAGCACGACGAGCCGGGGTATGCCTCCGGGCGCGGCTTCCGCCCCCCTCCCTTCGATCGCGGCCGACGAGGGCGTGGTCAGTATCCGACTGCTGACGGCGGTACTCATGCCTTCGACAACCGGACTCGGCAACCGGGCGGC
The DNA here is from genome assembly GCF_040303145.1 of Streptomyces sp. NPDC096079. NCBI lineage: Bacteria > Bacillati > Actinomycetota > Actinomycetes > Kitasatosporales > Streptomycetaceae > Streptomyces > Streptomyces sp. NPDC096079. Next base: position 12,583 of record NZ_JBEOST010000012.1, read on the forward strand.
ACTGGCACTGACCTGAGTTCACCCTTGGTGACGGTCTCCTTCCCCGGCAGGAGGGAAGTTGCTCGTCCGTCCGGGGCGGAACGCATCCGCCCGATCCGGCCGCGGGCCCGAGGCGAACTTCGCTCGGTCCGTCTTGTGATCAGCGTGCATGCGCATCGGGTTCGCGGGCACAAGGACCTGGAGCGGAGGACATGGCCGCTCCTTCAGGGCCCGCGGCCTCCCCCGTCCGTAGGGCCCGGGCACGGTGGGGACCGGCCCGCGCCCGTGGACGGCGCGGGCCGGTCATCGCGCGTCTGCCGGCGGGGGCGTCTCACTCGGCGGTGGACCCAGGCCGTGAAGTCGTCGGAGAGTCCTGGCGGGTTGGCCGCCGCGGTGCGGCGCGCGGTTCCCTCGTAGTACTCCGGCTCGTGGAGAACCACGGGCACCGGCCTGCCCATGGCGCCCTCGATGACACCGTCGTCATGGAGGTCACGGGCGAGGTGGACGCAGGCCCGGTGGAACTGGGCCCCGATCAGCGCCGCGGTCGGCCCCACGATCGTCATCCACTCCTCGGGGCACGTGGGCTCGTCGTACCAGAGTCCGAGCTCGCTGATCCACTGCCGGCGTGCTGCGGCTCCGTCGGGGTCTCGGGTGAGGTCACCGATCACCGTGAGCTCGTTCTGGAGCCAGAAGGCGTGGTTCCACCGGGCTTCCGCTGCGTCGGAAGCGTCCGCGGTGGCGCGGCGGAGCTGCGTCCGGGTGTTGTACCCGATGGCCAGCGTGGGCTGTCGCGGATCGCCCCTCTCGTTGTCCATGAGGAACGAGAGGACATAGATGTCCTCAGCCTCGTCGGACCGGATCGAGCTGATCGCCCGCTCGGCGAGGGCCCGGAGATGGCCTGGGAAGGTCACGGTGTCGGAGCCTTTCGAGTGCGGTGGCCGGCCTGTGCCGCCGAGTCGCCGGCACGGAATGCCCACCTTCTCCGTCCGTACGGATACATGGTCCGGTCATCGGAGTGGGCGGTCCTGCACCGTCAGCCGAGCGGGCGCTCCAGGAACTTCGCCGGAGCCAGTTCGAGGAACCCGGCCGTCACGGTCGCCAGCCGTACGTCCTCGGGTCCGGCGGATTCGTCCACCAGGGTACGGAAGGTCAGTTCCAGGGCCCGGTCGCCTTCCCGCACGAGGAGGGTGGTGATCCGGGCCTGCTGCCCGGCGGGCCCCGCAAGCATGGTGCGCATCAGCGCTTCGTCCCCGTACCTCGGCTCCACCGCGAGCGGTTCGCTTGGGTCCCCCGCCGGATCCAGCACCTGGACGGTGATCTTCTGGCCACTGATGTCCATGGTCCAGGCGTCGCACTCCGCGTACACCCGTCGCATGTCGGCCATCCAGGCAGCCGCCGCCCCCGCCGGCCGCTCCGAGACGCCCAGGTCGACGACGATCGAGGAGTCGGCGTTCACGAAGGAGGTCCTCACCTCCCTCGCCGCCTTGTCGCAGAACGCCTGGTTCAGCAGGCCCGTGAGCTCCGGGGTGGCAGCGGTCATCGGCGGCGGGTCCTCGTCGGACGAGGGCGACTCAAGCTCGGTGAAGTCGCCGAGGCCCGTGCCGGCCAGGTCCGCCTCCGAGGCCAGCAGCCGCTCAAGGTCCACAAGTCCGGAGGCAGAATTCACGGCGTTCTCCTTTGCGGGCTGACGTGTCAGCCGTTCTTCCCGTCGGACAGAACACTGCCGGGCGCTCCCCTCGACAGCTATCCGCTTTCGACGGCCGTAGGGGCGCGTTTCCGGATGGCGCAGAGTCCGACAGTGTCGGTTCAGCTGAAGCGGTGGGCGTTTCGCAGCGTTTGCGAGGGCGTCTCCCCATAGGCTTCCCGGTAATGCCCGGTGAACCTGCCCAGGTGCGTGAATCCCCACCGCAGGGCCACATCGGTGACGTTGCCCGGCGCCCGTCCTTCGGCTATGGCCACCAGGTCGCGGCGCACATGGGTCAGCCGAACGCTGCGCAGATAGGCCAGTGGAGTGGTGTTCAGATGCTTCCGGAAGCCCTCTCTCAGTCGTGAGACGCTCACACCGGCCGCCCGCGCCATGTCACCCGGCGATATCGGCTCCTGGGCATGTGCGGCACAGAAGTCCCTGGCCCTGCGTACGGCAGGGGGCATGGCGACGCCCCCGCGGCCGCCCACAGCATCGCTGAACGCGTGGGACTGCAGATCCAGCAGGCCGTCCACCAGGAGGTTCTCGAAGTGCCCCAGCGCCAGGGGTGAACGGGCAGCCAATCCGGAATCCACGAACTCGGCGAACTGTCCCGCCAGCCCCAACCACACCCGTACCAGGTCCGTCCTCTCGTCCAGAACGGGTTCGAACGACAGCGGTCTGTCCGGCAGCTCGCCGAGCCTGACGGCGACGGCCGCGTCGGCAACCTGCCGCGGAATGAGCAGGATGCGGTTGAGGGTCTCCCGGCTCCAGCGCATCGACATGGTCTGACCAGGTCCCGCGATGGTGCGAGTGGAGGAGAGCGTCTTTCCGTCCAGGGTGACGACACCATCGCCGGCGAGGGGGATGTTGACGGTGTAGAAATCGAGGGGCTCTGCGGGCGTGACGGTGATCTCAGCGCCGTACCCGAGCTCGTAGAGCGCCACCGCTCCTTCGTGTGCGCACTCGAAACGGCCTTCGAGCCGCGCATCGTTGAGGACGTTCAGGCGGTGTGGCGCGAACCGCGTACTGACCAGCTCGTGCAACTCCTCGACATCGCTGCCGCGAAAGAGAACCTCCCGTCCCCGCCCCCCGCAACCAGTCGGCTCATCGTCCGCACCAGCACTTCTGCCGGACACCTGCATCTCCCCACGTCAGCAAGCCTTTTCACGCCGATCCTGGCATGCGCCAGGTGGACTCGTGCAACGCGCACGCGGGCGCGCGTGCCTCTCGGCGTGACCGCGTTCGCGGAGGGCGGGTGACCCGAAGCAGGTCCGCCGGCCTTACTACGCTGACCGCATGTCTCTTCTCTCTGAACTGACCGGGTACATAGAGCGGGGTTTGGACCAGGACCTGGCGCGGTGGTTCCCGGATGCGCCACCGGTCTCGATGCCCACCCCTCCCCGCCCGGTCGATCCGTTCCTCGCCCGGCTCCCGCGCGACGCCGCGACGGCGCTGGCCGCCTTCGACCGCAAGGTCCGCTCCGGGACGATGAGGCAGTGCCTCGACGTCTACGAGTGGACGTACGGATTCGACTTCGCGACCAACGACTGCACGGTCCTCGACAGCGACTACGCCACGGAACTCGGCGACGACGACGTCTGGTCCCTCGGAGCCGACGGTGGGGGCAACCTGTACGTGATGCGGACCGACGGGCGGGTCGCGGTGTGGTTCCACGAAGAGCAAGTCCTCGAAGACGGAACGGACTTCGACAACCTTGACGTGTTCGTGTGGTCGGCGGTGAGGTATCGGGCGGTCCGCGCGGGCGTCCTCGACCTCGCCGCCGTGGAGGCCGACTTCCGCTCTCTCGCCCAGCCGGGGGTCCTGGCTCCCGAGATCGGACTTCTCGCCTCGATGTCCTGAGAGAACCTCCGGACGCTGCTCGCCGTGGAGGCGGACGGCGGTGTGGTGGACACCGCAGCCGCCAACACGCTCAACGTGCTGGGGGTGCCGGCTGCCGACCTCGTCGGCGCGCACGTCACCCGGGTTCTGACCGTGGAGGACTGGGCGGAGGCCTGCCGGAGCGTCGGGGAGGACGGCGAGGCCTGTGCGCTGCAGGTGGAGGCGGGGCTCCAGGACGGGCGACGTGCCTTCGATCTGTCCGTACACCGGTCCGGATCACCGATCGTGCTGGAGTTCGAGCCGCGGGAGGCGGGGCAGGAGTTCCGCTTCTCCGGCTTCTACCAGGGGATCCGGCGCGCCCTGGCCCGCCTGCGGTCGACAGTCGACGTCGTGGACAGTTGCACGAGCCGGTCCCATGCGCCCCACGACCAGAGCGTCCGAATGCCGCGCCCCGGTATCCGTCGACGTACCCCCACAGCACCTGGACACCCACCACACCTGGCAGGAAGCGGTTCCCCCCCCCCCCCGGATCTCGCCGCCATGCGCAAGCGTTGCCGGACCACTCGTCCGTCCGCCTCTGTCGTCATGGAGGGGTGGCCGACCAGCCCATCGAAACGCGACCGCTCACCGTGCAGTCGTGCTGGGCTGTCCGTCCCCCACCGCCTTCGCCCGGTCTCGTACCTCCTTCGGGGTGAGGTACTGGTCCGTGTATTCGAAGTCGCGCAGCGTCCCCTGTTTGTACGTCTGGAAGCCGGTACGGACGAAATCGTCGCCGGCCACGGCGTTCAGGAGCCAGTTCGTCATCACCCGGGTCTTCGCGGCGCCGGTGGGCAGAGCCGCCCAGTGGTAGCCGCGGGCGACGGCTTGGGCCGGCATCCCGCGCAGGTCGATGCCGAGCGGGCGCGAGACGCCGTCGCGGCCGCCGAGGTCCACGACCAGACCGAGGTCCTTGTGGACGTATCGACGCAAGGGTGTCCCCCGCAGCGTGGCGACCACGTTGTCGGCCGCGACTCGGCCTTGGCGCGCGGCGTGCTGAGCGGTCGGAGGACACACCGCACCGTCCCTGCTGTCGGAGAGGTCGGGCACGGCTGCCGCGTCACCCAGCGCGAACAGGCCGTCCGCCCCCGGTACCCGCAAGTCAGCGGCGACGACGAGCCGACCGCCCTTGGCCGTCTCGGCGTCCAGCGTGGCGACGAGCGGGCTCGCGGCGACACCGGCCGTCCAGATGAGCGTGCGGCAGGGCAGGACCCGGCCGTCGGTGAGGGTGACGGCCTCGGCGTCCGCCTTGGCCACCGAGCTGCCGAGCGAGACCTCGATGCCGCGGCGGCGCAGCACCTCGAGGGCGGCTTGGCCCAGCCGGTCCCCGAGTTCGGGCATCAGCTTCGGGGCCACGTCCACCAGGTGCCAGCTGATCTCGCGGCGGTCCAGGCGGGGGTACCGGGTGACGGCGTTGGCGGTGAGCCGCTCCAGGGAGGCAGCCGTCTCGGTTCCGGCGTAGCCGCCGCCCACCACGACGAAGCCGAGGCGGGATGCCCGTTCCGGCGAGCCGGGTGGGGCAGCGTCGGCCAGGTCGAGCTGAGCGATCACGTGGTCGCGCAGATGAGCCGCCTCGGCCAGTGTCTTCATCCCGCGTCCGTGTTCCGACAGGCCGGGGATGTCGAACGTGCGCGTCACGCTGCCCGGCGCGAGCACCAGGTGGTCGTACGGCTGATCCACCGTCTCCCCGGTGATCTTCCGGATGACGCAGACCTTGGCCGCGGTGTCGATGCCCACGGCCCCACCGGGCACGATCCGGGTCCGGTGGCGGCTGCTGCGGCGCAACGACACCGCGACGGACTGGGGGGTGAGCACCCCGGAGGCCACCTGCGGCAGCAAGGGCAGGTACAGCTGATAGGAGGACGGGGTGACCAGCAAGATCTCCGCCTCCCCGGGTGACAGCGTCCGCTCCAGCCGGCGTACGCAGGCGACGCCCGCGAAACCCGCGCCGACGACCAGGATCCTCGGTCGCACCATGATGTCCGTCCCTTCTCGCGCGTACGAGTCCCCGTACGCCTTCCCCAGGAGCCGCGCCATGCACAAGGAATGCGGTGGGGACGGCTCCAGCGGGCTTGGACGGGACTGAAGGGGCAGCTTCGTCGTGCCTGGAGTGATCCTGCGCGTCCTCAACGCCACGGACGACGTCGAACACGGGCGAGGCTGCCGCAGCGATCAGGTACAGGGTCCGCGTGTCCACGCGGCGAGCCGGCCCGGAACTCACTCTCCTGCGCCAGAGTTCGGGCCTTCCCGCTCGCCACGATGTATCCGGAGTTGTCTAGGACGGTGTGGCCCCGCTGCGACGGCGTCGTCTGGCCCCAGCTGAGCAACGGATTGGAGTGGCCCCACCTTGGGCGTGAAGACGGCAACGCCCCTCCTGGACAAGCTGTCTGACCACCTTGATACAACCTCGTCATGACGTACCGATTCACCGCTCGCGTCGCCACCACGGAGATCGATCCTGACGGCTACTTCACCGAGGCCGCCCTCGCGGAGGGCGAGGACGGCAGCGGCTTCATCCTGATGTTCATGGCAGGCGAGGAAGAGCCCGACGACCAGGAGGTCGCGCTGGGAATGGACACGCACTGCCTGGTCACCGCTGGCCAGGGGACCGCTTACGGATGTGTGCGCGAAGCCGTCCTGGAGGGCAACGTCCTCCGCATCTCGCTGGACCCCGAGGCACTGGAGAGCCTTCGGTTGGGCGAGGGCGAGATCGAGGCTGTCATCGAGGCGCCGGCCGAGGACGTCACCCGGTTCCGCGAGGTCCTCGCGGAGGTGCTCACCTACGGGCGGCCGGACGCCGTGCCCACGCGGCTGGCAGTCTGACGAGAGGGGTGGGGCCAGCCCAAACCGTTGCTCCCCGACACTGCTTGAGTCGATCACCCGCATAGCCCAAAAGTGGGGCCTCGTCCACCGGGCACTGACCGCGGGCATCCCCGCGCCCCGCATCGCGCGCCTGACCGGCCTCGACCCGCCCGCGCCCCGTTCCTGGCCGCGAGCGCCGCGTCATCGGGAGGCCGGGCGGCTCGCCGGCTCCGGGGTGTCCGTCACGATTTCGGGCTCCAGGCCTTCGACGGGGGTGGTGCGGGAGCGGCCGATGTCGCCGCGCCACGCCTCGAAGGCGAGCGTGGTCGCGGTCACCACGGCCAGTCCCAGCAGCCAGCCCCCGACCACGTCGCTGACCCAGTGCACCCCCAGTGCGACGCGCGTGTAGCCCACGCCGAGTACCGCCACCGCCGCCAGGAGCCAGGGCAGCGGCCGCCAGGGGCGCGGGACCAGGGGGAGCAGGACCAGCAGCAGGACGGCGCAGGACGTGGTGGCCGTCATGGCGTGCCCGGAGGGGAAGGAGAAGCCGGGCGCGTGGGCGACGGGATCCGGCAGGTGCGGTCGGGCTCGCTCGACGGCGTTCTTGACCAGCAGCCCCACCAGCCCGCTGGTCGTCGCGGTGACGGCCGCCCAGGCGGCGAGACGGAACGCTCGCCGCCGCAGGAGCCACACCACGACCCCTGCCACCAGGAGCCGCATCGTCAGCGGCCCCCAGGCGACGTGCGTGAGGAAGTCGAGGAGTCGTACCCAGGTCGGACTGCCGAGTGCGGAGCGGTGCAGCCGCTCCGCCACGTCCTGGTCGAAGCGGTAGAGCGGGGCCCAGCGCGACTCCACCAGCACCAGGGCCAAGGAGAACGGGACGGCCGCCAGGGCGGTGAGCGACGCGCCCACCACCAGCCGGGTCCCGAACCTCGTGTCGGGTCCGCCGTGCCCGCTCGCCAGCCGTCCGAGGCGTCGCCGCCAGGTCCGGGTGGAACGCTCAGTCATGGTCGGTGCGGTTCCTTTCCGTCGGGGAGGTTCTTGAGGGCCGGTGCAGATCAGACCCCCGGGTCCTTCGTGATCGGCGTCGCCACCCCCGCCCGTACGGCCTCCAGCTGGGCGGCGAAGGACAGGCCGAGGAACAGCGCGAGCGAGGTGAGGTACGACCACAACAGCAGGGCCACGAACGCGCTCAGCGGCCCGTACACGGTGGTGAAGGAGCCTGCGGAGCCGACGTACAGGCTCAGCGCCCACGTCGCTCCCAGCCACAGCAGCAGATGGACCGAGGCTCCGAAGGCGAGCCAGGTGTAGCCCGGTTGGGCGCGCCGGGGCGAGCGGCGGAAGACGGCACTGGTGGCGATCACCGCCAGCAGGATGCCGACAGGCCAGCGCAGGACGTCCCACGCGCGGGACGTGGCCGGCTCCAGGTGGTAGACCTCCATCAGGGCCCGGTTCAGGTCGGATCCGAGGACGGTGAGGCAGAAACTCAGCCCGAGAGGCACCCCGGCCAGCACGGACATCACCAGCCCGCGGGTGTACTTGTGGAGGAACGGCCGGTCGCGCTCCACTCCGTATATGCGGTTGGCGCCGCGCTCCACCTGGCACATGCCCGTGGTGACGTTCGCGAGGGAGAACAGCAGGCCGAGCCACAGGGCCACCGCGCCGCCCTCCCCGGCGTGTCGCCGGCTCTCCTGCAGGGCGTCGCCGACCACACCCTGGCTCGGACCGCTGATCCGTCGGATCGTCAGCTCGGCGATCCGCCCGACGTCCTCGGTGTGCAGCACCCCGGACAGGCCGATGACGGCGATGCCCAGGGGAAGAAGCGCCAGGACGGTCTGCAGGGCGAGGGCTCGGGAGTGGCTGAAACCGTCGGCGTAGCGGAAGCGTACGAAGGAATCTCGTACGAGGGCCCAGCCGCCGTAGTGGCGGAGCGCTGCCCAGGCCTCCTCGCCGGACAGGGAGTCCCCCCGCAGACGCAGTTCGGCCTCCACGGTTCTGACCTCACTGCGCTGCGGTACGCGTGTCGCGGTGCCCATGTGCTCCTCCGTCTCCTCTCGCCCCTGCGGGGACGCCCGACCCGGCCGGGGTGCCTGCCCGTGTCCGGACGCCCGGTCCCACTCGGTTGTCCGTTCTCGACGGGGTGTGCACCCGGTCCGGGGTGTGTGTTCCTGCCGAGGGGTCTGTGCGCACGGAGGGCGGCAGGAACACCCACAGCGCCGCGGGCTCGACGTCCGCGATCAGCCGGTTGCCCGGGGGGGGAAGGCATCACCGTCGATCTCGCGCGGCTGGGGCAGGGCGAAGCGGAGGTCGATCCGGCTCGCCGCGAAGTACTCCAGGGCGCCGTGCGCGAGGGATCGCCGGCCCACGGCCGACGCGCGCCGCCGCCGTGCGCCCGGTGCGCGTGAGGCGAGGTACCCGGCTGCCGCGAGCCAGCCGGTCACCCCGCGGGGGTCCAGGAGGACGACGTCCAGTCTGCCGCTGTCGGGCCGGGCCTCCGGCAGCAGCGGCAGCCCGCCCTGGAGGGTTCCGACGTTGCCGATGACGACCATGCGGGCCCGCCGCTCCATCGGCGCGCCCCCGTCCAGCGCGATCGACAGGGACATCCGGGCGTCGCTCAGATGCCGCACCGCCGAGATGGCGTACGCGGCCCAGCCGAGGCGCTGCTTGAGCCGCGCCGAGGTGTCCCGGACCATGGCGGCGTCGAAGCCCGCACCCGCCATGACCGCGAACCGGGTCGGCTCGATCCCGTCGCCCCGTATCCGTCCCACGTCGAGTCCGACGGCCCGTCCGCGGAGGGCTTCCCGCAGGGCCGACACGGGCTCGGTCGGCAGCCGAAGGTTGCGGGCGAGGAGGTTCCCCGTGCCGCAAGGGACGATGGCCAGGGGGATCCCGGTGCCGGCGGCCGCGTCCGCGCAGGCGCGTACGGTGCCGTCCCCGCCGCAGACGACGACCAGATCGGTGTCCCTCCTCCGGAGGCACGAGGTCAGGGCACCGGACGGATCCTCGGCCGTCGTCTCCGTCCACCGCTGCTCCGCGTAGCCGTGTTCGCGCAGCAGGGTCCGTACCCGCGCCGCGGTCCCGTCGTCACATCCGCGCGGGTGGCGCACCACCACGGCACGCCGCGCGTCCTGGGTGGGCGGACCCGGAGGAGGCTGAGCCGGAAGAGGCTGAGCCGGAACGGGCTGAGCCGGAACGGGCGGAGCCGCCTCCTTCCGGGGGTGCGGCAGCAGGGCGGCCGCCGCGAGGGCCAGGGTGCAGGCTCCGTTCAGCAGCCCCACCACCACGTCGGAGGTGTGGTGCATGCCGCGGTACACCCGGGAGTACGCCACGAGCAGCGGGATCACGAGGAGCAGTCCCACCACGAGCCGGCTACGGATGCCGTGCAGCCGCCGGGACGCGAGGACGGCCAGTCCTCCGAAGAGGGCGACGGCGGCCCCGACATGGCCGGAGGGGAAGCTGGACGTCGGCGGCGCCGGGTCCAGGTGGGGAACGTCGGGACGTTCGCGGTCGACGACGAGGGTGACGAGCAGGAAGACGGCGGACTGGGCTGCCACCGCCACGGCGAGGAAGGCCGCCTCTCGCCATCTGGGCACCCGGGGCACCAGGAGCAGGACCGCCGTGGACACCAGGGCGAGGGCGATCACGCACCCCGTGCCGGCCAGGAGGGACGCCCCGTCGGTGAGCGCGGTGGCGAAAGGAGTGCGACGTGCGGCGAGGAAGCGGTTGACCCCGCCCTCCGCCGACACTGGCCAGTGGTGCGAGAGGGGCCCGGTCAGGAGCAGCCCCAGCACGGCGACCACGGCCGCCTGCACGGGCAGCAGCAGGAGCGGGCGGAGTGACCCGGCTCCCGCCTCATGTGTGTTCGTCATTGAGGCCGTGTTACCTGCCGGCCGTAGGTCATGCGTCTGACGGGCCGTTCAGAGCGTGGCCATCGCTAACCGGTCTGTTCCTGGGGAGCCGGGGTGCCCGGTCCGGCGACCGGACGATCCGCGTCCACTTCGTCGGCGTCCTCATGCCGCCTCCCGTCCTGGTCGGCCTCCTCGGCCCGAGGGCGCTCGCGTCTGTCGATCCGGATGTCCGGTGCGTCCGGGCCCGGCACGGGCAGGTCCGGGGTGACGGCGTCAGGCGTGGCCGGGACGGGATCGGGAAGTTCGGGTTCTGCGCCGCTGTGCATGTCACTCTCCTCGTTCGATTCCGTACGGGTCCCGTGCATCGCCTACCCGTGTGCCCGGTCCGCACGCGCCGCCGGGGCCCCGGAGCGCTCGCCAGGACGCAGCAAGCCCCGCCGGCGGCGGGAAGCCGCGGATGAGAGCGGTGCCACCGGGCAGAAAGGCTCCGTGACATCGAACACTCTGCGCACGCACCAGAAGACTCCGGGGCACCGGGTCGCCGACCTGCTGGGACGGGCACGCACGAACCTGCGGACAACTGCCGTACGCCTCTGGGGCGACAACATCGCGGACTACGCGGCGGCACTCACCTACTACGCCGTGCTGGCGCTCGTCCCCGCCCTGCTCGTCTCGGTCTCCCTGGTGGGACTCGCCGGGACCGGCACCCGGGAGCGCCTGATCCGCGACCTCACCTCCTACGTCCCTCCCCAGTCGGCCCAGGTGCTGCGGGAAACCCTGGAAGGCCTCACCTCGGCACCCTCGTCCCTGTGGGCGCTGCTCGTCAGCGGCGTACTGAGCGCACTGTGGTCGGCCTCCAGCTACCTGGCGGTCTTCCGCCGTGCCCTGCACACGATGCACCGGCTGCCCGACACGCGACCTCCACTGCGCGCGGCGCACGTCCTCGTCGTCACCGCCGGCGCGCTGCTGGCCCTGCTCGTCGCGGGCGCCGCGAGCCTCGTCGCGACCGGCCCCGTGGCCCGTCAGCTCGCCGCGGCGGCCGGCCACTCGAGCACGGCCGCCATGGCCGCCCTGCGCTGGCCCGTCCTCCTCGTGATCGTCACGGCACTGATCCTCGTCCTCTACCGGACCGGTCCCGTCCAAGCCCGCGGCGCACGCCGGGGGTTCCCTGGCGGCGCACTGGCGGCCTTCCTCTGGCTCGGCGCTTCGGCGCTCTTCACCCTCTACACGCAGTTCGGTACGTACAGCCGTCTGTACGGTTCGCTGGCGGGGACCGTCGTCTTCCTGGTGTGGCTCTGGTTCGGCAACCTGTCTCTGCTCGCCGGCGCACAGTTCAACGCGGTACGCGCACGGGCCGCGGTACGGACCGGTGAGGCGCCGGCGAACGCCGAGACCGCTTCTTCCTACAGATAGCGGCGTATGGGGAGCACCGCGGTCTCGCGTGCGCGCTGCAGCAGCGAACGCCGCTTCCAGCGCTCCGGGCGGATCAGTTCGCTGACCTGGAGGTCCTCGTCGTAGTGCGCGTCGAGCGTGGCGGTGAACGGGGAGTCCATGACGGCGAGCATGACCTCCTCGTCATGGTCGAGGGAGCGGCGGTTGAAGTTCGTGGAGCCGATCAGCGACACCACGCCGTCCATGGTGATGACCTTCGCGTGCATCATGGTCGGCTGGTACTGGTGGATGCGCACGCCGCTGGCGGTCAACGCCTCGTAGTGGTGCTGTCCCGCCAGTTGGCACACCCTCTTGTCCGTGTGAGGGCCGGGCAGCAGGATCTCCACTTGCACGCCGCGGCGGGCCGTGGCGCAGAGCAGGTCGATGAAGTAGTCATCGGGGGCGAAGTAGGCGGTCGCCAGACGAATCCGGTCCTCGGCCGACTCGAGGATGACACGTATGAGGGTCTGCATGTCCTGCCAGCCGAAGCTGGCCGAGCCTCGGACCACCTGCACGATGGCGCTCCCGCTCGGGCGGTGGCTCACGAAACGGTCGCGCTCGTCGAAGAGCTCGGTGTGGCATTCGGCCCAGTTCTGGGCGAAGGCTGCGGCGATGCCGTCGACGGCGGGGCCTCGGACCTCGACGTGCGTGTCCCGCCACTCGTGGGAGTTGCGCGCGTCACCGCACCATTCCTCGGCGATTCCGACACCTCCGGTGAAGGCGGTCTGCTCGTCGACCACGAGGACCTTGCGGTGGCAGCGGTGGTTCTGCTTGAGCGGCGAGAGGTAGAGGGGCTTGCGGAACCATGCGACCTCGACTCCGGCGGCGCTCATCCGGTCCAGCAGGTCCTGCTCGATCAGGCGGCTGCCGAAACCGTCCAGCAGCAGCCTCACCCGCACACCTGCGCGCGCCCGGTCGGACAGGGCCTCGGCGAAACGCCGCGCGATGTCGCCCCGCCAGTAGACGAAGGTCATCATGTCGACGGTGTGACGTGCACTGCCGATCGCGTCCAGCATCGCTGCGAAGATCTCGTCGCCGTTACGCAGGGCACGGAGGGCGTTGCCTTCGGTGGCTGCGACGCCGATGAGCCGTTCCAGGCGCCGGCGTATGCGGTGGATCCGTTCGTCCACCGGCACGCCGGCGGCGGTCACGGTCGTCTCACCGCTCGGCGGCGGCTGTCTGTCAGGCATACCGGCACTCCTCGGTCGGGCCAACGGCGATCAGGACCCTATCCCGACGGCCTCAAAAGCCCGGCGCCGGATTCCCGGTTCGCCCGGGAGAGGGCCGTGATCTGTCCGTAAGAGATCGGTGCTCAGGCTTGCCGTCCTCGGGGCGGCTTGCCGCCTCCCACGACAGACGCGACCGGGCGTGCACGGCGGCTGCGTGGTCAGTGCCGGCCGCGCCTGATCGGCGCGGCTGATTCACCCGATCACGTCGTCGGCCGCGCCGGGGCGGTCTCGGTGCGGCTGTGCGAGCGGGTTGCGGCGGAACAACTGGTCACGGGTTGCGACGGGTAAGGGACACGTTCAAGGCCGTGGCAAAGGCGCACCAGGCGGCGTAGGGCAGCAGGGTGCGGGCTGCGACCGGGTCTGTCCGTGCGAGCTGACGGATGAGGCCGGCGTTGCTGAGGTCGAGCAGGAGCGTGCCGGCGAGCGCGGCCCGCGGGTTTCGGCGGCGGAAGAAGAGCCAGGTCCATCCGGTGTTGAGTGCGAGGTTCGCCCCGAGACGGACAGCGGTACGAACTCGCTCGCGTCCTCGGGTGCGGCCGAGGGCGTGGCCTGCGGCGAAGGCGATCGAGGCGTAGAGCGGTGTCCAGACCACGCCGAAGGCCCATGCCGGGGGTTGCCACACGAGCTTGCTCAGACCGCGATACCAGTCGCTGCCGGGATCGACGGCCGCTGAACCGGCTGCCGCGGATGCTGCCACGACGACAGCGCTCAGCGAGTACCGCTTCCACGGGTGGGAAAGTACGTCGGGCCCCGTGCCCCCGCTCGTCAGTCGCATGGAAGACCTTTCTCCTGCATCGGTCGTTGCTCGCCGCACCACCCGGACCGCCGGCCAGGTCGCGCAGCCCACATGCCTTGTACTCCGCGAGCCGGGGGACGACTCACGCATCGTCTTCGATGGGGCCGACACGCAGGGTGGAAGTCGATGTCTCGCTCTCGGATCCGAACGTGTCGCCGGACCACTCAGCCCTTCGTGTCCGCCGTGGCGGCCGCGAGGACGCCCAGGACCGCCAGGACAAGAAGGACACAGAGGAGCACGACCACGACGACCGCGGGAGTGGGGTAGCTCCAGAGCAGGAGGGTCAGGACTCCGGCCAGGGCCACCACGACCGTGGTGAAGCGGCGGTGCGTGCGCAGCCATGCACCGACACCGTCGGTGTCCCCTCCTTTGCGGACCAGCGCACCGCCGACGGCACCGACGGCCCGACCGGTGGCCGACCGCACGGCTTCGGCACCGCGGCCGGGGCCGTACAGGTAGCCGGCGAGCGCGACGACCACGGCGATCACCAGCGCGGTCGCGGTGGCCTGCCGCAGGAATCTGACGAGGGTGTCGTAGACGGCCGCCACGGCGTCCCGCGAGGTGACGGAAGGGGGCACCGCATCGAGGCACAGCTGCCGCAGGACGGAGAGCCCGACGAGGAGACCGCACATCATCACACCCGTACCGATCGCCACGCCCATCACCGCTCTTCTCCGCGACGGCGCGGCCCAGACACCGGCTCCGGCGAGGACGACGACCAGGGGCGGCAGCCATGGACCGAGGACGCCGAGCCAGCGAACCGTGTCCCGCACGTCACTCACCTGGTCGTTGCGCAGGAGCACGATCGAGGTGTCCGCGCCGGGAATCCGGTCCGCGTCCACCAGCGTCGTTCCGATGACCCGTTGCTGCATCTCCTCCACCACGACCCCGACGTTCAGGGCGACGGTGTCGCCCTTGATCTCGATCGCACCGCCGCCTTCGCCCGTCAGCACGTTCAGCGTGGCGGTGTGGGCACCGCGGTTGGCCAGGTCCCAGGCCTGGGCGAAGACTTCACTGGTGACCGTCTTGTTCACCACGTAGCGCACAGCCGTGGTGAGCACGCTCTTGAGCTCCTCGTCAGAGGAGCCGGCCGCATCCACGAGGAAGCGGGGTGCGTCGCGGTCCGAGAGGAAGCGGGCGAGGTAGTCGCTCAGCTTGTGCACGTCGACGCGCGCGACCACTTCGTCGGTGACACGGTCGGTGACAGCGTCCTGGACCGCGGGATCACGGGCCAGCGGCGCGACGGTCTGGACATAGCGGTCGACGTCGTTGATCTGGGAACTCGCCCAGGCCGCGGCCACGCTGACAGGGGCCAGGAGGACGGCCAGCGTCAGGAGCAGCGTCGCCACGCACGTACGGAGTCGGCGGTGCCGGACGTCGGAGGACTCACGCGGTGCCTCGTTCGCCGAGTGCCGCGAGGGGTCCGGAGGACTGGCCTGTTCCTGGGGCCGCGGCTGCCGAGGACCGGAGTCGGGGAATGGATCCATCGGCCCTCCTCTTCCTCGCGCCTCAGCCGTGGACCTTGGCCGGGCGACTCCCGCGCCCACCGCGTGGCGGACCCGACGTCGCGACGCCTGTGCTCCACGGCGGGCGCACGCCGACCAGCGGCGCTCTGGACGGGGGCAGAGTCGCCGACGGCTCCGGTCCGCAGGCGCCTCGTCCCGGACGAGCACGCGGTCGTCACGGCCGGCGGACGTGGTTGCCCGTCGCCGATCCGGTGCGCAGTCGCGGCATACGCCCCGCGGGTGCTTCCTCGTGAGGGTTCGGCTGACGGGCACGTCCGCCCGTCGCTCCGCCTCTGCCCGTGTTTCGGCCCTCCAACCGCAGCGACAGCGGCGTGGGACGGTTCGCCCTGCCAGGGCGGGATCGTCGAGCGCCGTGTACCCGGGACGCCTCCCGCGAGGTTGCCCTCACCGCAGGATCCACAAGCCCCGGGCGTTCATGAACTGTCGCGCGACCCTCCCCCCGCCGCCCTCGCCGCCTGTACGTCTCCCGCGTCGTCCGGCGCTGGAACGACGCGGGAGGACACAGCCCCAAGGGCTCGCG
This sequence comes from Streptomyces sp. NPDC096079, assembly GCF_040303145.1. Classification (NCBI taxonomy): domain Bacteria; kingdom Bacillati; phylum Actinomycetota; class Actinomycetes; order Kitasatosporales; family Streptomycetaceae; genus Streptomyces; species Streptomyces sp. NPDC096079. Next base: position 28,276 of record NZ_JBEOST010000012.1, read on the forward strand.
TCGAGCGCGACCGGTATCCGCCGGTCAGGGGGCCCAGGGCGCGAGCATCTCCTTCATCGCGTCCGTCATCGCGAACTGCAGCAGGGGGCCGTACGTGATCCGTCCGACGCCGAGGCGGCGGAACCGCTCAACATCGTGCCTGACCGGGTGGGCCGTGGTGTTCACCGGAATGGCCACGGCTCCGATCACGGCGGTGAGCAGGTCGTCGTCGTCCTGGATGCTCACCGGGTAGACGCTGTCGGCGCCGGCCCGCTCCATCGCCTTCAGTCGCTCGATCGCCTCGTCCAGCACGGCGGCGGCGTCGTCGGCGCGCTGGAACAGGTCGGTCCGTCCGTTGACCCAGATGGGGATTCCCGCGTCATCGGCCGCCGCGCGCAGTCCCGCGATGAAGTCGGCGTGCTCCCGCGTGCTGCGCATGCGGCCGCCGTCCGAGTGGACGGTGTCCTCCAGGTTGAGACCCACGCCGCCGGCTTCGGTGAGTCCGGCGACGAGATCCGCGGGCAGCTGCCCGTAGCCGGCTTCCAGGTCCACGGACACGGGGACGTCGACCGAGGCGGTGATGGCGCGGACGGCGGCGAGCACGTCCTCGAAGGTCTGCCCTTCGTGATCGTCGGCCCCGCGGGATTCGGCGAGCGGATGACTGCCCACCGTCAGCGCCGGGAACCCGGCGGCGACTGCCGTACGCGCGGACCAGACGTCCCAGACGGTCGGGAGTACGAGCGGCTTGAACTCGGCGTGCAGCTTCTTGAGGAGCCGGGCGCGCTCCACGGTCGTGCGAAAGTCCATACGAGGACGCTACCCCCGTATCGCCATGAAACGGTGCCGACGGGGCGCCGGCGCGTGCGGAGAGTCCCGGCACTGCTCTCTGCGCAGTCGGTCCGGAATGGCTGGGCCGGCGACAGAGCGCCCCTCCGGGCGGAGGGGCGCTCTGGGTGGGTGTTCAGCCGGGTTGGTCAGGTGCGCTGCACCAGGTGGTCGACCGAGAAGAGGAGATGGTCCCTGCCGTACTGGAAATGGCTACCGAGGCGGCCATAGCGGCTGTACTGCTCCTCGGTGACCGGCAGCTGGAGGACCTCCAGTGTGCGCAGGAACAGGCGGAACCCGAGGTCGGGGTCGACTCGGGTGACGACCTGTTCCAGTGCGTCGATGACCGTAGTGCCTTCCAGGGGGCGGAAGGCGGGGCTGATCACCCTGCCGGCGGCGAGCGGCGCGATGTCCCGGATCTCCCCCAGGACCGCGTCGCGTTCTTCCCTGGATGCGGCCGAGGCGGAGGGGACGTAGGCCGGTGCGACGCGAGTCAGGTGTTCTTCGCACACGTCCACGACCTGTTCCAGCCACTCCCGTCCGCCGATGCCGCACGCGTCGATGTTGTAGCCCCGGTCCGTCGCCGCCAGCCACAGCACGGTGATCGTGTCGTCGGGCAGACCGGAGTCGAGTACGCGCCGCGTGTCCTCCCACGTGATGGCCGCCTCGGAACCGGGAGGGCGCTCGTACCCGTCGCCGATCATCGCGTTCTCGACGGCCGCGCGGGGAGTGCGGTGGTGCCATCCCGCAGTGAACAGCCTGGCGAGTCTGGAGAGTCCGAAGTCCTGGACCACCCCCTGCCGGTTGGCGCCGACCGGTGGCCAGGCGATGTCGAGGCCGTCGTGCACCACGGCTGCGGGAAAGCCGAACTCCTCGGCCAGTGATTGCAAGCGGCGGTACTGCCCATAAGGGACGGGAACGGAATGCGTCTTGAGCGCACGGAGGAACAGCCGCATTCCGAGGTCGCCGTCGGCACCCGTCACCACCTTCTCCAGCGCGTCGACCAGCTGGGGCAGTTCCGACGCGCGGACGAGAGCCGCGGCCGTGGCCTGGATCTCCGCCACGACCGCCCCGCACAGCCGCACGTCCCGTACCGGCCGTACGGGCGGCGGACCATAAGAACGCTTGTTCTCCCGGAGTCGTTCGGTGGAGAGCTCAGAGATCTTCTCCAGCCATCCACGGCAGCTCATTCCGTAGTGGCCTGGAGCGAAGGCGTACCCAGCGGAGGCCAGCCACACCGCGGAAAGGACACGTTCCGGGAGGTCAGCAGCCAACAGCCGGCGAGCATCCTCGCCCAGCTCCACGGCCCCGTCCCCCTCGGCCCCGTCCGCGAGCTCTTTCGCGTACCCGAGTGCGGCAGCCGGGTCGGTGCCGGAGCCGGCCATGGCGAGACGCTCGGAGAGGCCGCTCAGTCCGAAGTCCTTTCCGTACCCGAGTTCGTGGTACGCGGGACGTTCCCGGGTCACGGAGCCACTCCTGTCGGGAAAGAGGTCATGACGGTGAATCCTTCACGGCCTTTGCCCGAGTGAGCCGCCACCCGCATCAGTTTCACCGTGACGGTATTGCCCGCGTTGGTCACTGTTACGCCGTCAGGATGATAGGTCTTCCCCAGGGACGGATAGGCGTTCCAGCGCCCCCTGATCTCCAGGATCATCTCACCGTCCGTCGCTCGGGCGACCTTCAGCTTGAAGCTCGCCCACTTCTTTTCGTCAAAGACCTTCTGGCCCTTGACCACTGTGGTGAAGTATTCGCCGACGACGCGGTCGGTGGCCTGCTGGGCGATCTCCAGGCTGGTCCACACCGAGTTCGGCATGCCCTTCCTCTGGGCGTGACCGAATGCTTCTGCCGGAGTCGGGGTCACATGTTCCGCGAGCGTATGGATCAGGCCTCTGGCCCTGTAATCGGCGAGGCGCGGCAGGAGCTCGTCATTGAGGTTCAGGCAGTTGTGCACGAGCACGTCCGACGCACGTGCCCCTTCGGCACGGACGTAGAAGGTGTGCAGGCCGTCGACCGTGAGGTCGTAGACCCGCTGGGAGGCCGCATCCGTCCCGTCGCGCACGCCCTTCACCGCGAGCAGCTCACCGCCCGGGCGCAGCAGCCGGTCCCCCGTGTGCAGCTCCGAGGCCAGGATCCAGCCGCGCTTCCCGGCGTAGACCCTGTGGCCGGGGGTGGTGTCCAGGCTGCTGCCGTCGGCGAGGTAGATGGTGACCAGCCGCTCGGCCATGTGCTGGAAGGTGTCGCTGACCGGCTGGGAACGAACGGTCCCGGTGACCGGGTCACCGGCCAGTACCGCGTCGCCCACCCGGAGCGAGCTGATCGGGCGGTGGGATCCGTCCGCCATGAGGACGGGTGTGGTGGCGGGGAAGCTGTTTCTCTCGCACGATACGAAGATGGCTTCGGCCATGCCGGCCTCGTGCTCGATGGCTGCCAGGGCCTGCGGATTGAGCCTCAGCGACCTCAGTGCCCGCAGGGCGTCGGCGATGCCGATTCCGGTACGGATCGAGGCGTCGAAAGCGGTGATGGCCTCGGCGATGGGCCTGAGGATCTTGCCCGAGAAGAGCAGGGCGACGTCCAGGGCCGCCCAGGCGCATCCGCCCCAGCTTCCGCTCTCACCTCCGGGCCACTGCTTCGCGCACTTGATCCAGTGCCCGAAGAGAATGTCCACCGGGTCGACGCCCGCCTGGAATTCGGCGATCGTGATGGTGTGGGTGATGTCCTGGGACTGCTCGTCCGACGGGTACTGACCCAGGTACCGAGTGTTTTCGGAGGGACACGTGGGATTCGACGGGTCCAAGGCCTCTGCGGTGCACATGTACAGGTCGAGGTAGGCCTTGTAGCGGATCCTGATCGTCATCGTGCAGTCGCCCTTGTAGAAGAGCGAGTCGAACCAGCCGTCGCAGCCGGCCGTCTTCTTCAGCGTCTGGGGATCGCCGATCTGCTCGGTGTGGTCGATCAGGTAGTACATCTTGCCGATGAACCCGCCGGATCCGTCGGGCACGGTCCCGTCGTCGATCTGCTGCACCTTGCCGGCCTTCTCGGCCCGGTCAGCGGCTTCCTGGGCTTCGTTGGCGTACCTCTCGGCGTCCTTCGCGGCCTGCTCGGCCTCGGTCGCCGCGACGGCGGCGCGGTCGGCGGCCTCCCGGGCGGTCTTGGCGTCCTCCTCGGCCCGGGTCGCCGCCGCGCGAGCCGCGGCCGCGTCGAGCGCCGCCTGGTCCGCGGATTCGCGGGCCGTCTTGGCGTAACCCTCGGAGCGCGCGGCTGCCTGGTCGGCGGCCACGGCGTCCGCTGCCGCCTGACTGGCGTACCCGACACTGCGAGCCAGCGACGCGGTGGCCAGGGATGCGGACTTCGCGGCGTCGGCCGAGTAGCCGAGCGCCTCCTTGGCGTAGCCGCGGGCATCCGAGGCGTACCCGGCAGCGGCCGCCGCGTGCTCGTACGCGGCCTTGGCGTCGCCTTGTGCCTGTTCGGCGATGGACTTGGCCGCTGCGGCCTCCTCCTGCGCGTTCCTGGCGTGGACGTCCGCGACCGCCTGCTGCTGCTCGGCGATGGTCTTCGAGGCCTGCCCGGTCAGCACGACCAGGCCGGCCGCCGCGTCGGTGGTGACGTAGGGCGAGCCGAGCTGGACGGCGTCGTTCGCGGGCTTGGCCACCTGTGCGGCCGCCTGACCCGCGTCCACCGCGGCCTGCGCGGTCACGTGTGCGTAACCCGCCGCCTTCGCGGACGTGAGCTGGGCCTTGCCCGCCTCCACGCTTGCCGCGTCGGCCTCGCTCTTGGCGTTCCTCGCCTGTGCGTCCGCCTCGTCGGCCTGTGCGACGGCCATCCGGGCCTCGGACGCGGCGTGCTGGGAGGCGGCGATCGCGTCCGCGGCGGCACTGGTCGCGGTCCTCACCGCGGCATCCGCTTTCAGCTTCGCCGCCTGGGCCCCGTCGGCCTCGGCGCGCGAGCGCTTGGCCGCCGCTTCGGCTCGGGTCGCCGCCGCATCGGCGTCGGCCGCGGCCTTCGTCGCCGCGTCGGCCTCGCCGCGAGCCCTCACGGCCGCCGTCTCCGCGTCGGTCGCGTGCCCATCCGCCGCGTCGGCCGCCGCGCGTGCGGCGGTCGCCTCGTCACCGGCATCGAGGGAAGCGGCGTACGAGGCTTTGGCATCCGCCTTGGCGCGCTCGGCGTCGGCCTTCTGTTCCGCGACCCAGGCGTCATCGCGCTTGGCCTTGGCGTCGTCGCGGGCCTTGACGGCGCCGTTCCTCCGATCGACCGCGGTCGCCTCGGCGGACTCGGCCGCGTCCTTGGCGTTCTTGGCCTTCGTCGCCTCCGCTTCCGCGTTGTTCTTGTGCTGGGCGGCTTCGGCCTGCCTGGCGGCGGCGTTCTCCTTCTCCTTCTTCGCTGTCGCTTCCTCCGCCTCGGCCTTGAGCCTCTTGGCGTGGGCGTCGGCGGCGGCCGCCTTCGCTTGGGCCTCAGCCTTCAGCGCGTCACCGAGCTTCGCTCTGGCGGTGTCGGCGTCCGTCTTCGCGTTGTCGCGGTGCAGCTTGGCCGCGTCGGCGGCGGCCTTCGCCTGCAGCTCGGCCGTACGCGCGGCCTCCTTGCGGAACTCGGCCTTCGACTGGGCGGCCTGCGTGAGCGCGCGCTGCGTGATCGTCTCGCTGTCCCCGGCGGCGGCCCTGGTCGCGGCCTCGGCGGTCTCGCCCGCCTTCACCATCGCGTCCAGCGCGGCGGCGGCACCCTTGGTGACCTGTGCCTTCTGCAGGCCGACGAGGAGACCGCGGCCGCGAGGCGCGCCGTTCTTGTCGGCGATGGCGTAGGCGGCCTGCACCGCGGCCTCTGAGGTGGTGGCCGCCGTGCGCGCCGCCGTGGCCTGCGCCTTGAGTACGGCAAGCTGCTGCTTCGCACCCGCCTGGGCGCCCGCGAGGCCGTTCGCCGCCTGCGTGAAGTGGGCCTGCGGCTGCACCGGGCCGGTGTGACCGGAAGGCTTGATCTCCACCTGCTGTCGCGTGCTGCCGTCGCACCTCCGCAGCACCGCGGCCACGCCGGGGACGAGCGTCGGGATGTTCAGGCACTGACCCGAGGCGACGTGCTTCAGCGCCGTGACGCCGCGGGGAGAGAACGTCCATGTCTGTGCCGGCCCGCTGTTGCACGGCGCGGCCTTGATCTCCGTGCCGAACGCGGAGCTGGTCCCGGCCACTTCCAGGCACTTGGTCGAGCCCGCGTTGCGCAGGTGCAGACCGCGGTCGTCGCCCTGCAGCTGCCAGCTCTGCGATGCGGTGCGGTTGCAGAGGTTGAGCTGGACGGGGTTGTCGCCGGCCGTCGCACCGCCTTGCGAGTCCAGGCACTTGCCGTCGGCTCCGGTGAGCTCGATGTTGGAGCCCGCGTCACCGATCCAGCCGACGCCGCCCGCGGACCAGTAGTCGTTCCAGCGGGTGAGGTGGTCGGCGACCCAGGAGTGGCCCAGCATCTGCCCCAGGGCCTCGGCGCCGGCCGTGAGCGCCCGGGTGGCGTCCTTGCCCGCGTCCATGACCTGATTGCGCTGGACCGCCTGGGAGGCGATCTCCTGCTGCCACTCGGCGGCGGCGGTGCCGGTGATCTGGCCGAGGACCTTGTCCGGATCCATCGGGTCACGCCAGGCACAGGTCGCGAACCGGGTCTTCAGTTCCTCGACCGCGATGCGGTACTCGGCCGTTCCGGCCTTCGGTGCCGTACGGGCGAAGCCTCCGGAAGCGAGGAACATGCGGGCGTTGTCGGCGCCCGTGGGCTCCGCCGACCAGTCGGTGAGGTGCTTGAACGCGTCGCGCTCCGCGATCGCGCGGAGCCAGGCGTCCCCGGTGACCTGCTGAGGGTCGGGGTCCTTCCCGTACAGGGGTGCGCCCAGGTCCTTCACGGCCGTGACGGCGGACCCGGACGCCTTGGGCGTGGGGTCGTTGTAGAAGTCGCTCTCGGACGCCCAGAACCGGTCGGCGGTCCACTTGACGAGTCCGGTCTGGGTGTGGAAGTCCTGCTTGCCGTCACCGGGTGAGCCCGGAGGCCAGTGGAAGTCGGCGTTGTTGATGCCGCCCGGAGTGGACAGCCCCTCCAACGGCTTCTTCCACGTGTCCCTCAGGGCGTTGAGCGCCGTCAGGGAGCTGCTCGCCGCGTTCCTGTCCTTCTGGTACGCGGTCGCGAGCGGCGTCTGCTCCCAGTGCTTCCGGTCAGCCAGGACGTGCAGCTTGTCCTGCGGCTGGTTGAGACCGTCCTGGGCGACCTGCGCCATGGCCGTCCCGCCCAGGCGCAGGACGTCGGCCATCAGGCACTGGTCCTGCCGCCACTGCTCGGCGGCGGTGTCTTCGAGCCAGTCCTCCGAGCTGCCGGCCGCAGCAGCGCTGAGTGCTATGGCGGAATCGAGCGGTCCGGGCTGGACCGCCACGCTGCTCAGGACGGCGAGGGAAACGAGCGATGCCAATGCCGAAGGCAGTAGCGCGGATCTCCCCGGTCGGTGGGAGAACAACTGTGGTCTTGGGCTCAAGGGAGCGTTCCTCCGTGGCTGACGAAGGCGACCAGGGGCATTCGTCCGAGGAAGGAGAGCCGGCGCAGCGCCCGAACGGCCTCTGCCCCTACACCGGGGCAGCAGGAAGCGGGCGCTGCGGACCTATGAGATGCGTCTTGTGTGCCGATGTCGTGGCACGACGGAACCATCCCTCCCCCATGGGCGGCAATGATCCCCCGACCGCCGGATGGTGTGCGCGGCACGGTGGACCGGTCAGATCCTCAGCACGCGCGCCGCTCACTATAGGCACAGGCCCAGGTATTGGATCAAGGAAGTCGGCGCCGCGTTCCGTGGTCACGCCTGCGGAGCGACTTCACAGTGGGCCGGGCCGCGTCGGCCTCGTGGTTGCTACGGGCGTTTGACCACGACCACCGCGTTGCTCATCGCGCGCTCGGTCGGTGTGGTGTCCGTCCACTGGTCCCAGGGCCGGTTGTAGAGGGTGTTGTCCACCATCAGGGTCGTGTCGCCGCCGCTGCCGAGCCCGACGGCGTCGCGCGCGCCCAGCCACTCCATCACCCGGGCGGCCTCCGGCAGCGTCACGCCGACGCTGCCCGCGGGGTTGCGGCCGTCGATGGTGACGAGCATGAGGTGGCCCTGCGGGGAGATTCCGGCGAGGGTGCGCGGGTGGCGGGACGTCAGCGCGCCGCTGGGGCGGCAGCCGGTCGCCGGGGCGGGCAGGACGCAGGCGACGTGCGCCATGCCGTTGGCGGCCGGGTTGAGCCACACCTGGCCGTCGCGCATCAGCGCCGGCGTACCGCCCCCGAACGCGGAGAGGGCCAACGAGGTGACCGGGGTACCGGCCATGTCGGTGACGCTGGTGTGGGAAACGACCCGGTCCCCGGACTTGAGGGTCCGCAGCCATTCGCGGCCCTTGCCGATGCCCTGGAGGACCCGGCCGCCCGGCGGTATCGGTCCGGGTGCGTCGCGGAGTTCGAGCACGTCCCAGTTCCCGTTCATGACGACCTCGGTGACGGGCGCGCCGGTCCACTCCTTCGCGGGCGCGGGTGTGCGGGCTCCCCACTCGGGCCTGAAGACCACGATCTCGTTCGGGTCGTAGCAGGTCCCGTTGCGCCAGGGGTCCAGGCGTGGCACGTTGCCCGTGGTCGCCGTCTTGCGGAAGTCGTCGCCCACGCCTCCGCAACCGAGGATCTGGCCTGCGACCCGGTTGATGCCGTCCACCTCCCGCGAGCTCCCGTCCGGCGCGGTGATCCACGTCCGTGACTTGACCTCGGTGATGCGGTGCCCGCCGGCGGCGTTCAACAGCAGTGCGGTGCGCCCGTTGTTGGCGGCTCCGAGCAGCACGTTGTTCTTCATGTAGAGGCCCTGGGGGACGCCCTCGTGGCCCATGAAGTGGGTGTTGTTGATGGAATTGATGTCGAACTCGGTGCCGTTGACGGCGGCGAGCGCACCGGCGGTCGCGGAGAGCTGCCGTACGGTCTCGGATCCTGAGACCGTCGCGCCGTGCTCCGCGCGCAGATCGACCTGAGCGTCCGGCCTGACGGTGATCACGCGGATCTGCCAGGGGCCCCGGCTCTCGGGGTCGGTCTCGGCCGTGTACAGCACACGGGTGTCGGCGAACCCCTTGCCCTTCAGGTCCGCCTGGAGGGCCTGGGCCTCCGTCGCGGTGGTGTACGAGCCGACGTGCACGCCGTAGAAGGTCTGGGCGTACGTGTCCGCGGTGGCGGGCGAGTTCAGCGGGACGACCCGGGCGTCCGCGTACCCGGCGGTCCGCAGCTTCTCCGCGTGGGCCGTGGCGGTGCTCTGCGCCGACGTCATCTCCTGCCCGTCGTCGAACCGCACCCACACCGTCCACACGTCACCGGCGGCGACGCCCTGGGTGAACACCCGGTACGTCACACCGGGAGCGAGCTCCTTGTACCCGGCCTTCGGGGCCGAGTGGTCGCCCAGCGGGAAGACCGCGCCGAGCGCCGGATAGTCGGGCACTGGTTCGGCGGTGGCCGTGGTGGCGAGCAGCGGGGAAGCGGAGACCATCAGGGCGGCGCTCACGCGCGCGGCTCTCCGGGACAGGGAGGAGGAAGATCGAATCACCTGGAGTAGACACACGGCGGTGGTTCCAGGTTGCCCCGGGCGTGGAAATTTCTCACGGCCCGACGACGGGTACGGTCCCGGCACTCGGGAGCAAGCCCCCCCCCGAGTGGCGGACGGCCGGCGCGAGCGGCTCAGCGCGCACGTCGGCGCAGCAGGATCGTGAGGGTCTGGCGGGCGTCTCGGCGGCGGCCCGGGCTGCGTGAGAAGACCGAGGCGGCCGCCGTGACGGTCACGCTCGCGGTGTAGAGGACGCCGGCGGCTGCGGCGAGTTCGGTGGTGGAGTTCAACAGGGCGGGGAGCACGGACATGGCTGGTGTACCTCCTGGGCAGTCCTCCCGCGCTCGTTCGAGCCGGGGTGTGGCGTCCGTTCTCCACCGTCCGGAGGGTTTCCGGCGATCTCCTGCGGCACTCGGTCATGCCAAGTAGCCTGGTCGGTCCGCGTGGACGAGTCCTCCGGAGGGTTTCCGGCCCCGGTCGTCCGGACATCGGAGGGGGGCGAGGTGTGACCGCCGCCCGTTCGGACGTGCAGGAGTTCAGCGATGCGCTGCTCCGCCTGTGGGAGGCCGCGGGCAAGCCCCCGTACAGCGCGCTTGTGCGCCTCGACGACCGGGAGTCCGGAGTCCAGACGGTCAGCGTCCAGACTCTGAGCGACTGGTTCACCGGCAAGAGCGCACCCTCCCGGGCGAAGACGCCCTACGTGCTCGCTCTGGTCCGCCGCCTGGTCACCCGCGCATCCGAAGGGTCCGCCGACCGCGGGCGTCTGACGACGCGCCGGATGGAGGCGCTGCTGGCGAAGGCCCAGGCCGAGAGCAGGCGCCACCGCGGCGGGCGGCCGAGCGGGTCCGCGTCACGGAGTCCGGCTGCCACGGGGCCCGACCGGATGGACCGGCGGTACGCCGCGCCGTCGCGGCGCCTGGCCGCGGCGGGGCTGGGCGTGGGCCACGCCGGTGAGCCCGGCGACTACTTCGTCGGCCGTACCGCCGCCCTCACCGCGCTCGCCGCCTGGATGCGCGGGGAGCACGACCGTAAGGCCAGGGTCGTCACCGGCGCTCCCGGTGCGGGCAAGTCCGCACTGCTGGGGCGGCTGCTCGCCCTCGCCGACCCGGACACCGCCGCTGCCGGCGCCGACCCCGCCACCGTACCCCCGCCCGGTTGCGTCACGGTCGCGCTCGACGCTCACCACACCACCCTGGAGGCGATCACCGGCGACCTGACCGAGGCGCTGACGGGGCGGCGCGAGGCACGCCCTGACGTCCTCCTCGGACATCTGCGCGACCGCGCCGAGCCGGTCACGGTCCTGGTCGACGCCCTCGACGAGGCGGGCCCCGTCGGTGACAGCCGGGAGGCCGCACGCATCGCGGACGAACTCCTCCAGCCGCTGTCGGCGATGCGCGCGGTGCGCCTCGTCGTCGGCACCCGTCGCCCCTTCGTCGACGCCCTGGGGCCCGCCGTGACCGTGCTCGACCTGGACGAGGAACGGTGGGCGGACCCGCAGGACGTCGCCGAGTACGCCGAGCGGCTGCTCCTCGACCGTGCCGACCCCGACAGCCGCTCGCCCTACCGCGACCGGCCCGGGCTCGCGCGCACGGCCTCCAGGGCGATCGCCGCACGCGCCGGCAGCTGCTTCCTGGTGGCCAGGATGGCCGCCCGGCACCTCGTCGAGGGCCAGATCACCATCGCACCCGAATCGCCCGGCTGGCAGGACGAACTGCCGTCGAACGTCGGCCAGGCGTTCGCCGCCTACCTGCGTCGCTTCGGGGACGACGAACAGCGTGTGCGACGCGTCCTCACTCCCCTCGCCTACGCCCAGGGCCCGGGCCTGCCCGAGCCCCTGTGGGCGCCCCTCGCCGAGGAACTGTCCGGCAGGCCCTGCGCGCACGAAGAGCTCGACCGGGTTCGCCGGGAGCACGCGGGCGCGTACATCCACCTCACCACCACGGAGAAGGGGCCCGTCTTCCGCCTCTTCCACGAAGCCCTCGCGGAATACCTCCGCGGCTCCCGGGACGACCGGGCGGCTCACGCACGGATCGCCCAGGCCCTGCGGTGCCGCGTGCCCGCGTCGGTCACGGGCGCCCCCGGCTCCCGTGACTGGTCCGGCGCCGACTTCTACACCCGGAGGTACCTCGCCGCACACGCCACTGCGGCCGGGACACTGGACGACGTCCTCGGTGACGCGGACTACCTCGTCCACGCCGACCCCCGCGGTCTCACCCCGCATCTGCACCACGCCCGTACCGAACCCGCCCGACAGGCGGCGGCGGTCTACCGCACCTCCCTCCATCTGCACACGACCGCGACGCCGGACGTGCGCCGCCAGGTCCTCGCGCTCGACGCGACGCGCGCCGGCGCCACCTCCTTGCGGCAGCGGCTGATCCGCCTCGTCCCCGAGGGCGACTGGGTCCCCCGGTGGGCCACCGGGGCCGACATCTCCCCGACGCTCCGCCACACCCTGACGGTTCGCTCCGGCAGGGCGGAAGCGGTCGCCTGCACCGTCCTCGACGGCCGTCCCGTGGCGGTGGCCGGAGGCCGCGGCGGGGCGGTTCACGTGTGGGACCTGGTCACCGGCACGTCGGTCCACCCTCCCCTGACCGGGCACACCGATCGCGTGCAGGCGGTGGCGTGCACGACGCTCGACGGCACTCCCGTCGCCGTGACCGGCGGACGTGACCTGACGCTGCGCGTCTGGGACCTCGCCGCCGGCCGCCCGCTCGGCAGGCCCCTGACCGGTCACAGGGACTGGATCCAGGCGGTGGCGTGCGTCGACTGGGACGGCAGCCCGTTGGCGGTGACCGGGGGGTACGACGGGACGGTACTGGTGTGGGACCTGGCCGCCGGCACGCAGATCGCCCCACCCCTGACCGGGCACACGGGCCGGGTGCACACGGTGGCCTGTACGACGCTCGACGGCACTCCCGTCGCCGTGACCGGTGCCGACGACATGACGGTACGGGCCTGGAACCTGACCACGGGCGCGCCGCTGGGGCATCCCATGCAAGGCAAGGGCGAGATCGTTCAGGCCGTGTCCTGCGCGATCCTCGACGGCAGACCCGTCGCCGTGTCCTGCGCCGGCGACACCGTGCAGGTGTGGGACCTGGCCACCAGCGCGCCTGTCGGCCGGCCCATGAAGGTGGACCAGTACGAGGTGCACGCGATGGCGTGCGCGACGCTGGACGACACCCCCGTCGCGGTGGTGGCCAGCGCAGACGACGGGACCGTCGGGGTGTGGGACCTCGCCACCGGCACCCCGCTCGACCGGCCGGTCACCGGGCACACGGGCCGCATGCACGCGCTGGCGTGCACGATGCTCGACGGCAGGTCCGTCGGCGTGAGCAGCGGCAGCGACCTGACGGTTCGGGTGTGGGACCTCGGGAGCACGAGCTCGCTCGGCCCGTCCGGGACCGGGAGCACCGGCAGAGTGGAGTCGATCGCCTGCACCGTCCTGGACGGCAGGCACGTCGCGGTGACCGGTGACGACCACGGGACCGCCCGGGCGTGGGACGTGGCCACGGGGCGCCCGGTCGGAGCTCCCCTGACCGGAACGTTCAAGGGGTTGGGGGCGGTTGCGTGCACGACCCTGGGCGGGCGGCCGGTCCTCGTGACCGGCGGGCGGGAGAGGTTCACGGAAGGGGTCATACGGGTCTGGGACCTGGCCACGGGCGCCGCTCTCGGCGAGCCGATCGCCGCGCACCCCTTCGACGTCACCGAGCTCGCGTGCACGACCCTGGACGGCGCGCCCCTCGTCGTGAGCCGCCAGTCCCATGAGGTACGTGTCTTCGACCTGCTCTCCGGTACGCCCGTGGGCCGGCGCATCGCCAGGTACACGCGGAGCTCCGAGCGGTTCGACACCTTGCTGGCGATGGCGTGCACGGACCTCGGCGGACGGCCGGTCGTCGTGACCGGCGGGCATGACGGCGCCGTCCGGGTGTGGGACGCGGCCTCCGGCACCGCGCTCGGCCCGCCGATCACCGCCGCCGACGGGCCCGTGTCCGCCGTGGCCTGCACCGTGCGCGGCGGCAGGCCCGTGGTTGTCGCCGGGACTCGGGAGGGGGTCGTCCGGACGTGGGATCTGATGACCCGTAGCCCCGTGGGTGAAGCGATGGGCACGGACGCCGGCGGAGTGCGGGCGGTGACGTGCGCCGTGGTCGACGGCACGCCCCTCGCCGCGGTCATGAGCGAGCACGAGAGGGTACACCTCTGGGACGTGTGCAGCGGCGAACGCGTAGGGCTCGTCGTCGCGAAGGGCGTCCGGTCCCTCGCCATCACGACGGGTGGGCATCTCGTCGTCGGCATGGGTCGTGATCTCGCGGTGTTCGAGATCAGGTCCCGGACGGTCGCGGCTCAGCGGCTGCCTACGCGTACCGGATCAGGGCATGGGTCGAGGTCGAGACGGCCCCGGTGGGGGTGAGGTCGCCCGGGACCTCGCTCGGACCCGAGACGGTGATCTCGCCGACCGGAACGCGCCGCGTCGAGGTGCGGCCCGGCGCCGTGCCGGACTTGAGGACTCCACGGCCCCGGCCGCGTCACCACAGGTGCTGCCTGCGCGATCCTCCCGCCGTGGCGGGGCGCCGTCTCCTCGTGAGCCCATCCGCGCGGGCCATACCGGCCGAGCGGCCCTCGACGTCTCGGTCAGCCGACGAACGACGATGCCCCCGAGAGGGCCACGAGGATCAAGGCGCCCACACTCAATGCCAGACGGTCTCCCAGTCCTGCGTTGAGGAACCGCTGTCGTTCATGTCCAGGTTCGACAGAATGCCGACCAGGACGAGCACCACAATGATCACCACGAGAACGGCCACCCAGATATGGTCCGCGGCCGATGGTTCGTGTGTGCCCTGCGGGTGATCCGGCCGGGCGTCGTGCTCCTCGGCACTCCCGCTCTCGTCGTCATCCGGTGCGTCGGCCATTGGCGCCCCCTCCCCCACGCCTCATGGCACCGCTCCGAGCAAGCTGTGTCAAGCTTTTCGGGGCCGGGATCCGGACCTCGGCCGGGGAGTGCGTGAACCGGGGCTGTTCGCCACACTCTCTACGACCGGGCGAACGCCCTGCCGGCAAGGACATTCGCGATCACTACGTAGACGACTGCGGCGATGCCGTAGTCGAGGAGCACCTGGAGGGTGCGTCCGGCGACGTCGAAGAGCCCGATCGACCAGCCGGCGGCGGAGTGGAACCAGCCGACCACGGTGTTGCCCCGGTTGGCGTCGAGCAGGTCCATGAGGATCCAGACGACCAGGATGCCCGCGAGTACGTGGGCCACGGTTCTTATGACGGAGTCGATGCCTCTCATGGGCTCCGTCTTGCCCCGTACCGCCGCGACAAACTGCCCCGACGGGTCCCCCGCGTTCGGCTCGCGGGAGCCCGGTCGGCCGAGGATGGACAGCCGGATGTACCCAAGCCTGCACGCACCTCACGCCGGGGCAGGAAGCCGGACACGCAGCGCCGGGCGATGATGGAGTCATGTCCGATCGTGACGACTTCCTGGTCTGGGTCAGGACCGCGTTGTACGAGGCGGAGGTCGCCCTGCACGATGGCGATCCCTCTCCGCGACGTGCGCTCTGGTCGCGCACCGAGCCGGTGAGCGTCCTCGGAGCGTGGCGCAACGCCGTGGGCCTGGAGGAGGTCGATGCCCTCTTCACCAGCCTTGCGGAGTCCTTTTCCGACTGCACCTCGTACGCGTTCGAACTGCAGGCCTACGACGTCATCGGCGACATGGCCTATACCGTCGGTCTGGAGCACACCTCCGCCTCCGTGGACGGCCGGCCCCACTCGTACACGCTGCGTGCCACCCAGGTGTACCGCAGGGAGGACGGCGCCTGGCGGGTCGCCCACCGGCACGGTGACACCGTGACCGACTGACGAGCCGGAGAACGGGGCCGAGGAGGCGCTGTGACGGACTTCGATCCCTTCACCGACAGGCTCGACGGGCCGATGTACGTGGTGACGGCCGCCTCCGGCGGCGAGCGGGCCGGCTGTCTGGTGGGCTTCGCCTCGCAGTGCTCCATCGACCCGCCGAGGTTCGTCGTCTGCCTGTCGGTCGCCAACCGCACCTACCGCATCGCGCGCGCGTCCGAGCACCTGACCGTGCACCTGCTCAGCGAGAAGGACCGCGCGCTTGCGGAGCTCTTCGGCGGGGAGACGACCGACCAGGTGGACAAGTTCGCCAGGGTCGCCTGGAGCGCTGGCCGAGCGGGCAGCCCGGTCCTGGACCAGGTCTCCACATGGTTCACCGGCAGGATCGAGGGGCGTATCGAGGGCGGCGACCACGTGGGGTTCCTCTTGACCCCCGAGGAGGTGTGCCCGCCGCTCCAGGGACCGCGCCCCGCACTGCTCCGTTACCGCGACATGCAGGACCTGGATCCCGGCCACCCGGCCTGACGCGTACCTGTCCCGGCGGACCGAGGTACGAGTGTCGTTCTCCTCGCCACACTCGTACCCGCCGCCCGAGCGTCCTACCGCTTCCGCCTCCGCCGGCCAGTCTGCACTTCCTGCTCTCCACCCCGGACACTCATCACCGGGGGCGGAGGCCTGCGCCGCTCTCCAACGGGAGGACGCTCATCGCCCTCGATGTCCCGGTCACCAACCCAGCCCGCGCCCAAGCCAACCGCATCGACCGCGACCGGCTGATCGCCGAGGATGCGGCTCAGAACGCCCGCCGCCTTGGCATTTGATGAAGCGATCGCCTTCCCGGCAGACGCCGCTACGGGGTCACCGACGGGGGCTCCTGCTCCGGCACAGCTTTGACGAGACCCGAGCTCACAGGGCGCTCGTCGTTGACGAGTACGAGCCGGTTCCTGGCCCAGGTATCGAGCCGGTCGCATGCCCAGGCCGGGTCGTACGCTGCCGTGGGCAGCTGCGGTATGCGCCTTCGACCGGTGTCGTCGAGCCGATAGGGGACGTCGAAGGCCGTGTTCCAGCCGTCCAGGCTCGCGGCGAACCGCTCCTCCGCCTCCGCCGGACCTACGCCCAGGTACTGGGCGATCTCTCTCCCTTCCCCGAAGCACCGACGGGCGGCGCTGACGTGTTCGCCCGTGGTCGCGGGCCTGACGAACCGCCCCTGACTGTCGCGCCCGCCGCAGTCGCTCCCTGAGAGAGCGCACGGGTTCCGCCCACCGCACCTGATCCATACTCTGGAGTAACTTGCCTTGCCCGTAACGCATCGCCATCGACGAGAGACGAGACATGACCGCTTCTTCGACGTCCGCCCGGCTGCTCAGCGGCCTGCTCATCGGTGCTGGGGTGGCGCACTTCGCCGCTCCCCGTCAGTTCGACGCCATCGTCCCCCAGAGCCTGCCCGGCTCACCCCGGACATGGACTCACCTGAGCGGCGTCGCGGAGATCGCCGTCGGCGCGGCGATTGCCGCCCCCCGCACCCGACGCGCGGGCGCACTGGCCGCGGCCGGACTGTTCGCCGCCGTGTTCCCCGCGAACGTGAAGATGGCGTACGACTGGCGCCACCGCCCCGCCCCTCTCCAGGCCGTGGCACTGGCCCGGCTCCCTCTCCAGGTCCCCCTCGTCCTCTGGGCCCTGCGCGTCCGCCGGGGCGGGCGACCCGACAGCTGACGACACCGGCAGCCGTGCGACGCCGCCCCGCACCTGTCGGCCGGCGCTCCGCTCCGCCAGATGATCAACGCCGGTTGATCCGTACCGCCCGGGGTAACGGAGGGTCATGGAACACGAGGACGCATCCGCGGCGACAGGCCGCTCCGCACAGCCGGTGATCGACGTCGCGGCCCTGGCGGCCCTTCTCGACGGTGAGTACGCCGGGATCCGCACCCTTGTCCGGACCAACCTGGCGACCCACTCTTCCGTGCTGGAGGACGCCGAGCGGCTGGACATGGACGCGTTCCGCGAGCGGGTGCGCGACATCGTGGTCGAGATGGCGGGGACGGGTCAGACCGGCATGGGCTTCCCGGCGGCGTACGGCGGAGGCGACGACGTCGGCGCCTCCGTCGCCGCCTTCGAGACCCTCGCCTTCGGTGATCTCTCGGTACTGGTCAAGGTGGGCGTGCAGTTCGGGCTGTTCGGCGGCGCGATCCTGCATCTGGGGACCGCGCGTCATCACGACGCCTATCTGCCGGACCTGGTCGCCGGGCGGCTTCTGGGCTGCTTCGCGATGACCGAGACGGGGCACGGCTCGAACGTCCAGGCACTCGGGACGGTGGCCCGGTACGACGCCGAGGCCCAGGAGTTCGTCGTCACCACCGAAGGCGACGCCGCCCGCAAGGACTACATCGGGAACGCGGCCCGCCACGCCGAGCTGGCCGTCGTCTTCGCACAGCTGGAGGTGGGCGGAGAGTCCCGAGGCGTCCACGCGCTCGTCGTACCGCTCCGCGCCGGAGGCAAGGTCCTGCCGGGCATCGAGATCGAGGACGACGGCCGCAAGATGGGCCTCAACGGCGTCGACAACGGCCGGATCCGCTTCGACGGGGCCCGGGTGTCGCGTGAAGCGCTGTTGAACCGATTCGCCGACGTCACGCCCGAAGGCGCGTACGTCAGCTCGATCGACAACCCCAACCGTCGCTTCTTCACCATGCTGGGCACACTCGTCCAGGGCCGCGTCTGTGTCGGCGGCGCCGGGGTGTCCGTCGCCAAGGTCGCCCTCGCTCTCGCCGTCAGGTACAGCGTGCGCCGGCGGCAGTTCGAAGCCTCGCCGGGCACCGAGGAGCAACTCCTCCTGGACTACGGACTGCATCAGCGCCGGCTCCTGCCCCTGCTCGCCCGCACCTACGCACTGCACTTCGCCCAGGACGTCGTCCGTCAGCAGCTGCACGACGTGTTCTCCGGTGACGAGGACGAGCCGCAGGCACGGCGGCGGCTGGAGTCACGCGCCGCGGGCACCAAGGCGCTCGCCACCTGGCATGCCACCCGTACGGTGCAGGAATGCCGCGAGGCATGCGGAGGCGCCGGGTATCTCGCGGTCAACCGCTTCGCCGCGCTCAAGGCCGACAGTGATGTCTTCACCACCTTCGAAGGCGACAACCACGTGCTGCTCCAGCTCGTGGCGAAGGGCCTGCTCACCGACCACGCGAGCGAGTTCGAGGACCTCGACCAGCTCGGCATGGTCCGCTACGTCACCGGACTCGCCGTCGAGACCGTCATCGAGAAGGCGTCCGTCCACAAACTCCTGGAACGGGTCCGCGACCTGCTGCCCGGCGGTGAGGAATGGGACCGGGAGGCCGGGCTGCTCGACTCGGAGTACCACCTGGCCATGCTGCGCTATCGCGAGGAGCACATGCTCGCCGGTCTCGCCCGCCGGCTCAAGCGCGGGATCGACCGCAAGGGTGATCCCGGTGGTGTGTTCTCGCAGGTGCAGGACCATGTGATCGCGCTCGCTCACGCACACGTCGAACGGCTGGTGCTGGAGGCCTTCGTCGACGCCTCGCGGAGCCTGCCCGACAGCGGCAACAAGGTCGCGCTGGGACTGCTCTGCGACCTCTTCGCCCTGTCCACGATCGAAGCGGACCGGGCCTGGTTCATGGAGCACGGCAGGCTGACCGTCCAGCGGTCCAAGGCCATCAGCCGCGAGGTGAACGACCTGTGTCGCAAGATCCGTCCGCTGGCCGTCGACCTGGTCGACGCCTGGGGGATCCCTTCGGCGATGCTGCGGGCGCCGGACCTACTGGGCTGAGATCGGTACGTCTCCACGGCCCCCGGACCGCGGGCGCATGGCCCAGGCGCGCGAAGGACCGCACGGCACCCCACGTACACCTCGATCCGGGATTCCGAGCGTCCTCGCGCCAGGCACTCACGCCGCCTCGTAGGCGTGCGCCCTGCCGCCACGCCACTCCACCCACTGAGGATCGTCGAGGACCCTCCCCGCGTCCGGCAGTCCGCTGCGACGCAGGAACTCGATGAGGTCCCGGTCCTCGTAGGCGAGGCCGAGGATCTCCCCGCGCGCGGTGACGCGGCGGCCTCCGGTCGGAGACGGAGGATGAACGATGATCGGTGCTCCCATGCCCGGCGAGTGCCCCGCCCTGCCCGGCGTACACAGAGTGGCGCGACACGCCGTACCGGCCGCAACACGTGGGCTCTGTTGCCCGGCAGGGGCGGCGCCACCCGCGGGAAGGGGGGAACCGCGGGTGGCGCACGCACCGACCGTCGCCGCCGTCCACGGACCGGGGGGTGACCGCAGACGACGGCGTCACCCTCCGCCTGCCCACGGCACCGCACCTCACACCTGTCTTGTGCGGTGCTGATCGGGATGTGTGGGTTCCGGTATCGGGGGCATGCGGACGGGGAGCGGATGGGACCCGCTCACTCGCCGGACCGCGGACATCCCCTGCCGCGAGGTCCGGCAGAGTGAACACCGGCTCGCATCTGTGGTGGGTGCGGGCCCCCGAGGAGCCCCGGCCGGACACGGCCGGGGCTCCTCGGCTTCTCAACACCCCCGTGCCGGCCGGATCCAGCCGGGTTGCGGTCGCCGGCCCCCGCTCCTCCCGGCAGGGCCCTCACGCCCTTCACGCCCGGAGCAGTGCGGCGAGGGTGGCGGCGATCTCCACCGGGTCCGGAGGGACGGTGACCACGGCGTCCGCGTGGCTCCAGGTGGCCAGCCAGGCGTCCTGCGGCCGCCCCATCAGGACCAGAACGGGTGGGCATCGGAAGACCTCGTTCTTGATCTGCCGGCACACGCCCATGCCACCTGCCGGAGTGGACTCGCCGTCCAGCACGCAGGCGTCGATGCGGCTCGCGTCCAGGGTCAGCAGAACGGCGGGGAGGGTCGCGCACTCGACGAACGAGACCGGTGGGATGTCGGGCGCGGGCCTGCGACCGACAGCCGTACGGACCTGCTCGCGGGTGCCGGCGTTGCTGCTGTACAGGAGGACCGAGACGGATGACGGCATCTTCTCCTCCGCTGTACGACTGGCCGAGGGGGCAGAGGCCCACCTGCCCGACGTCCGGCGAATTCCAGATGTTCAAAATTGCATGAATGGGGTATTCACGCATTTTCAGGATAAGACGGGCGCCTGTCCCGTCCGCACGGCAGACACACGACGTCCCTGTACGCCAGACACACGACGTCGCACGGCGGTGAGAAGCGATGACCTCATGCAAGTCTCCCGACTATCGCACCGGCCATCGCGGCCGGCATTGGACCCATGCGCTGCGCTGCGCTCAGAAGACCGGAGCCGTCATCGTCACCGACGAGACCGGGGAGCCGGTGACCTACGCGCACGACGACTCCGGCCCCGGCCGGTTCCGGCCCTGGGTCACCTCGGGTGGCTCCCGGTTCGACAGCCACGACGTGCACCCCGAATGGTGACGGCCACCGGCTCGCATCTCCTTGCGGCGATGCACCTCCCCCTGCCGGTCGTCGAGGCAGGGCGCGGACGGCCTGCGGGCGGAATGTCGCGGCCGGCCACATGATGGAGTCACGACACGGAGCGGAGGCTGATGGATGATCCAGATCGCCGACATTCGGGAATGGCGCGAGCACGACGTCGTGGATGCGGACGGAAAGAAGATCGGCACGCTCGAGTCGGTCTACGTGGACACCGCGACCGACGAACCGTCGTTCGCGACGGTCACCGTCGGTCTTCCCACCCGACACCGGCTGGTCTTCGTCCCCATCGACGAGGCAATCGTCGGGCCCGGCTACCTCAAGGTTCCCTACGACAAGTCCTTGGTCAAGGACGCACCGGCCATCGACACGGACGGTGTGCTGCCGGCGGAGCAGGAACCGGAGGTCTTCGCGCACTACAAGCTGGACCACCAGCCCGGCGCCGGCGGCGAGCGACGTCTGGCCCGGCGGTGAACAGCGGGGAGAAGCTCTGATGGCCTGGGTCCTGCTGCTCGTGATCGCGGCGATCGTCCTCGGCATCGTCGGAGCGGTCGCCGACGGGCTCTTCTATCTCCTGATCATCGGCGTGGGAGTGTTCGCCGCCGCGCTGGCCCTGGGGGCCGCGCGCTTCCGGCGCAGCGGGCGACGCCCCGTGCGATGACGCCCGCCCGGACGTGCGTCCCGACTGGTCGGCCCGCCGCTCTCGACCGAGCGGTTCACTCAGTGTCGAACTGGTGGTCGGCCCAGACGTAGCTTTCGGGCATCAGGTCCGTGATGGGGACGGTTCGGATGCGGTCCCCTTCGCCGACGATGACCTTGAGGGCCGGGAAGTAGTCGAGGAGGACCTGACGACACCGGCCGCATGGGGGAACCACCCCGCGGTCGCGGTCGCCCACGGCGACGATCGTGTCGAGGTCGTAGGCGCCCTGGGCGGCTGCGGTGCCGATGAGGACCAGCTCGGCGCAGGGCCCTCCGGTGAAGTGGTAGGCGTTCACAGCGGTGACGATCCGGCCGTCCTGGGCGCGGGCCGCAGCTGCCATGGTGTGGTTGTCGCCCCGGCAGCGCGTGCGAGCGACGTGTGCCGCCGCCTGGATGAGTTCGCGGTCGACGGGGTGGGTCTGCCTGGTCATCTTCCTCTGCCTTCGTTAGGTGTCAGGCGACGGTGACCCGTGTGACCAGGGTGCGCAAGCGCATACGGCGGTGTGCTCGTTCCGCCAGATGACGTCACCGCTTCGTGGTCAGGTGCGGTGGCTTGGTCCACGAGAACGGACGGCACTTCGACACCGGTTCGGGAGGCATCCCGTCGAGAGGTCCGGGGCGAATCGTTCACGAGTGTCGACAACATCGCCTCCCGGCTCGAGAGCGCGGGCGACCTGACAATGATCCATGGGTTCCTGAATTCAGGATGTCGTGTACTCTCATGGGGTGCTGACTGTTGCCTCCGACATCGAGGTGCTGGCCCGGTTCGGCCGCGCGCTTGCCGACCCGATCCGCTGCCGCATCCTGCTCGCCCTGCGCGACGCCCCCGCCTACCCGGCCGACCTCGCCGACGCCCTCGGCGTCTCCCGTACGCGGCTGTCGAACCATCTCGCGTGCCTGCGGGACTGCGGTCTGGTCGTCACCGCGCCTGACGGCCGCCGCACCCGTTACGAGCTCGCCGACGCACGCCTCGGCCACGCGCTGGACGCCCTGCACACCGCCGTGGTCGCCGTCGAGACCGACCGCACCTGCGTGGACGCCGACGAGAAGGGCTGCTGCTGATGACCACGGACATCTCCATGTCCCTCGGCCCCAGCCCGGCACGCCGTGACGTACTCGCCCGCCGAATACGGCTGCTGGTCGCCGCGACGATCACCTACAACGTCATCGAGGCGGCCGTCGCCCTCACCGCCGGCACGATCGCCTCCTCCACCGCCCTGATCGGCTTCGGCCTCGACTCGATCATCGAGGTCTCTTCCGCCGCGGCCGTCGCCTGGCAGTTCTCCGCCCGCGACCACGCCGTACGCGAAGCCCGAGAACAGCGCACCCTGCGGATCATCGCCGTCTCCTTCTTCGCCCTCGCCGCCTACGTAACCGTCGACGCCGTCCGCGCCCTGGCCGGCACCGGCGAGGCGGAGCAGTCGATCCCGGGCATCGTCATCGCCACCCTCTCCCTGGCCGTGATGCCGTTCCTGTCCGCCGCCCAGCGCAAGGCCGGCGGAGAACTCGGCTCCGCCAGCGCGGTCGCCGACTCCAAGCAGACGCTGCTGTGCACGTACCTCTCCGCCGTCCTCCTTCTCGGCCTGATCCTCAACGCCACGCTCGGCTGGTCCTGGGCCGACCCCATCGCCGCCCTCGTCATCGCGTCCATCGCGGTCAAGGAGGGCCGCGACGCCTGGCAGGGCAAGGGCTGCTGCGCACCCGCCGCCACGGCGGCGCCGTCGGCCGGCGCCAAGGCGGACGCCTGCGGCTGCCGCCCCGGCTGCGACTGCTGCTGACCTCACCCACCCACCGAGAGGACCCCGGTCGATACCGGGGTCCTCTCCACGTTCAACCCGGACGGCGCGTCACACGGGGCGAACGTTGCTTGCCGCGGCGCTAGCTCCGGCGGCCCGCGAGTCGTACGTCCACCCGGTACAGGCGGGTGATCTGCTGCGGGAACTCGTTGTCGTCGCTGGCGAGCAGCAGTCGGACGTGGCCTCCGGCGTCCTGGCCCGTCACGACCATGGCCTCGATGTTGTCGACCAAGGGGTGGTTCTGCGGCAGTTTCGACGGAGCTCCCAGCGTCGGGCAGGTGTCGAAGTCCCCGATCGGCGTCTTGCGGGCAAGCCGCAGCCCCGGTCCCTCGGTCAGGGATTCCACGGCCGCCGTGTCGCTCGCGCCCAGCGGATCGGCCGCGTACAACCGCGCCGTGATCTTGAACTCCCGTGTGAAGCCCCGCTCCAGGACGATCAGCCGTCCGTCCCGGGTCGCCGCGAGCTCGGCGACGCCGTGGTCCGCGTCCACGGGGTAGGCGTACTGTCGGCCCAGGACGAAGCGACCGTCCCGACGCCGCTCCCAGGTCTGGATCCGCTGGAGGCCACGGCCCAGCCTGTCCTTGCCGTCCCCCGCCAGCGGGCCCTCCAGCGCCGCGACGAGCGTGTGGCCTCCGGGCAGCAGGGTCAGGGACTCGAAGGTCTGGTTGACCGTGGCCCGGCCCTGCGGGGCGATGCGGCACGCGGGCGGTACCGGCAGGACCGCCCGTACCTGACCGTCCCGGGAGTACCGGCGGATGGCCGGTGCCGTTTCGTCGGTGACGAGATAGGTGCCGTCCCGGTCGACGACCACGCCTTCCGAGTCGGTGATCTTGCCCGTGCCGTCGGTCAGTGGCAGCCGAGCCGTCGCCCTCGCCACGGGGGTACGGCCCGGGGCCACCTGCAACCGGTACAGCGCCGACTTGTCGGACACCGCGGCGACCGTGCCGTCCCGGTCGAGCGCGAGGCCGGAGATCCCGCCGACCAGCTTCCCGTCGAGGGTGGCCTTGTCGAGCGAGTCCGAGAAACCGGCGACGGACATGGAGGGCGAGCAGGCGTGGTTCCCGAGGGCGGCCACGGCCGCCGGGGCGGGCAGCGTGCAGAGCGCGGCGGTGGCCACCGTGGCGGGCAGGAGCATGCGAAGGCGCATGAAGTCTGTTCCTTCTGGTTCGGCGGTTCGAGCGGTTCGGGAGCTGGGTGCGGATGACTGCCGAATAGTCATATGACGAATCGAAAGAGACGGGAAGGAGGCCGGCCATACGGTTACGAACCTGCCAACTCCCGTTCACGCGGGGGAAGTCCCCCGCAGGGGCCCGGTCCGCGTCCGAGTCGAGGGCCACAGGGCGGCGCTCCGGCGTGTGCGGCCGGGGCGCCGCCCGTGGTGGCGACGCCGGTCAGGGGCGGTGGCGCAGGGCACCCGGCCACCACACCGTGGGGCCGATGTCCCGGACGAGGGCCGGCACCAGGAGCGTTCTGACGACGAGTGTGTCGAGCAGGACGCCGAAGGCGACGATGAAGGCGATCTGGACGAGGAACGCCAGCGGGATCACGCCCAGCGCCGCGAAGGTCGCGGCCAGGACGACGCCGGCCGAGGTGATGACGCCGCCCGTGGCCACGAGACCTCGGCGCAGGCCCTCGCGGGTGCCGTGCAGCAGCGTCTCCTCGCGCACCCGGGACATCAGGAAGATGTTGTAGTCGACGCCGAGGGCGACCAGGAAGACGAAGCCGTAGAGCGGCACGGCCGGGTCGGTGCCCGTGAACCCGAGGACCTTTTCGAAGACGAGGGCCGAGACGCCCAGCGTCGCCAGGAAGTTGAGCGCGACCGTCGCCACCAGCAGCACGGGCAGCAGCAGCGAGCGCAGCAGTCCGACGAGGATGACCAGGATGATCGCCAGCACGACGGGGACGATGAGCTTTCTGTCGTGCTCGGCCGTCACCTGGGTGTCGTACTGCTGCGCCGTCGTGCCGCCGACGAGGGCGTCGGCCCCGGGGACCGCGTGCAGGGCGGTACGCAGCGCGGCGACGGTCTCCTTGGCCGCGTCGGAGTCCGCGGCGGCCGCGAGGGTGACGTCGACCCGGACGCGGCCGTCGGCGACGAGCGGCCGCGCGGTGCCGGGGATGGCGAAGACGGTCGCGGAGTCGACCCCGCCGACCCCCTCGGCGGCCGAGCGCACCCGGTTGGCGGCCCCCGCGTCGGCGATGACGACGACGGGGTTGCCGGCGCCGCCGGGGAAGTGGTCGCTCAGGCGCTGCTGCGCGGTGACGGAAGGAGCGTCGTTGACGAAGATCTCGTCGAGGGGCACGCCCTTGGAGTCGAGCGTGAAGGAGAACGCGGCGCAGGCGAGGAGTGCCGCGAGTGAGGCGGCCCAGACCTTGCGGGGTGCGCGGTCGACGAGCCCTGCGATCGTGCGCCAGGCGGGATGGGGGGCCTCGCCCTCCGCGGTGACCCGGGGACGGGCCGGCCAGTAGGCGGCGCGGCCGAGCAGGACGAGGGCGGCGGGGAGGAACGTCACCGCGCTCAGGACGGCACAGGCGATGCCGATGGCGCCGACGGGGCCGAGGGCGCGGTTGTTGGTGAGATCGCTGAAGAGCAGGGCCAGCAGGCCGAGCGCCACCGTGGCGGCACTGGCCACGATCGGGCCGAAGGACTGCTTGAGGGCGGCGCGCGCGGCCGGTACCCGATCGCCGTCGCGCGCGCCCAGTTCCTCTCGGTAGCGGGCGGCGAGGAGCAGGGCGTAGTCGGTGGCGGCGCCGATGACGAGGATGGACAGGATGCCCTGGACCTGGCCGTCGACCCGGACGATGCCGTGGTCCGCCAGGACGTAGACGATGGCGCAGGCCAGCCCGAGGGCGAACACCGCGCCGATGATGATCAGCAGCGGGAGCAGGACGCTCCGGTAGACCAGGAGCAGGATGACGAGGACGGTCACCAGCGCGACGACCAGCAGGAGGCCGTCGATGCCCGCGAACGCGTCGCCGAGGTCCGCCCGGGTGGCCGCGGGGCCGCCCAGCCACACCTCGGTGCCGGGTACGGCGGACGCCGCCGTGTCGACGTCCTCCAGGACGGTGGCCAGGTCGTCGCCGAGGTCGGGCCGCAGCTGCACGACGCCGCGCAGCGCCTCGCCGTCCTCGGAGGGGAAGGCCGGGGAGGGTGCGCCGACCACCCCCTCGGTCCCCTTGAGGGAGGCCAGGGCCCGGGTGGCGTCGGCCTGGGCGGACGGGGCGACGGGTCCGCCTCCCTCGGCGGTCCAGATGACCAGGACGGGGAGGGTCTCCTCCTGGCGGAACGCCTCCTGGGCCCGCAGGACCTGGGTCGACTCGGCACCGCGGGGCAGGAAGGCGGCCTGGTCGTTGGTGGCCACCTCGCCGAGCTTGCCCGCGTAGGGACCGAGCCCTCCGCCGATGGCGAGCCAGACGACGAGCACCAGCAGGGGCAGCAGTCTGCTCGCCCAGCGCGCGGGTGTGGACATGGAAGACTCCCCGACAATCTCTTGATGGTCGACTATCTCGATGATCGAGATATAGTGCCACGTAGTCCACGCCGACGGTGAAGCCGCCCCCTCCGGAAGGGATGCGGGACTGCTCCGAGGGACCCGGCACCCCTCCCTCCACGGTCCGCTACGGACTTCCGCAGTCCCGTACGGAGTGGATGCAGCGGGCGTCCCCTTCCCGGCAGCCCGCCGCATCCGTCGCAAGCCCGCGGGGCGAAGTGCCAGCAGAGCGCATCCGCACCCCACCGGCACGGACGGACACGTCATGACGGACCCCCAATGGCTCTTCGGCGATCAGCTCGGGCCCGCCTTCCTCGCGGCGGGCGGCGACGGACCCGCCCGTGACGCGCCCGTCGTGATGATCGAGGCGCGGTCCGTCTTCCGGCGCCGCCGGTTCCACCGGGCGAAGGCCCATCTGGTCCTCTCCGCGATGCGCCACCGGGCCGCCGAGCTCGGCGACCGGGTCACGTACGTGCGGGCGGACACGTACCGGGAGGGGCTCCGTCGGGCCGTGGGACGGGGGCCGGTGACGGTGCGCCACCCGACCTCCCGGGCCGCCCTGCGTCTCGTACGGTCGCTCGACGGCGTCACGGTGCTGCCGCCCCGGGGCTTCCTGGTCCCGCCGGAGGACTTCGCCGCGTGGGCGGACGGGCAGCGCACGCTCCGCATGGAGGGCTTCTACCGGCAGGTGCGCCGTGACCACGCCCTCCTCATGGAGGGCGGGGAACCGGTCGGCGGCACCTGGAACCTCGACCGGGAGAACCGCCGCCCGCCGCCGCCCGGGGCCGGCACGCTCGGCGCTCCCGCGCCGTACCGCCCCCGCCAGGACGCCGTCGACGAGGAGGTCCGGCGCGACCTGGACCGGTGGGAGCGGGACGGCGACGTCTCCTTCGTCGGCCGCGACGGTCCCCGGTCGTTCCCGGCGGACCGCCGGGAGGCCCTGGCCGCGCTGCGACGCTTCCTGAGCCACCGCCTCGCGGGGTTCGGCGCGCACGAGGACGCCGTGCTCGCCGACGACGGCACCATGAGCCACAGCCTGCTGTCCTCGTCCCTGAACCTCGGGCTGCTCGACCCCGCCGAGTGCGTGGAGGGAGCGGAGGCCGCGTGGCGGGCGGGCGAGGCGCCGCTCAACTCGGTGGAGGGGTTCGTCCGCCAGATCGCCGGCTGGCGCGAGTACGTCTGGCACCTCTACTGGTACTTCGGCGAGGACTACCGGTCCTCGAACGCGCTCGGCCACCACGGTCGCCTGCCCGGGTGGTGGGACGACCTCGACGCCGACGCCGTGTCGGCCCGGTGCGTGGCCACGGCCCTGCGTCAGGTCAGGGACACGGGGTGGACGCACCACATCCCGCGCCTGATGGTCCTGGGCAGTTACGCCCTCCAGCGCGGCTGGGACCCGGCCGCCGTGACGGACTGGTTCCACCGCTGCTTCGTCGACGGGTACGACTGGGTGATGCTGCCCAATGTGGTCGGGATGTCGCAGTACGCCGACGGCGGCCGGATGACGACCAAGCCGTACACCTCCGGCGGCGCCTACATCGACCGCATGAGCGACCTGTGCGGGCCCTGCCCCTACCGGCCGGACCGGCGCGTCGGCGAGGACGCCTGCCCGTTCACCGCCGGGTACTGGACGTTCCTCGACCGGCATCGCGACACCCTCGGCCGCAACGCCCGCATGGCCCGCGCGGTGCGGGGCCTCGACCGGCTGAAGGACCTGCCCGCCCTCCTGGAGCAGGAACGGGAGCGCGAGCGCCTGCGGGGTGACCGACCGCCGTGACGGGCGGTGGACCGGCCGGCCGGCCGAGCCCCCCGCTCAGTGCCGAGCAGCCCGCGACGCGCCGAGTTCCTCGTTCAGGGCGTCCAGGTACCGCAGGACGACGGCGAGTTCGTCCTTGCTGAACCGGTCGCGCGCCCGGCCCGCGGCCTCCGCGAGCGGCATGAAGTGGGTCCGCGCCAGGGCTCTCGCTCCCGGGGCGTAGCGGATGCGGACCACCCTGCGGTCGTCGGCGGCCCGGCTGCGCTGGATGTGTCCGGCCTTCTCCAGGCGGTCGAGGCAGGCGGTGACCGCTCCGGAGCTGAGCCCCAGGTGCTCCCTCAGGAGACCGGGGGTGGCCGTGTCGGGGTGGTCGAGCACCAGCGCCAGGGCGTGGACGTCGGTGGGATGCAGGCCCTCTGTGGCCGCGAAGTCGTGGACCAAACGGTTCGTCTCGCCGATCGTCCGTCGCAGGGCCACCGCGAACCTCTGCAGGTCGGCCATGCCCCCGTCGTCCGTCACGATCATCTCCGTCTGCGCGTCACCCACCCGGCAAGCCTATGCGGACGCCCACCGGGCCGTGCCGCCGCACGGCGGATCCAGAGCGGAACGCATCCGGGCGGGCGGTGGGACCGGAATCGGGCAGGAGAGGCTCCCGCTCCTGGAGGCAGACATGGCGGACGGCAGACGAGTGCTCGTCGTGGGGGCGACCGGAGCCGTCGGAGGTCTGGCGGCACGGCTGCTGGCCGACCGGGGGGCCGCGGTGGCGCTGGCGGGGCGCGACCGCGTACGGCTGGAAGAGCGGTCCCGTGGGCTGGACGGCTGCCCGGCGCTCCCCTTCGAGGCGTACGACCTCGAACGCTGCGCCGCGCTGGCGCCGTGGGCGGCCCGGGCCCTGGGAGGGCTGGACGCCGTCGTCGTGACCGTGGGCGTGGCGGGCTTCGGCTCCGCGGAGGAGGTCACGAACGCGGCGGCCGAACACCTCATGACCGTCAACGCCCTCGCCCCCATGGCGGTGGTACGGGGAGCCCTGCCGGTCCTGGGAGCCGCGGGTTCCGTCGCGGTGGTCACCGGCGCGATCGTGGACAGGCCGATGCGCGGCACGGCCGACTACGCGGCGGCGAAGACCGCCCTCGCGGCCTGGCTCGGCGTGGTGCGGCGGGAGCAGCGCGGCCGCGGGACCTCGGTCCTGGACGTACGGCTCCCCCACCTCGACACGGGCTTCGCCGACCGGGCGGTCGTCGGGAGCGCCCCGAGCCTGCCTCCCGGTGGGGACGCCGCCACGGAGGTCGACCGGCTCCTGGTCACCCCTGTCATGTCGGGCGCCGCCCCGACGTGAGCGCGCCGGCGGATCCCCGACCGCGCGAGCGGTGAGATGCGCCACAGCGGCGCGGGGCGCGGTGGTCCGCCGTCCGCCCCGTGCGCCGCCTCATGTCGGTGTCGGCGCCAGCACGGGCGACCACCCCCACAGGGCGAAGGTGATTTCCACCCTTTCGCGCCCCGGACCCGTTCTGGTAGACGTGGCGGATCCCGTTCGACTCCCGTCGAACGCATCAGGCTGTCCCTCCCGAGCACCGGCGAAAGCACTCCCATGAACCAGGCCCCCGATCCCGACCACGTCACCTTCAGCATCGACCTCACCTTCGAGGAGGCCCGCCGCCGGGCCGAGGTCGTGGCGGCGCTGGGGCCCGACTGGGACCCCGTCGCCGTCCTGCGCGAGGAGCAGGCCGCGCACGAGCTGCTCTACTCGGGTCTGGACGAGGAACAGCAGCGGATCCACTCCATGCTGGTGGCGGCGGGTGTGCTGCCGGGAGAGGAGCCCGGCCGTGCGGCTGCCCATTGACCCCCACGCCGACCGGGCCCGCCGCGCCTGGGTCGCCTGCCCGGGCTGTGACGACGCCCGCGGCTGCGGGCCCTGCACCGAGCGCCGCAACTGCGCGGAGCACTGGCGCTACCTGATCGCCAACAAGGGGCCCAAGGTCCATCTGCAGTGCCCGAACTGCACCCACACATGGACCCTGGACACCGCCCGCGACCGTCGCCGCGACAGGCGGGCCTGACGCTCAGCAGATGCGCGGCAGCTGCTCCCCGAGCGGCATGTCCACCACGCGCGTACCGCCCAGACCCGTACGGGCGACGACCATCCCCGGGTGCTCCCCGACGACCTCGCCGATCACGGCCGCCTCGGCGCCCAGCGGATGCGCGCGCATCGCGGCGAGCACGCCGTCGGCCTGGGCGCGGGGGACGAAGGCGACCAGCTTCCCCTCGTTCGCCACGTACATCGGGTCGAGACCGAGCACGGCGCAGGCGTTGGCCACCGGTGCGGGGACGGGCACGGCCCGTTCCTGGACGACGATGCCGGTGCCCGACGCGGCGGCGATCTCGTTGAGCGAGGCCGCGAGGCCCCCTCGCGTGGGGTCCCGCAGCGCGTGCAGGTCGGGGGTGACCGCGAGCATCGCCTCCACCAGGCCGCCGAGCGGCGCGCAGTCGCTCTCGATCTCGACCCCGAACTCCAGGCCCTCGCGCACGCTCATGATCGCCACGCCGTGGACCCCGACGGGTCCGCTGACGATCACCACGTCCCCGGGTACGACGCGCTGGGGCCGCAGGTCGACGCCGGGCGGGATCAGGCCGATGCCGGAGGTGTTGATGTAGACGCCGTCGCCGTGGCCGGCCTCCACCACCTTGGTGTCGCCGGTGACCACGCGGACGCCCGCCGCGCGGGCCGCGGCGCCGAGCGCGTTCGCCACGCGCGTCACGACGTCGGTCTCCACTCCCTCCTCCAGGATGAAGCCGCAGGAGAGGTAGGCGGCGCGGGCACCGCTCATGGCGAGGTCGTTCACGGTGCCGTTGACGGCCAGGTCGCCGATGCTCCCTCCGGGGAAGAACAGGGGGCGCACCACGAACGAGTCGGTGGAGAACGCCAGCCTCGCGCCGCCGAGTTCGACGGTCGCGGAGTCGGTCGTGACCGAGAGCGCGGTACTGCCGAAGGCGGGCGCGAAGATCTGCTCGACCAGTTCGGCGGAGAGCGTGCCGCCTCCGCCGTGGCCCATCACCACGCGCGGCCGGTCGCGCAGCGGGGCGGGGCACGTCCAGGCCAGCATGTCGGGTGCTTCCGCCCCGGGGGTGTCGCGCGTGAGCTCAGACAACGGAACTGCCTTCCAGGGCCGGGGAGTCGACGGTCGAGGACTTCGGCGACGGAGTTCCGAGGTCGAGGCGCCGGTAGAGGTAGTAGGCGGCGCAGGCACCCTCGCTGGAGACCATCGTGGCGCCGAGCGGGGAGCGGGGGGTGCACGTCGTGCCGAAGGCCTCGCACTCGTGGGGCTTCAGCAGCCCCTGGAGCACCTCGCCGCTGCGGCACTCGGCCGGTTCGCGGGTGTCGATGCCCTCGACGGAGAAGCGGTGCTCGGCGTCGTGCTCGCGGTAGCGCTCCGAGAGCCGCCATCCGCTGTCGGGGATGACGCCGATCCCCCGCCAGGCGCGGTCGGTGACCTCGAAGACGTCGTCCAGCATCGCCCGGGCGGCGGGGTTGCCCCCGGGCAGGACGGCGCGCGGATAGGCGTTCTCGACGGTGTGCTCCCCGCGCTCCAGCTGGAGCACCGTCCGCCGTACGCCTTCGAGGATGTCCAGGGGTTCGAATCCGGTGACGACGATCGGAACCTTGTGGCGTTCGGCGAGTTCGGGGTACTCCGCCGTGCCCATCACGCTGCACACGTGGCCCGCCGCCAGGAAGCCCTGGACGCGGCATTCGGGTGAGCGCATGATCGCCTCGATCGCCGGGGGGACCCGGACGTGCGAGACGAGCAGGCTGAAGTTGCGGATCCCGAGCTTGCGCGCCTGGTGGACCGTCATCGCGTTGGGCGGCGCGGTCGTCTCGAAGCCGATGCCGAAGAAGACGACCTCACGGTCGGGGTTCTGCTCGGCGATGCGCAGCGCGTCGAGCGGCGAGTAGACGACCCTGACGTCTCCGCCCTGCCCACGGACCTGGAACAGGTCCCGGCCCGTGCCGGGAACCCGGAGCATGTCCCCGAACGAGCAGAAGATGACGCCGGGGCGGGAGGCGATCTCCAGCGCCTTGTCGATCACGTCCAGCGGCGTCACACACACGGGACAGCCCGGGCCGTGGATCAACTCGATCTCGGGGGGCAGCAGTTGGTCGATGCCGTGTCGGATGATGGTGTGGGTCTGACCGCCGCAGACCTCCATGAGCGCCCAGGGGCGGGTCACCGTCGCCCGGATCTCGTCGAGCAGCCGCCGGGCCAGCCCGGGGTCCTGGAACTCGTCGATGTACTTCACTGCCGCGCCTCTCCGGCCACGCCCTCATGCGCCGGCCGCTCGTTTCCCGTCGCTTCGGCGGCCGACTCCCAGGGGTCGCCGAACTCCTCCTGGAGCATGCCGAGGGTCTCGAACAGCTCCAGCGTCCTCCTGGCCGACTCCTCGTCGAGGCGCTGCAGGGCGAACCCGACGTGGACGATGGCGTACTCGCCGGGCTTCAGGTCCGGCAGGTACTCCAGGCAGACCTCCTTGACCACGCCGCCGAAGTCGACCGTGGCCATCCGGGTGCCGTCCCGGTCCTCGACGTCCAGCACTCTTCCGGGTACCGCCAGGCACATGGGTGTCTCCTCACTGTCGCTCTCGTGGTGGCGCGCCGGGGCCCGCCCCGTCCGTGACCCGGGCGGCCACGACGAGCTGGCCGAGGGCCAGTCCGCCGTCGTTCGGCGGGACCAGGCGATGGCGCAGCACGGTGAAGCCGTCTTCCCGCAGCCCCGCGGCGCAGACCGAGGAGAGCAGTGTGTTGGCGAAGACTCCCCCGGTCAGCGCGACGGTCTCCACGCCGGTCCGGTCGCGGGCGGCGGCGCACACCGTCCGCACCAGCCGCGCCACGGCGTGGTGGAACCGCGCCGCGACGACGGCGGGCGGGGTCCCGTCGAGCACGTCGGCGACGGCGGCCGTCAGCAGGGGCGCGGGGTCGGCGCTGAGCGCGGTCCCGGGCCGTGGGGGGCCGATCCGGAACGCGTACCGTCCGTCCTCGGCGACGTCGGGCGCGCGCAGGGCCGCCGCCTCCAGCTCGATCGCGGCCTGTGCCTCGTAGGCGGCGTGGTGGCAGATCCCCGCGAGGGACGAGACGGCGTCGAACAGGCGCCCCATGCTCGATGTGGGAGCGCAGTTCACCTCGCGGTCCAACTGCCTTTCCAGGAGCGGTAGTTCCCCGGGAGGACAGACGCTCGCGCAGGGCAGTGCGAGGTCGGCGGCAAGCCCCGCGGCCCTGAGGTGGGCCAGGGCCATGCGGTAGGGCCGCCGGACGGCCGCGTCGCCGCCCGGCAGGGGTACGTAGGCCAGGTGGGCGAACCGCTCGAACCCCGCGTAGTCCGCGAGCAGGAACTCACCGCCCCAGACGGCGCCGTCCAGGCCGTAGCCGGTGCCGTCGAAGGCGACGCCGATCACGGGAGCGGTGCCGTCGAGGCCGTTCTCCGCCATGGCGGCCGCGACGTGCGCGTGGTGGTGCTGCACGGGGACGACGGGCCGCCCGGCGGCGCGGTCCCGGGCCCAGCGGGCCGACCGGTAGGCGGGGTGGCGGTCCACGGCCAGCACATAGGGCCGTACGCCGGTGACGGACTCGAGCTGCGTCTCGGCGGAGGTGAGGGCCAGCTGGGTGGCGAGGTCGTCCATGTCGCCGATGTGGGCGGAGAGCCACGCCTGGCGCCCGGCGCCGAGACAGAAGGCGTTCTTCAGGTCCCCGCCGACGGCGAGGGCGGGGGCGACGTCCACGGGCAGCGCGACCGGCAGCGGCGCGTAGCCCCGGGAGCGGCGCAACGTCAGCTGCTCGCCGTCGCAGACGCGGACGACGGAGTCGTCGCAGGGCACGTGGATCGGGCGGTCGTGCAGGAGCCAGGCGTCCGCCAGACCCGCGAGCCTGGTCAGTGCCTCCGCGTCGTCCGTGACGATCGGTTCGCCCGAGCGGTTGCCGCTGGTCATCACCAGCAGCCGGGGGCCTTCCGGGTCGGTCGTGCCGAGGCCGAGGAGGAGGTGGTGCAGGGGGGTGTACGGGAGCATGAAGCCGAGGTCGGGGCTGCCGGGTGCCACCGTCGGTGCGGGGACGGCCCCTCGGTGCTCCGGGGCGTCGAGCCGGCGGCGCAGCAGGACGACGGGCCGGACGCCGCCGGTGAGGAGGGCGCGTTCGAGCGGGCCGAGCAGCGCGAGGGGCTCGATGTCCGCGAGCTCCGCGGCCATCATCGCGAACGGTTTGTCACCGCGCGCCTTGCGGCGGCGCAGTTCGGTCACCGCGTCGGGGTTCGTCGCGTCGCAGGCCAGGTGGTAGCCGCCGAGGCCCTTCACCGCGAGGATCGCGCCCGCCGCGAGCATCCGGCGCGCCGCGGCGACGGGGTCCTCACCCGAGCCGGAGGACGAACCCGAGGACGAACCGGAGTACGGGCCGGAGTACGGGTCGGAGTACGGGTCGGAGTACGGGCCGGAGCCTGCGGACGGGTACGGATCGGCGTGCGGATCCGTGCCGGCGGGAGCCGGGCCGTCCGCCGCGGTGACCAGGCGCAGCCGGGGTCCGCACCGGTGGCAGGCGACGGGCTGTGCGTGGAAGCGCCGGTCGGCGGGGTCCGCGTACTCGCGGGCGCAGTCCGGGCACATCGGGAAGCCGGCCATGGTGGTGTGGGCCCGGTCGTACGGCAGACCCGTGACGATCGTGAACCGGGGCCCGCAGTGGGTGCACGTGATGAACGGGTGCAAGTACCGCCGGTCGGCGGGATCCGCCAGCTCCGCGAGGCAGGCTTCGCAGGTCGCGGTGTCCGGCGGGACGAGGGTGCGCACCGCGCCGCCCCGACGGGAGGGCACGATCGTGAACCCGCTGCCGCCGCTCGCGGTCACCTCGGCCGCCTCGACGGACTCCACCCGGGCCAGCGGCGGGGCGTCGGGGGCGAGGCGGGCGCAGAAGGCGGCGACGTCCTCGGGGGCGCCCTCGACCTCGGCGACGACGCCGTCGGCCGTGTTGGTGACGTGGCCGGAGAGGCGCAGCCCGGTGGCGAGGGTGTAGACGAAGGGCCGGAAGCCCACTCCCTGTACGACGCCGCGGACGACCACCCGGGTGCGCCGGGCGACCGCGGCGGGTGCGGGGCCGGGTCGCGCCGTGGTCACGCGCCGGCCCGTGCCATCACCGGGGTGTGGACGCGGTTGCCTTCGGCGACCGCGAGGGCCCGGTCGAGGAGCGCTCCGGTGCCCCGGCCGTCCCGCACCGAGCTGAGGACGACCTCGACGCCGGGGTTGACCTGTTCGACGTGGGCGCGGAAGGCCGTCTCGTCGAACTCCGCCGCCTCGGCCATGTCGGTCTTGGTGACGATCACCAGCTGGGCGAGCCCGAACGCGGTGGGGTACTTGAGCGGCTTGTCCTCCCCTTCGGTGACCGAGGCGAGGACGACGCGGAGCGACTCGCCGAGGTCGTATCCGGCGGGGCAGACGAGGTTGCCGACGTTCTCGACGAACAGGAGCCGGGTGGACTCGGGCAGCCAGTCGTGCAGGTGCCGGGCGACCATGTCGGCCTCCAGGTGGCACAGCCCGTCGGTCAGCACCTGCTTGACGGGGGCGCCCGAGCGGGCGAGGCGGCGGGCGTCGTTCTCGGTCG
The DNA here is from genome assembly GCF_040303145.1 of Streptomyces sp. NPDC096079. Taxonomy (NCBI): domain Bacteria; kingdom Bacillati; phylum Actinomycetota; class Actinomycetes; order Kitasatosporales; family Streptomycetaceae; genus Streptomyces; species Streptomyces sp. NPDC096079. The sequence goes on from NZ_JBEOST010000012.1 coordinate 64,278, forward strand.
CCAGGTCGGCGGTGAGCGCGGCGGCGGTGACTCCCCGTTCGCCGGCGAGCAGCAGTTCGCGCTCCAGGAGGGCGGTCTTGCCGCTGCCGGGGCTGGAGAGGAGGTTGACCACGGTGGTGCCGCGGGCGGTCAGTTCGGTGCGCAGGATCTGCGCCGCCGCCTCGTTCCTGGCGAGGACGGCGCGCTGGAGATCGACTGCTCGGCACATGCTCAGCTCTCCTCGGTGATCGGTCGGCGGTGTTCTTCCCGCGGCGTCCCGGGTTCGGTCCAGCGGACCTCCCGGATCCGCAGTTCGCGGCCGGAGACGAGTTCGTCGGCGGCGCCGCCGCAGCCGGGGCAGAGCAGTCGCGGCGGCATGCCGACGGCCCAGACCTCGTCGCAGGGCGCGCAGCGCGCGGTGCCGGGGACGGTACGGGTGATCAGCTCGGCGCCTTCGAGGACCGTTCCCGCGCAGGCGAGTTCGAAGCTGAAGGCGAGGGCGTCGGCGACGACGCCCGCCAGTTCGCCCACGTCGAGTTCGACGCGGCTGACCCCGACGGCCCCGCGGGTCCTCGCCGCGGTCTCGACCTGGTCGACGACGGCGACCGCGAGGGACATCTCGTGCATCGCTCTCCGTCCTGGGCGCGGGGGTGGGCCTCGGGCGCCATTAGAGGACGGGTGCCGGCGCGCCTCCGTCCGGCGCGCCGGTGCCGCGGTGCGGTGTCGTCCGTTCGGTGCAGCCGCCGTCGCACCCGCGGGGGTTCACATCCTGCTGATGCGCAGATAGCGCCGGAGGTCGGGGAGGACGGCGACGGCGACGGCCGCCGCGGCCACGGCGAGGGTGGCGGCGAGGAGGGTTCTGGGCATGGTGCTCTCCGTTTCGGTCTTCATACGACGGCTTCCTGGCGGACCAGTTCGGTCACCATGCGCACCGCTTCGGGCACGGCCGCGGCGACCTGCGGGCTGAGCCCGATGCCCTCGTCGAGGCAGGCCGGTTCGCAGCCGACGACGAGGATCCGCCGGGGCGGCGCGGCCCCGGTTCCGGCGCAGAGGGTGTCGAGCAGGGCGAGGACGGCGTCGGGGGTCATCCGGTGGCCGTCGAGCGGCGCGGGTTCCGGGTCGCGGTCTCCGGGGGCGGAGGCGTCGATCAGGTAGAGCGTTCCCGGTTCGCCTCCGCGGGCGGTGACGTCGACGAGGACGAGGGTGTCCCAGCCGTCGAGGAGTTCGTAGGCGAGGTGGACGCCGCGTACCCCGACGTCGGCGAGTTCGACGGTGGCGGGGAGTTCCTCGCGGGTGAGCCACCGCAGGGTCTCCACGCCGAAGCCGTCGTCGCCGAGGAAGATGTTGCCCACTCCGGCCACCAGGGTGCGGGCCGTGCCGGGCGCCGGGCCCTGCGGCGCGGGGCTGTTCATCTGTCCTCCAGGGCTTCGACCTCGTCGGTCTTGAAGTAGAGGAACCGGCCCTGCTCGCGGCGGATGTCGGCGCCCGGGTCGTCCTCCACGGTCACCGCGACGTGGACTTCGCCGTCGACGTCGTGGAGGACGGCCTCGACGACGGCGCTGCGGCCGTCGAGGAACAGGTCCTGTGCGTCCGTGCGGCGCAGCCTGGGGCGCAGGACGACCCTGCTGCCCGCGCGGACCGCGCGTCCGTCGACGAGGACGTGGTCGCTGGCCGGGTCGACGCCGGTGTCGCCGCCCGGGTCCCACCAGGGCGTCTCCGGTTCGAGGATGTTCCCGGTGGGCTTCGGCGGCCCGGTGACGCTCTGGAGGCTGCGTACCGCTCCGTGCAGACGCTCCAGGACTTCGGGGGGCATGGTGTCCGCCAGCTCGATCACCGCCGCCGCCCGGGCGTCGGTCCCCCTGGCCTCGCGCTTCTCCTCGTCGGTGAGGGCCGCCGTGCGCAGGGCGAGGATCTCGTCGATCTCGGTCGCGTCGTAGAGGGCGCCGGGGCTCTCGGGCGCGATGGCCGGATGGTCCTCCAGGATGATCGGCGAGGAGAGCATCAGGTCGTCACCTCCCGGTTCGCCGGCGAGGACGGGCCAGGTGTGCAGGTTCCGGCAGGCGGCGACCGCGCCTCCGGCCCATTCCGGCGGGTCGGTCATCGACAGGAACGAGCCGCCGTCGACACGGAGCAGGGTGTGGGTGGCGACGAGGGAGTACGGCAGGGCCGCGTGGCGGTCGGCCGCGGGCTCGGCGGTCCAGTCGCTGGTGTTCTCTACGGTGACCGTGAGGCGCTCGACGCGGTACGGGCCGTCGAGTTCGGCCGCCGAGAGCCTCAGGGTGCCGCTGATCTCCTCCCGGCGGCGTACGAGCCGGCCGAGGACGCGTCCGCCCGCGTCGGCGACCTCCTCCGTCTCCTCGGCGGCGGGGCGGGTGAACGGCAGGGCGACGCCGTCACCGCGCAGTTCGGCCACGGGTACGGTGAGGGTGACGCGCTCCTCGACGCCTTCGTCCCAGGCGACCAGGACCCGGTCGGCCAGGCGGAGTTCGGTGGCCGGAGCGAAGGTGCCGTCCTCGCGGAGTTCCTCGACGGTGCGTCGCTGGGCGCGCAGGAAGCGGACCTCCACGGCGAGTTCGGCGCCGGTCCTGGGTTCCATGAGGCACTCGGTGAGCTGGAAGTCGTGCTCCTCGCCGGCGGCGCTCCAGGACGGGGGCACCAGGACCCCGAACTGCCAGCGGAGCCGGTTCTTCGCGGCGGACGCACGGTACGGGTAGAGGACGTAGCCCTCGAAGAGGACGGCGTCGGCGACGTGCCGGGCGACGGCGAACCGGGCCTCGGTGCCGGGGCTGAACGCGACGGTGGTCATCGTGTCCTCTCCCCCGCCGCTTCGAGCAGGGAGTCGAAGGTGGCTTCCCAGGACGGAAGGGCCCGGCGGGAGCGGTAGGCGAGCAGGGCGTCCATCGCGTCGCCCGGGAGCCGGATCCATCCGCAGCCGGGGAAGTGCTGGTCGATCATCTCCCTCCACACCTTCACGGGCATGCGGTGGGAGACCTCCTTGTCCCAGGGGACGGGCTCGACGTGGAAGCCGCCCGCGCCGGTGAAGGCCGTGCCGGAGAAGAGCAGCAGCAGGGGCACCTCTCCGTCGGACAGCGCCCGGAAGTACCGGGAGGCCGCGATGTCGGTGTCGTACGTGCAGGGCACGACGAGGTCGGTCTCGATCTCGCCGGTGAAGCCCGGCACCATGACGGAGGCGTGGGCGAACTGCACCGGGTTGAGGCTGCTGCCCCACCGGGACCGCTCGCCGAACAGGTCGCCCAGGGCCGCGGCCTCGTGGTCGTCGTATCCGCGCCGGGCCGGCTCGATGCGGATCTGGCACCGCAGGGCCATGGCGTGGACCCGGGTGCCGCCGGTGGCGGTGATCCGCAGCCGGAACACGAGCGTGGGTCCTGCGGCGTAGGCGTCGGCGCGGACGTCGGTGCAGTCGAAGGAGAACTCGGTCATGGCCGGCTCCCCTGCGGCTCGCGCGCGCGGTCGCGGACGTGGGCGAAGAGCGCGTCGAGCTCCGCCCGCGCCTGCGCGCCTCCGTCGAAGCCCTGCCAGTGCAGTCGCATGCGGCCCACCAGTTCGTAGCAGAGGTCGATCGGAACGAGGAAGCACTCGGTACGGCCCTCGTGGCGGCGCAGCAGCAGGGCCTCCACGTCGGGTTCGAGGAGCCCGGCGAGCCGGGTGGCGTCGAGGACGGAGCGCCAGGCCTCGTCGTCCGGTTCGCTCTCGGTGGCGCCGGCGGGGCTCGGGTAGAGCGCCACCGTCCGGTCGAGAGCGGAGTTGCGGAAGAAGTACGCGACCGAGACCGGGATCCGCAGCGACTCCCAGGCCCGGTCGTCGATCCGGTGGTCCGGGTCGCTGAGGAAACGGCCGGGGACCGCCCGGAACCGTCCCGGGGAGGCGCCGGAGCGGTCCATGAGCTGCGCGCACGGACCGCAGGCGCAGACCAGGGCCCGCTTGTCCGTGTCGACGAGATGCGGGTGCCGCTCCTCGGCCGCCAGGAGGGCGCCGCACAGTTCGCAGCGCTCCTCGCGGGGCGGTCGCGGGGTGGTGAACCGGCGCAGTCCGGTGGGTGCCGGGGGGCGTGCGGCGCCGTGCGGCGGGCCGTTCACCGGGCGGCCGACGAGCGGTCGGCGGCGCCCGTGAGCGAGGGGCGGGTGCCGATCTGGAGCAGCGCCGGTTCGCGCGGGGCGCTCTCCAGCTCCACGCCCGTGACCTCGGGGGCGAAGCAGGCGAGGGCGTCCGCGGCGGCCTGCCGGACGGAGTCCTGGGTGCCGGAGCAGCCGCAGCCCGCCGAGGCGGTGACCCTCAGCCGCAGCACGCCCGTCGCCCGGTCGAATCCGGCGCTCTCCACGGAGTGCGGCACGGTGGACAGGGCACGGCCGATCCGGGCCTGGACGTCCTCGGGGTGCAGGCCGTGCAGGGTGAGGAGGCTCGCGACGAGTTCGTCCGCGAGCAGCGGGTCCAGCGGTTCGGCGTGCGGACCCGCGGGGTGCCCGAGGAGCTCGACGACGCGGGCGAGGCCGCTGCCGTAGAACTCCATGAGGACCCGTACGACCTCCTCCGCCGCCGCGCGGGCCTCGGTGTCGCCGTGCTCCGCCAGCCGGTCCAGGACCTCCTCGACCCGGCGGCCCGCTTCCTCCGCGGTGACCGCGCTCATCCGGCCAGGCCGCTCAGGCCGGTGGGGACGTGCATCTGCTTCACGGTCCGACCGTTGCCCGTGTACATGTGGACGCCGCACGGCAGGCAGGGGTCGAAGCTGCGCACGGCGCGCATGATGTCGATGCCCTTGAAGTTCTCGGGGGTGTTCTCCTCGAAGATCGGGGTGTTCTGCACGGCGTCCTCGTAGGGACCGGGTGTGCCGAACGTGTCCCGGGTGGAGGCGTTCCACGGCGTCGGCGGATAGGGGTGGTAGTTGGCGATCTTGCCGTCCCTGATCACCATGTGGTGCGAGAGGACACCGCGGACGGCCTCGGTGAAGCCGACGCCGATGGACTCGTCCGGCACCTCGAACTTCTCCCAGGTCTGCGTGCGTCCGGCCCTGACCTCCTCAAGGCCCTTCTCCGCGCAGTGCAGGGCGACGGCGGCGGCGTACGCCTGGAAGTAGGTCCGGGCGCGGTTGCGCTCCAGGGCGTTGCTCCACTTCGGGATCTTCCACTCGAAGGTGGTCTCCGGCTTCGTCATCGTGCGGGGCAGGTTGATGACGACGCTGTGCCCGGTGGCCTTGACGTAGCCGATGTCGACGAGGCCGGAGAGCGCGGTGGACCACAGGCGCGCGATCGGTCCGCCGCCGGTGTCCAGTGCCAGGTGGTCCTTGCCGTCGAACCAGCGCGGGGACATGACCCAGCTGTACTTGTCGTCGAAGTTCCGCTTCTGCGGGGCCGGGATCGTGTGCTGGTTCCACGGGTGGCGCGGGTCGACCGGGTTGCCCAGGGGGTCGTGGGTGACGAACTGCTCCTGACCCTGCCAGTCCTCGTAGTACGAGCTGCCGAGCAGGATGCGGATGCCGAGGTTGATCTCCGTGAGGTCGTTGGTGACCAGCTTGCCGTCGACCACGACACCGGGGGTGACGAACATCCTCCGGCCCCAGTCGGTCATGTTGGCGTAGGTGAAGTCGCAGTGCTCGGGGTCGTTGAGCGCGCCCCAGCAGCCGAGCAGCACGCGGCGGCGGCCGACCTCCTCGTAGCCGGGCAGTGCCTCGTAGAAGAAGTCGAAGAGGTCGTCGTGGAGCGGGACGACACGCTTCATGAACTCCACGTAGCGCATGAGGCGGCTCATGTAGTCCGTGAAGAGCTGGACGGAGGCGACCGTGCCGACACCGCCGGGGTAGAGCGTGGAGGGGTGGACGTGCCGCCCCTCCATGAGGCAGAACATCTCCCGGGTGTAGCGGCTGACCTGGAGCGCCTCGCGGTAGAACTCGCCTTCGAGGGGGTTCAGGGAGCGCATGATGTCGGCGATGGTGCGGTAGCCGTGCTCGGCGGCGTGCGGTGCTTCGGTGCGCTCGGCCAGCTCCAGGACCCCGGGGTTGGTCTCGCGGACCATCTTCTCGCAGTAGTCGACCCCGACCAGGTTCTCCTGGAAGATGTTGTGGTCGAACATGTACTCGGCGGACTCGCCGAGGTTGATGACCCACTCGCCGAGGTGCGGGGGCTTCACGCCGTACGCCATGTTCTGCGCGTACACGGAGCAGGTGGCGTGGTTGTCACCGCAGATGCCGCAGATGCGGCTGGTGATGAAGTGCGCGTCGCGGGGGTCCTTGCCCCGCATGAAGACGCTGTAGCCGCGGAAGACGGAGGACGTGCTGTAGCACTCCGCGACGCGCTTCTGCTTGAAATCGATCTTCGTGTGGATGCCGAGGCTGCCCACGATCCGGGTGATGGGGTCCCACGCCATCTCCACAAGGCCGGAGCCGTCACCCGTCGTCTTCGCCGGAGATGCCATGGTCGCTGCGATGCCCTTCGTCACACTCTTCGACTGCGCGAACAGTGGGGTTGGATGGAGAGGTGGGGGGTTGGTGCGGGGGGGGCGACACGGTCACCAGGGGGGCCGGTAGCCGGTGGTGATGCGGTCGCCGGTGTGCCGCCACTTCGGCTCCTTGTCCACGGTCCTGGCCGTGATGGTCCGCAGGCGGCGGATGACGGAGCCGTACACGCCGCTGGCGGTGCTGGAGACCTTGCCTCCGGGAGGTTCGTCCATGAACGGCATGAACTTGTCCGGGAATCCGGGCATCGTGCAGGCGATGCAGATTCCGCCGACGTTCGGACAGCCGCCGACGCCGTTGATCCAGCCGCGCTTGGGGACGTTGCACTTCACGACCGGCCCCCAGCAGCCCAGCTTGACCAGGCACTTGGGCGAGTCGTAGGTCGAGGCGAACTGGCCCTGCTCGTAGTAGCCGGCCCGGTCGCAGCCCTCGTGCACGGTCGCCCCGAACAGCCAGGTCGGACGGAGCTTGTCGTCCAGCGGGATCATGGGCGCGGAACCGACCGCCTGGTAGAGCAGGTAGGTCAGCGTCTCCGCGAAGTTGTCCGGCTGGATGGGACAGCCGGGAACGCAGACGATGGGAATGCCGGCGTGCGACTTCCAGTCCCAGCCGAGGTAGTCCGGGAGGCCCATCGCGCCGGTCGGGTTCCCCGCCATGGCGTGGATGCCGCCGTACGTGGCGCAGGTGCCGATCGCGACGACGGCGAGGGCCTTGGGCGCGAGCCGGTCGATCCACTCGCTGGTGGTGATGGGCTGACCGGTCTCCGGGTCGTCGCCGAAGCCGCTCCAGTAGCCCTCCTGCTTGATGGCCTCGTTCGGGATGGACCCCTCGACGACCAGCACGAACGGGTCGATCTCGCCCCGCTCCCCCTTGAAGAACCACTCGATGAACGTGTCGGCGCCGCCCACCGGACCGCACTCGAAGTCGATCAGCGGCCAGTGGACCGCGATCCCGGGCAGCCCGGGCAGCCCCGCGAGGGCGATCTCCTCGATGCTGGGCTGCATGGCGGCGGTCAGGGCCACCGAGTCGCCGTCGCAGCTCAGACCCGCGTTGATCCAGAGGATGTGGATCGGCTTCTCTTCGCTGCCGGGCGCTGCACCCTGGTCGTGGACGGGGGCGGGCGTTGCTGCGCTCATGGGTGGCCTCCTGAGGAGGGGTGGGGCGAGGGGCTCATGTCAGGCCCGGGTCTTGCTCAACAGTCGTCCGATCCGTCCGCGCGCGCACCCCGACCGTCCGGAGACGGGGCTCGGGCGGCTCCTTCCGGACGAAGGAACGGCGCAGCGCGTGGTAGGGCGCGGCGGGGTCCTCGAAGATCCCCCGCATCCGGGCGAGCTCCCGCTCACGGTGGGCCGCAAGGGGGGCGACGGACTCCCGGCGGTCGTGCTCGGCCTTCTTCGCGGCGATGCGCGGCTGGAGCCCTTCACGGGACGCGAGGCGCAGGGCCATCCGGGTGACTTCCGCGGCGAACTCGCCGGGTCCGCGGTCGACGACGCGGTCGACCAGGCCCATGTCGAGCGATGCCGCCGCGGACACCGGCCGCGCCTCTTCGACGAGGCGCGCGGCCAGGGCCTCGCCGACCCTCCCGGGCAGGGTGCGGGTCCAGTACTCCGATCCGCACAGGCCCATGAGCCGGTAGTGCGGATTGAGCACGGATCCCGTACGGCACCAGACCTCGTCGGCGGCGAGGGCGAGCATCACCCCGCCGGCCGCCGCGTTGCCGCCGATCGCGCTCACGACGAGCCGGTCGGTCGTGGTGAGGACGGCCTCGACCAGGTCGTTCATGGCGTTGATGTTGGCCCAGGACTCGGCGGCGGGGTCGGCGGCCGCCTCGATGACGTTCAGATGGATGCCGTTGGAGAAGAAGTCGCGCTGTCCGCCGAGGACGAGGACGGAGGTGGGACGTGTCAGGGCGGTCCGGTACGCCGCCAGCAGACGGCGGCACTGGTCGGTGCTCATCGCCCCACCGGGAAAGGCGAAGGACAGGACACCGACCGGTCCCTGCTCGCGGTACCGGATGTCGGTCCAGGTCCGCCGTCCCGGCGCCGGGTCGGCGGGGGCCGGGAGTTCGGGGAGTGCCGGCAGCCGGCCCGCGAGGGCCAGCGTGGCGGGGAGCTTGCAGGCGCGCGGCCCGCCGGGGCCGGTGCGGGCGCGCAGCTCGGGGAGCCACACCGCGCCGTCGACGGTGGCGCGGCAGACCGCGCCCGCCCGGGTGGCGAGCAGCGCGCCGGGCCGCCCGCGCAGGCCGTCCTCGGCGTGGCCCCCGTGCAGGAACCATGCGGCGCCGAGGAGCCGGTCCGGTACCCCGGGCTGCGAGTCGGCGGCCCGCAGCGTGCGCAGGACGGTCTCGGTGGTGTCCTCGTCCCACGAGATCCGGCGCTCCGTCTGCCGCAGGGCGGGGCGGACGCGGATCCCGCCGCTCTGCGGACGCGGTGTCGCCCCGGCGGCGACCCTCTCGACGGCTAGGAGCACGGCGGCCACGGCGGCGTCGGACAGCTCGTTGCGGTACAGGTCGCTCTTGCCGACCGCCGGGACGGGGAAGGACGCGGACGCCCAGACGTCACCCGCGTCCATCTCCTCGTCGGCCTGGAGGACGGTGACGCCCCACTCCTCGACCCCGTCGAGGATCGCGTGATCCAGCGAGGACGGGCCCCGGTCGCCCACCGGCCCCGGGTGCACGATCAGGCAGCGGTGCGCCGACCACACGTCGCGCGGCACGGCGGCCTTCAGCATGGGGGCCACGACCAGGTCCGGCGCGTGGCGCGCCACGGCCTCACGGACGGCGGCCCCGTCGGGGGTGACCTCCACGGGAACGGCGTGCCCGCGGTCGCTCAGCTCGACCAGCACGCGCTGGGTGAGGCTGTTGAAGCTGCCGGCGACGAGCAGGATGCGCATGGGCGGCCTTTCCGGGTCGCGGTGGACGGTGCGGGCCCTGGGGAACCGCGTCCACCGAGCGCTTGCGATCCTCGGGCAGCGCGAGCCGCACAGCGGGGCGACGCAGCCCGCACCTCACCCGTTCGAGGTGTCCCTCCGACCGATTGGCGGGCCGGTCGCCACCGTGGCCGGTCCTTCCTCCGCGGCCCCGGTCCCGCCGACGCGCGGAATTTTCTCCGGCCCGTCGCATCCGGGGCTCCCCCTCCCCCGGTAGCAAGCATCAGAGTCCGGGATGCCGCCGGAGGGCCGGCGGCGGAGAGGGAGGCCGCGCGGTGATCGACGTGGAGAGGATTCTCGTGGTGGGCCTGCCCCTCCCCGAGCTCGTGGCGTACCTGGAGGACTTCGGCCACGCCGAGGAATGGGACCCCGGGACGGTGTCGTGCGTACGGCTCGACGACGGGCCGGTGCCCGCCGGAGCCCGATGGCGCAACACCTCGGTGTTCCGGGGCCGTACGACCGACCTGGAGTACCGGCTCGACGTGCGCGAGCCGGCCCGGCTGCGGTTCGTCGGGGAGAACAGGACGGTGACCGCGGTCGACGACCTCCGCTTCACCGCCGAAGGGAACGGCACACGGCTGACGTACCGGGCCTCGCTGACGTTCCACGGCGTCGCGAAGCTGGCGACGCCGTTCCTGCGGGGAGAGTTCGAGCGGCTGGCCGACGGAGTCGCCACCCGCCTTCCGGCTGCCGCCGCGGCGAAGGGCACATGACCGGGCGCGCACTCCGGGTCACCCGATGCCGCGGCGGCGTGGGGGCTGGGGGCTGGGGGCGTCAGCCGGTCTCGTCGCCGCGCGCCTCTTCCAGTGAGGCGCTCATGATGGCCGTCGCGCGCGTGAGCCAGTCGGACAGTACGGCGATCTCCTGTTCGGAGTAGTCGGCGAAGAGTTCCCCGATGCGGCGGTAGTTGGCGCCGTAGACCGCGAACAGGCGCTCCGCGGCCGTGGCGTCGGCCACGACATGCACCCGCCTCCGGTCGCTCGGATCGTTGCGGCGCTGGGCGTACCCCGCCCGTTCGAGCCGGTTGATGACACCGGTGATGGCCCCGGTCGTCAGGTTCGCCCGCTGCGCCAGGTCACCGGCCGTGAGCGCCGTGCCCGCGCCGTCGGCTTCCAGGATGAATCCCATGCACGTGAGATCCGTGACGTTCAGCCCCAGGCGTTGAGCCATGTGGTGCTGGGCCACGATGCCCAGCGCGATGAGGTGATCCATCTGAGCGTGTGCCTGCTCAGGGGTGGAACGGGGGCGCTCCTTGCCGGCCAACGCAAATTTCCCTTAGTCTCTAAGTAGCTTAGCTTGTGAGATAAAACTTCCTCCTCATCAGCGTATCTCCAGCCCCTACAGACAGAAGGGATGCCATGAGCGCACACGGCCACGTCGACCTGGGCCACACCGTCGCCGGCTGGACCGGAACGGTCATCGGCCTCGTCAGCCTGAGCGTCCTCGGACTCTCCGTCATCACCGTCTCCCCGCCACTCGCCCTGACCGGCGCGGGCGTCGGCGTGCTCGCCGGCCTCGTCACCTGGTGGCTCCACCTCGCGGGATGGGGGAAACCCACCGGCCCCCGACCCGAGAGCGAATGGCCCTGGCGCGTGAAGGACGACACGGCCCGGCACGGACACCCCGGCTGCCTCGGATGCCGCATGGCCGGGCGGCGTCGCACCCGGCAGCACCTCGTCCCGACCCCCGGGATCGTCGGCGCCCGTCAGGGCCGCCAACGCGGGGCGGCGCCGGACTCGGCGGGGAGTCCGGCACCGCTCGGGTGATTCAGCCGGGCCACGTGCCGGTCAGCCGCCGGATCGCGGTGGCTCCCGTACGGTCGACGGCTGCCTTGACGACCGCGAAGATCGCCCCTTGCAGGGCGGCCGACACGAGGATCTCCCGCCAGGCGCGGCTCTCGTCGGTGGCGGCCGGCGCCTCCCCCTCATGGCCCAGCGCCTTCCACGCCTGTCGGAAAGCGAAGCCGGCGACGAGGCCGCTCGCCGCGCCGAAGGCCAGCCCGACCGGCCTGTAGGCGATCTTGGATGCCTTCATCGTCGCCTCCGGCTGCGCCGCAGGAGCAACACGGCGACGAGCGCGGTGGCGGCCCCGATCAGAGGGGCACGCTTGCCCCGGGCCAGGGTCGCGGCGGCACCGGCCTTCTCGCGGACCGGTTCCGGGGTCCTCTCCACGGCGAGACGTCCGACGCGCGTCGCGGTGTCGTGGACCTGCGCCGCCGCCTGGGACGCCTTGTCCAGGACCGGATCCGGTGTCTTGTCCTTGACCAGCCGGGCGGCGTGCGCCGTGCTCTCCCGGATCCGGTCCGTGACGACGACGGCCTGCTCCTTGATCTCGGCCGCCTTCACCTTGGCGTGCGCCTTGACGTCGGCCTTGGCGGCCAGCGCCTCCACCGTCGTGCCGAGCTCGTCCCGGGTGCGCTCGACCTGCTCGCGCAGCGCCTCGGGCGTGGGCGCGGCCTTCTTCCCGTCATGCGAGGGGGTGTTCATCGGTGTGCTGCCTCCTTGATCTCGGCGACGTCGGCCTTGACGCCGTCGATGGCCTGCTCCGGCACGGGAGCGCCGGCCTTGGCGATCTCCTTCTTCCCCACGCCGGCCGTCACCGCGGCGACGGCCGCCAGCAGGGCTGCGGCGACCAGGCCCGCGGCCCACAGCGGGAGAACGAGCGCGAGGGCTGCGATCAGAGCGACCACCAACGCCTGCGCGGCCAGCAGGCCGAGCAGACCGGCACCGCCGAACAGGCCGCCGCCGATGCCGTACCGTCTGCCCTTCCGGCTCATCTCCGCCCGGCCCAGCCGCAGCTCCGCACGGACCAGCTCCGCGATCTGCTGTGACGCCCGTGAGACGAGGTCACCCACGGGTGCCTCGGTGTGGTCCGGGTCCCGTCCGACGGCGCTCATCGGATCCTCACCTTTCCGTGTCCCTGCACGTCATGTGCGTGTGTCGCTGTCACGGCCCGCGTACCCCGCGAGAGACGACTCACCCACCCGTGCCGGGACGTCTCCGGGGCGGACTCGGGACGGCCCCTCAGGCGGAGAACCACGCGGCACGGTGCGAACTCCCCGTATCCGCCGGTGGCGTGGCCCTGATCTCATGGGTTCCGCCAAGGGCCGGGGGGCCGCCCGGGCCGGTACGTTCACGCCGTCTGCGACTGGGGAGGGTCGGCGTGAGCGGTGTGGTGTCGGTGCTGGTGGCGGCGGTGTTGTGGGGCACCGTGGGGCCGGCTCAGATCTGGGCCGGGAGCGGGGCTCACCCGGTGTCGTTGGGCGCGGCCCGCATGCTGCTGGGCGGGCTGGTGCTGACGGTGGTCATGGTGCGGCCGGCCGGGCTGCGCACGCTGCTCCGGCCCGGTCTGCGGCGATGGGTCGTGGCGAGCGTGCTGGTGACGGCCGCGTTCCAGGTGTGCTTCCTCCAGGCCGTCGAGCGGTCGGGAGCGGCCCTGTCGACGGCGACGACCTTCGGGACGGTACCGGTCGTGAGCGGGCTGTGCGGCCTGGTGCTGTCCGGAGAGCGGCCGTCGAGGCGGTGGGGGGCGGCCACGCTGTGCGCGGTCGTCGGCATCGGGCTGTTGCTGCTGCCCGGGAGCGAGGGACGCGCGGACGTCCTGGGTTCGGGATTCGGAGTGGCCTCGGGCGCCGCCTACGGCGTCTACATCGCGGCGACCAAGGAGCTGGGGGCGCGGGGTGGTGATCTGGACGCCGCCGCTCCGGTGAGCGTGCTGGGCGCCGGTCTGCTCGTCTCCCCGTCTCTCCTGCTGGCTCCGGAGGGTCTGTCCACGGCGCGAGGTTCGGCGCTGGTGCTGTGGCTGGCGCTGGGGACGACGGCCCTGGGCTATCTGTTGTTCACGCGGGGCGTGGGCGGGCTCAGCGCAGCCACGGTGGGAACGCTGAGCCTGACCGAACCTCTGGTGGCCACCGTGCTGGGAGTGGCGCTGCTCGGCGAGCGGCCGGGACCGATCGCCGTCGTGGGTGGTGTGCTGCTGCTGGGCGGTCTGGTGGCCGTCTCACGGCCGACGCGCCCACGGGCGGCCGCCCGGGAGGCCCGGGAGATCCGGAAGACCGAAGAGGCCCAGGAGGCCCGGCCCGAGCCGGCCGGGCCGTGACGAGCGCGCCCTACCGGTCCTGGTAGCCGCTCATGTTCGCCCGTACGTGGTCGGAGAAGAACCTCGGGCCGATGGCGTCGGCGCGGGCCATGCCCTCCGGGGTCAGCAGCACCACCGTGCCCGCCGTCCGGACCCAGTGGCGTACCAGGAGGGTGTCGAGCTGGGTGGCGAAGTCGGTCTCGAAGCGGGTGCCGAAGTGGCGTTCGTAGCGGACGACGTCGAGCCCGGAGGCTTCGAGGAGGTGCTGGAGGACGTACATCCGGCGCCGTTCGTCCTCGTTCATGGCGAAGGCCCACTGGGCGCGGCGGAACCGCTCGCTCGGGGTCGCTATGTAGTCGTCGATGATGCGGCGCACTTCGGGGACGGCGACGGCGTAGTCGGTGGTGTAGTGGAGGCCGGTGGTGAAGGAGCGGGCACCGACGCCGAGGCCGACCATGCCGGCCTGCTGGTTGTACTCGTTGATGCTGCTGCCCTCCTCGTCCTCGGTGGCGGCGGTGCCGAGGCGCCGGAAGACCCGCATGGACGTCTGCTCGTAGCCGGCGGACAGGAGGTGGTCCCGACCGAAGCGGTAGAGGCGCAGCCGCTGGTCGTCCCAGTCGGCGGGGCCGGTGGTGTGCCGGGAGCTGAGTCCGGTCAGGGGGCGGACGTAGAGGGGGTAGAGGTAGATCTCCTCGGGTTCCCAGGCCAGGGCGGCGTCGAGCGAGACCTGGAAGGTGCGTTCGGTCTGGCCGTCGATGCCGTAGATGAGGTCGATGTTCAGGACGGGGAAGCGGGCGTCGCGCAGGCGGCCGAGCGCGGCTTCGACCTCGTGGCGCTTCTGCGGCCGGACGGCGGCCCGGACTTCGTCGTCGAGGAAACTCTGCACGCCGATGCTGAGTCGGGTCGCACCGCGTTCCGCGAGGACGGCGAGCCGGTCGGCGGTGGCCGTGTCGGGCGAGGTCTCGACCGACCAGGACGCCGCCTGCAGGTCGGCGCCCATGATGTTCTCGGAGATGTCGCAGAGACGGGTCAGTTCGTCGGCCGTGAGGTAGGTCGGGGTTCCGCCGCCGAAGGCGGCGAGGGTGAAGCGTAAGGGCTCTCCCTGGGCGTCGAGGGCTTCCCTGGTGACGCGGGCCTGTCGTTCGAGGGTGGCCAGGAAGGCGGAGGTGACCTCTTCGGGGGCGCCGGTACGGGTGAAGAGGTTGCAGAACCCGCACCGCATCTCGCAGAAGGGGACGTGGACGTAAAGGGAGAGGGCGTCGAGACGTTCGCCCGACCACAGATCGCTCAGGAGCGGCCCGTCGTCGAGGAGCCGGTAGGCCTTCTGGTGCGGGTAGGCGTAGACGTACTGCTCGTAGGGGGTCTCGGCCTCCGTGGACGTCAAGACGGGAAGGGAGGGGGACGGAAGCATGACGGGCTTGCTCACGGGCGATGCGCCTCGCTTTCTGAGGGTTCGTCACAGGCGTGGACAGCTCGGCACCTTAGGGCGCGCCGCGAGGTGATTTCTGTAGTGTGATCCACAAAAGATCGGGTTCGCCACCTAGAGTTTCGTCCGCACTTTTCGCGGAAGATGCGCTTCCTCCCGAAATGCCGCCCCGGGTGCGGGTGACGGACGATCCGGGCGGCGCGAAACGCCTGACGCACCGCGCGTTCCTGGGGTTGTGTGTCCGCCATGAAGCGACTTCTCATCGCCGCGGGAGGTGGCGGGGACGCCATCACGGCGGCCATGGTGCACGCCGCGCTGCACGGCGCGCGCACTCCGGCCCTGGTGCTCACCTACGCGTGGGAGCGACTCGCCGTCGACCCCGTGCCCGGCCCGCGCGGCACGGCCGACTTCATCGCCCTCGACCGTCCCGCGCCCCATCTGGCCCTCGTCACGTCCCGGAGCGCACCGAGGGCACC
This sequence comes from Streptomyces sp. NPDC096079, assembly GCF_040303145.1. Taxonomy (NCBI): domain Bacteria; kingdom Bacillati; phylum Actinomycetota; class Actinomycetes; order Kitasatosporales; family Streptomycetaceae; genus Streptomyces; species Streptomyces sp. NPDC096079. Next base: position 79,630 of record NZ_JBEOST010000012.1, read on the forward strand.
GGCGGGATCCCTGCTCCCCCGGCTGGCCGGCTCCCTGCGGCCCGCGCTGGGGCTGCTCGACCCGTACGGCGGAGTGGCCGGCCTGGCCCGTCAGATCGAGGCGGCGGCCCGCTGGTGCGACGCCGACCGGGTCGACCTCGTGGACGTGGGGGGCGACATCGTCGCGCGCGGGGACGAACCGACGCTGCGCAGCCCCCTCGGAGACGCGCTCGCCCTGGCCGCCTGCGCCGCGGCAGGACTCCCGACCACCGTGTACGTCGCCGGGCCCAGCCTGGACAACGAGGTGCCGCGGGCCGTCCTGGCGCCCCGGCTCGGCGAACCGGCGTTCGCCCTCGCACCCGAGGACACGGACGACGTCCTGCCCGTCTTCGACTGGCACCCGTCCGAGGCCGGAGCGATGCTCGTCGCCGCCGCCCGGGGCGTCCGCGGCGTCTGCGGCACCCGCGACGCGCCCGCTCCCGTCCTCCTGGACGACTCCTCCCACCAGGTGCACCGGCTCACCGGCGACGAGGCCCTCCGGCTCAGCCCGCTCGCGCGGGCCCTCGCCGACTGCCCCGGCCTGGAGGCCGCCGAGACCGTCTCCCGGACCGTCTGCGGCTTCTCCGAGATAGCCCGGGAACGCCGGCGCGCGGCCGCCCTCCCGGCACCACCCGGTCCCCGCCCGGCCGCGGCGGACGGCGCGGTCCTGGAGCGCTACCTCGCCTTCGAACGCGCCCTTCGCGCCGCGGGCCTCGGCTATGTCACGACCCGCAGGATCACCGAGGAACTCGACCTCACCCCGGCCGAGGCGGACGTCCTGCACCGTTCCCTGGCGGCCGGCTCGCCACCCCGGCGGGCTACCCCGCTCTGGCGGCTGGCGGCGGAGTGACGAGCGCCTCCGGCGGGGTCCGGAGGCGCTGAGCCGCCGGGCGGGCCGGACGTCGCCCCCCTGTGCCTCGTGTTCCGGACACGGCCCTTCCCGTCCGGGACAGCGGCATTCCCTCGCCCGGGCGCCCGGTCAGCTCGGACTCCGGGTCACAGCCCTCCCCACCGATGCCCCACGACGGGAATCTGCGCGGCGGGTTTCGGCGGCGTGTCAGGGGTGAGGTGGATCTTCCTCGGCAGTCGATCCTCGGCCGGAGCGGTCGTGTTCGCCGGCGAGCAGGCCGGGCGAAGGGTGACCGGGCCGAGGGGCGTACCGAGGGGGAGGCGGCCGGCCGGGCCGCGGGCGACGAATGAGGAGGGGGCCGCATGGCCGTGGTCGCTGGCAGGGGCAGGGACAGGGGTGAGCGCGCGATGCGACGGGAGGGACCCGCTGGGACTGTCCGCGACCTTGTGCTCGCGGTGGGGCTCGCGGGCGTGGTGGTCGGCGGCGTGGCCCTGATGTTCAAGACGACCCGCTCGACCGGCTCCCACCTGCCGGTGGTCCTCGTCGTCCTCGTACTGGTGCTGGGTGCCGGCGCGGCGCTGGCACGGTGGGGCAGGGGCCCGGTGCGCCGGACCGGTGCTTTCGGTGCCGGTGCGGGAGTGAGAACCGGTGGCGGGACAGAACGTACCGCGCGCCTGCTGGACGGGGATGCGGTCGCCGCCTTCCCGGAAGGGGGTGCTCCGAGCAGCCCCACCATCCCTTCGGACACTGTCCGGTTCGTTCCCGAGTCCGCTGCGCCGCCGCCCGCCGTCGGCTCCGAGGCACTGGACCACCTGGCCGTCGACCCCGACGGCTTCGAGCACACGATCGCCGCATTGTGTGCCCGGGACGGCTGTTCGCCGGTGGAGGTGGTCGGCGGCGCCGGTGACCTCGGCGCGGACGTGGTCGCGACGACCGCCGACGGAAGGCGTGTGGTCCTACAGTGCAAGCAGTACGGGGAGGAGCACCGGGTCGGTTCTCCCGACCTCCAGCGTTTCGGCGGCACCTGTTACGCCGTGCACGAGGCCGATGTGGCCGTCCTCGTCACCACCAGCTCCTTCACGGAGCCCGCCCTGGAGTACGCGGCCTCCTGCGGGATCGTCTGCGTCGACGGCACGGAGCTGGCTGCCTGGACCGAGTCGACGGTGCCGGCGCCCTGGGTCGCCCCGATGAGCCAACCGGTGACGGAATGATCACCGACAGCTGAGAGGGACGCGACCGGGGGGCTGGTGGTGCTCGTACGCCTCTGCTTCCTCCCGGCGGAGGGTGTCCCGGGTGAGGGTGCCGGGAGTGGGCACGGTTCTCGCGACCTCGCGACGTGGTGCTTGCGCGCAGAGAACGCGGGCATGCGGGTGGGGAGCGCATGGGACCGCTCAGGAATGGGCCTGCGGCCTCCCCCGTCCGTGGGGCCCGACACGGTGGAGACCGGCCCGCACGGGTGGGGTGTGCGGGCCGGTGTCTCAGACCGTGTTCTGTACGGACGTGGTGCCCGTGCCGTTGTCCGAGATCGCGGGGGTGCCGGAGCCGCGGGCGGTGAGGTCGTTGCCGACCAGCCAGGTGCCGCTGGAGCCCGCCATCACGCCGATCGCGGCCCCCGAAGCGCCTCCGGTGACCGTGCCCACGGTGGTGGTCTGGACGAAGGTGCCCGCCGCGCTGCCGCCGACCCGGACGGCGTAGCCGGTGGCTCCCGTGATCCGGTTGCCTCGCAGGGTGGCGCCGTTCACCCCCGCGTTGATGCCGGGGCCGGTCGTGGTGAGGACGGTGTTGTCGGCGATGAGTGCGCCGGTGGACCCGCTGTCGACGCCGATGCCGTCGCCCTGGATGTCCGTGAGGCTGTTCTGGGCGACGACGGCCTGCGGGGAGCTCTGGACGTGGATGCCCTGGCTGTTGCCGGTGGGGGTGGGGCGCAGAGTCGCGGTGACGGTGTTGCGGGTGACGGTGAGGCGGTCGGTCTGCGTGGCGTAGATGCCGGCCTCGCCCTTCACCGACTCGACGGTGTTGCCGGAGATGGTGATGTCGTTGTGGCGGGCGCCGCCGGCCGGGACGGTGACGGAGATGCCGCCACTGCCGTCGATTCCGCGGACGGTGTTGCCGCTGATCGTGATGCCGCTGAGTCCGTTGCCCTGGGGCGAGTTGACGTAGATGCCGTGCAGCGCGACGTCGCTGACGGTGTTGTCGGCGATGACGGAGTCCTGCCAGTCGGCGGCGCGGATGCCGAATGCGCCGCTCTTCTGGACCGTGTTGCCGATGACCCTGATCCGACGGTGGAACACGCCCTTGGCGCCCCAGTGGTCCCCGCACAGGGCACCGAACGGCCCGGTCGTGGTGCCGGCGCGCAGGGTGCAGCCGGTGATGAGGACGTCCTCGCAGCCAGTGGCGTCGTAGGCGGGCGCGGGCAGGTTCCCCTCGGTGGCGCAGGTGATCTGGACGGCTTCCTTGGTGGTCAGGCTCGCGCCGTCTCCAGGGTGGTGGCCGTCGAAGACGCAGTTCACGACGGCCGCGTTCCGCACGGCGTTCAGCTCGACGGCGTGCGCCGAAGGGGTGTCGACGAAGGTGCAGTCCTTGAGGAGGACGCCTTCGCAGTGGGCGAAGCCGACGGCGTCGCTCTGCTTGCTGAACTGGGCGCCGCGCATGTCCCAGGTGCCGCCGAGGACGGCGATGTTTCCCGCGCCCGCGTAGCCGTACACGGGGGTGACCGAGTCGAAGTTCTTGAGCAGCGCGCCGCTGTCCTTGGTGCGCACGACGCGGGCGCCGTACGCGGACACGGTGGTGTCGGCGGCGAGGACGAGGCTCACACCGACGGGATAGGTGCCGGGCGGCACCAGCAGGGTGGCCGCGCCCGGTACGGCCTTCACCGCGGCGAGGGCGCTCTGGAAGGCTGCCGTGTCGTCGGTGGTTCCGTCGCCCTTAGCGCCGTGTGCCGTGACGTCCACCACGGTTCCTCCGGCGGCCGCGGCGGGCGGCGCGGCCAGCACGGACGCGCCGCCCCATGCCCCTACGAATCCGCCCATGGCCAGTATCAATGCACGACGTTCCATGCGCCCTCCCCCGTTCGCTCGATGATCAACGGGAGCCTACGTCAAGGGCCCTGGCACAGCGGACGGCGGGTCGAGTGACAGCGCACACGGATGCCCCGACGCCACGTGCGTGGCCTGCTTGACCTGCCAGGCGGTCCCCTGCACAGTCGGGGTGCGGCGGTTCCGGGGCGACGTCCCGTCCTCGTGCCGGCCGCTCCCGCATCCGGAAAGCGACAGCCCCGAGCCACAGGAGTGACGGAACCGGTGCTCCTCGACCTGGCAGTGATCGGTCTGGCCATCACGTTGGGGCCGCTGCACAACAGCGCGTTCATCCTGCTGCTGTCCTCGATGCGCGGCGTCCGCCTCGGTCTGGCGTTCCTGTTGTCGTGGCTGGCCAACCTGGTCGTGGTGATCACCCTCGTGATGCTCCTGACGAACGGCCACCCCCCGACCCGTCACAGCACCCCTTCGACCGCTGCGATCGCCGCGAAACTCGCCATCGGCGTGGCGTTGGTTCTGTACGGCGCCCACCGCCGCCGCCGGCCTCCCCGCCCCCACGGACCGCCCCGCTGGGCCGCCCGGATCGACAGCGCTTCCACGGTCACCGCTGCCGGTCTCGCCTGGGCGCTCCAGCCCTGGGGGCTGGTCGCCGCCGGCGCCGCCACCGCACTCGACGCGGACCTCTCCACCGTCTCCGACTGGCTCGCGCTGTCCGGCTACTGCCTCCTGGCCACGCTCAGCCTGATCGTCATGGAGATGTACGTGGTCTGGGCCCCCACGAGCGCGAACGCCCGGCTCACCGCACTGCGGAGCTGGCTGAGCCGGCATCAGGAACAGCTGATCGTCACGCTTTCCCTGCTGGTCGGCCTCTGGCTCATGGCCCGCAGCATCTACGACCTGGTCTCCTGAGCCTCCCCTCGGCTCCCCGCGTGTGCGAGCCGGACCCTCCCGTCCGTCCGCCGGATCGGTGGAGGGCAGGGGCGAGGGACCCGGGACTGCCCTCGTGCACCTGTACCGGGTGCCCTCGGGCTCGGTAGGCATCGTTCGTGGCCGGAGTGGCGACAGGAACAGCGAAGGGGGTCCTGTGTCGGCGAGAGCCAAGGGGCGGGGCGACGCGTCCGGCGAGCGGGCGGCCGGGAGCGGCGGACACGCCGGCAGCGAGCGTACGGGGCAGGGGCAGGGTCCGGTTCAGGTCGGAGCGGCCGGGGCCGGTGCCGTGTCGCCGCGGCAGGCCGGGGAGCTTCAGTCGGTCATCGGGAACGGCGCGGTGGCCCGGGCCGTGCAGCGCGCCCGAAGCGCGCACGGCACGGACGCCGCACCCCGTTCGCTCGTGCCCGAGGTGCTGCGGTCGCCGGGCCGGCCGCTCGCCGAGCCGCTGAAGCAGGAGATGGAGGACCGGCTCGGCGCCGACTTCGCAGACGTACGGCTCCACACCGGCGCCGACGCACAGCGCTCCGCAGCCGACCTCGGAGCCCGCGCCTACACCTCAGGACACCACGTCGTCATCGGCCCCGGAGGCACCGACAAACACACCCTCGCCCACGAACTCACCCACGTCATCCAACAACGCAACGGACCCGTCCCCGGCACCGACAACGGAACCGGCCTGCGCGTCAGCCACCCCGACGACACCTTCGAACGCGCCGCCGAAGCCAACGCCACACGCGCCATGACCGGACCCCCCGTCCAGCGCGCCACGGAGCGGCCCGGGCCCTCGGACGGACCTGCGCCACGGTCCGCGGGCGGCGACGCTCCCGTACAGCGCATGATGGGTTTCGAGGCCGAGGTGGCCCTGCCGGTGCAGGACCCCGCGGGAGCGAAGTACCCGGGCGACACCGACCTGGCCCAGAGCACCGTGCAGGACTTCAAGGTGGTGTCCGACAGCCGGATGCTCAAGGACGGCCACGGCTACTCGAACATCGAGTTCGTGACCGGGGCCGTCGAGGTGGTCGGGGCGAAGAACGAGACCGGCCGGGAGCGGCTGGTCCAGCTGGCCGACGAGATCAAGCGGGTGCGGGACGGCTTCTACGCGGCCACGGACCGGACACCGCTGGCGGACGTGCCGCTGGACCTGCGGATCCTTCCGGCGGGCGAGGGGGCCCGGGTGGCGCCGGGTCTGCCGTACACCGAGGACGCGGGCCGGGAGGGCCTGGGCGACGGCCTGTTCGTGCACTACTCGGTCGGTGTGCCGCTGCGGGGCATGCCGCTGTTCTTCGACCATCTGCGGGAGGCGGCGCCGGACGTGCGGGGCGCGACGAGCCGCCGGGCACGGTTCCGGCTCGGGCAGGCGAGGAACTTCGCCGCCGACGTCCTGGAGCGGTACGAGAACTGGCGGGCGGCCCAGGAGCCCTCGAAGAAGCGCAAACGGGTGGAGACGGACGCGCTCGACGGCTTCGCCCAGCTGTTCTTCATGCAGATCGCGGCGGTGGCCGACTATCTCGCGGAGGACAAGGACAAGGGGCAGATCAAGAACCTGACGGCGGTGCTGTCCCGCTCCCGGCTCTCGGACGTGCGCGCGCTCCTCGACGAGGAGTTCCGCACCTTCCTGACGGCCGAGCACGAGCAGGTCCTCAACCGGCTCTCCGACTATCAGGAGGACTCGGGAGACGGCAGGAAGCTGGACTTCCGCGACAACGCCACCCGGCACATCGAGGGCGAACCGGTCTCGCTCATCGAGTTCGCCAACTCGGCGATCCTCGGCAGCACCCGGGTGGACCAGCAGAGCGTGTTCGGCGGCATGAACCAGATCGCCCCGCATCCGGAGGCAGGGGCGACGATGGTGCCGTTCGAGATCCGCACGATCGGCGCGTACAAGAAGACCTGGGAGCAGCTGAAGGCCGAACTGGACGACCTCGCGCGGTGGGCGGACGAGGCCTACCGGCACGACGTCGGCGAGGCGGGCACCGCCCGCCGGGCCCGCGGTGGAGGCCGGGGCGGGGCCGGGGGCAGTACGGACTGAGCGTCCGGGCGTGTCCACCGCGTGGGCGGGAAGGGCGGCGGCACCCTCGGCCCTTCCCCCGGTTCTGCCCGAACGGACATGTCCGCGCGGCTCGTTCGGGGGTATCCAGGAGGGTGACCCACCCCCGTCTCCCGGGAGGCAGAGACCCCATGCGCACCCCCGCCCACGGCAAGGCCCCGGCCGATGCCCCGAAGGACGGCACCGCCCGGTCCCGGCAGACCGGCCGGGCCGAGGAGCGGCCGGGCGCCGTGGCGCCGCCGGCGAACCCGACGGCCGGCGCCCTGCCCGCGCTCCAGCGGGCCGTCGGCAACGCGGCGGTGACCCGGATGCTGGCGCAGCGCCGTGCCGACGGCGTCCGGGCCGAGCAGGAGAGCGGCGAGGGCGCGCCGGTGCGGCGGCCCGCCGTGCCCGAGGTGCTGCGGTCGCCGGGCCGGCCGCTCGCCGAGCCGCTGAAGCAGGAGATGGAGGACCGGCTCGGCGCCGACTTCGCAGACGTACGGCTCCACACCGGCGCCGACGCACAGCGCTCCGCAGCCGACCTCGGAGCCCGCGCCTACACCTCAGGACACCACGTCGTCATCGGACCCGGAGGCACCGACAAACACACCCTCGCCCACGAACTCACCCACGTCATCCAACAACGCAACGGACCCGTCCCCGGCACCGACAACGGAACCGGCCTGCGCGTCAGCCACCCCGACGACACCTTCGAACGCGCCGCCGAAGCCAACGCCACACGCGCCATGACCGGACCCCCCGTCCAGCGCGCCACGGACGACGGGCACGACCGCGTCCCGGGGGACGGGCATCACGGGCCCCCGCACCACGGCGGTGCGGGCGTGGTGCAGCGCAAGGGCCACGAGAAGCTGGGCAAGGGCCTGCCGGCCCCGAGTCAGCCCGCGACGTCGAGCGGCAGCGGTCTGATGAGCCGCTTCAAAGCCTCGTTCAACCGCCCGCAGGCCGATCCCGGCGGCGCCCTCGTCGCCGCTGTACGCGAGGGCATCAGGTCGTACGACCAGGATCCCAACCGGGACCCCATGGACGGTCTGATGGCGCTGACCGGACTCCAGCACATGATCGCCCCGGAGGTGGAGGGTGCGAGCGGTGCGACGGCCGAGTTCCTGACCGCGGCGCTGACCGCGGTCAACGGCGAGCTCGACGTGGTGCGCCGGCAGATCACCCGCGACGACGCCCTGCCGGACGCGGCGCGCGAGCCGTTCCGGGCGATGACCGACGGCGGCATGCTGTGGAACCGTGAGGAGTGGGCCGACAGCGCCGCCGTGTTCAAGATGAAGGGGCCGAGCTACTTCCGCGAGCTGTCGGAGATCAACCGGGCCGGCATGGCCGAGCAGATCCGGCCGCAGAGCGGCGCGGCCTGGGTGTCCGAGGTCCGCACCAAGCTGGATACGGCGCTGCAGGGGAGCGTGCTCACCCACTACACGCCCAAGGAACGCGCCGAGCAGATGCTGGGTCTCGGCCACATGAAGTCCAAGACCGAGCTGCTGAAGGCGAATCCGGACGCGGCGAACAACTCGGAGGCGTACGACAAGCACGTGCTGGCCAACGAGGGCTTCGTCTTCTTCTTCCTGGAGGTGCCGGGCAGCCCGTTCCGCGAGACGCGGTTCGGCGGCTCGGAGCCGGCCCGGATCGAGATCCCCCTGGCCGGTTCTCCCCTGATCTCGCAGGGCTGGCTGATGCTCAGCGACTTCGCGCAGCGCGAGTTCCCGACGCTGCGGGCCCAGCCCGGTGACCCGGCGCGGACCCAGAGCCGGCTGGCCACCCGTACGGACGCCTTCTCGCCCGAGTACAGCCGGTCCGTCCGCAGGTTCGACCTCGGTTCCGCCGAGGGCGGGGCCAAGATGGACATGGACGCCATGATGGAGGAGATGGGCTCCGAGCAGGACCCGGACCGGCGCGGTCTCGTCCCGCTCGTGATGGGGCAGGCGCTGGCCGACGAGTTCAGCACGATGACGTACGGGGACGGGGCGGAGGCCGAGGTCCACGAGGAGCGGCTGCGGTCCAACACGCTGATGGGCGCGGACATCGTGCCCGGTCTGGTCGAGCGGGGGATCGTCGAGATCATCCGGATCGCGAAGGTCAACCCGCAGCTGGCCGAGCGGCTCAAGGCCATGTCGGGCGACGAGTTGATGCGCTATCTGCTCAAGGACCTGCTGCGGCCGCAGGCGATGCTGCCGAACACCGTCGACCTCAGCGGTGCCCGCGCCGTGACGGCCTCGGGCCGGCAGCTGGGAGTGCCGGTCCCGTAAGGGGGCGGTGCCGGCGGCCGGTCCTGCAGAGGGAGCGGTACTGGCGACCCGGTTCCGGTAAAGGGGGCGCGCCGGAGGCACGGCTCCCGTAACGTGCACGTCACATTCGCGCAGGGACGCGCGTGTGACGTGCACATCACGTGCACACCCGTCTTGACCTGCCGGAACGCGCGGGTTTCAGCCTTCCTGCAAGACTCGTCATCCGTGGGATGCAGGCCCCGAATGCGCCGATCTGTGCGCTTCTTCTACTCGTCCGTAACTCTGCAAAGTGGACAGGGCCGCTCCGGCCGAAGGCATCGCCTTCCGGTCAGAGCGGCCCCGGAACAGTTTGCGTGGGCGTGGAACTCATCCAGGATGAGTGAAGCCGCCCGGGTCACCTGAGGTCGCTGAGCACTCCGCTCACGTTGAGAACCTCATGGCACTCCCGCGCCTGTTTCCCGGTGGCCGGGGTGCCCGGCTTCGCGCAGGTCACCTGGATGGTCACGGTCTGGTTCTCGACGATCCTGATGGGGGTGACCCAGTGATAGTCCTGATTGCGGAAGGTCTCCAGCGCGATCGTGGTGATCTTCCGGTCGCCGAACTGAATCGTCATCACGCCCTCGTCGCCCTGGAAGTTGGCGACGACGATGTCCGTGATGTCGAAGGTCTTGTCCTTCGGCACGGTGTAGGTGCCGGACTCGGTGCGGCCGGCGGAGGTTTCGAGGTCGATCGTGGTCGAGCCCTGCGCGCCGCCACCGGTGCCACCGGGTCCCGTGCCCTGACCGGAGCCGCCGCCCTTTCCGTTGCCCTTCCCGTTGCCCGTGCCGGGCTGCCTGCCGTCACCGTTCCCGTCGGTGGGCGGTGCGACGCTCGGTGGCGCGCTGGGCGCGGGCCGCTTCTGGACGAGCTCGTCGGCGGCCTCCTTGGCGGTGCTGCGCACCGCCGGGCGCACCAGCGCGAACCAGGCGACGACGAGCGCGATGAGCAGCGCCAGGAGCGCGAGCAGCCAGCGCGGGAAGATCGGTATCTGGACGAACTCGACGTCGAGCGGCGGCCTGGCGAGCGCCGGGTCCTGGGGCTCCCCGTCGCCCTGCTCCTCGGTCACGTCCACGGTGAACGGCCAGGTGGCCGCCGTACCGAACCAGATCGGCCGGCCGGTGGCGACCCGCAGGCCGACCTCGGCCGACTCGCCGGGATCGAGCGCACGGGCGGTGGGCGTGAAGTCGAACTTCAGCTCCTCGCCGCGCTGCCCGGCCGCGAAACCGACCCGTACGGGCGCGTTGCCGTCGTTGCGCACGGCGAGCCGGTAGCGCCCGCGGAGCCAGCCGCGCCGGCGGCGCGGGACCGCGGCGGTACGCAGTTCCCGGAACTCCTCGACGTGCACGAGGGTTTCGGGGACGCGCACCGCCTCGGGATGCTCGGTGGGCAGGACGCGCACGGCGAGCGGCACATCACCTGCCGGCACCTGCGAGGAGCGCGGCGGCGCGAGACGGATCGTCACCGTCTCGGAGGTGCCCGGATACAGCGATACCCGTTCGGGTTCCACCGTCGTCCAGGCGGCGCATTCGCCGACCACCTCCAGGCCGTACGCCTCGACGACGTCGCCGTCGTTGCGGACGGTCAGGCTGGTGATCGCGGTGTCGCCCGGCGTCACGGACACCCGGGGAATCTCGGGTGCGGGCGCGCCGGGGCTGGAAGAGGCTGCTGGAGACGTCACCGCCCCGACGCTAGCGGCGGCGCCCCGGCCGCTCCACGGGCCGGAGGGCAGTCCCCCGGGCAACCTCGGTGCCCCGTCGGACTTCCCCACGACACGCCGAGTGGCCGCGCGCACCGGAACTCGTCCGTCCCGACCTGCATCTTCTTATTCCGTCACACCTCCTCGAACAGGGAACCCCACATGATCGGAACTCAGGCGCATGGCGCCGTCGGCTCGGCCGGCGCCGCACCGTCCACGCCCTCCGCGCCGTCCCGCACGTCCTCGCCCGCCGTCTCCGCGTCCGCGGTGTCGGCCGGGGCCTCGACGCCGCGGGTGCCCGGCCAGGCCGGACCGTCCGTCGGGCCGGCGCAGGGCGGCCCGTCCCGGGGCGGGTCGGTGATACCCGAACCCCGCTCGACGCGCCGGATCTCGGTTGCGGTGTACGCGGCGGACCCGGTGCTGCACGTCGGTGTGGTCCACCAGCTGCGGCAGCGACCTGAGTTAGAGCTCGTCGAGGGGGGACGGCCGGAGGGCGCGCAGGTCTCGCTGGTGACCGTGGACAGTGTCGACGACGAGACCGTGGCGCTGCTGCGGCGGCTGCGGCAGGACCCGCGCACCCGTACCGGGCTCGTGGTCGGCACCTTCGAGTCGGGCGACGCGCTGCAGCGGGCCATCGAGTGCGGGGTCACGGCGGTTCTGCGGCGCGCCGAGGCCGACCAGGACCGGCTGCTGCGGCTGGTCCTCGCGATGGCGAACGGCGAAGGGGTGCTGCCCGGTGACCTGCTGGCCCGGCTCCTGCACCACGTCGGCAGCATGCAGCGCGCCGCGCTCGATCCGCACGCCTCGTCGCTGTCCACGCTGACCGGGCGCGAGGCGGAGATGCTGCGGCTGGTGTCGGAGGGCCTGGACACGGCGGAGATCGCGCGGAGGACCTCGTACTCCGAACGGACCGTCAAGAACGTCCTGCACGAGGTGATCACCCGGCTTGAGCTGCGCAACCGCACGCACGCGGTGGGCTTCGCTCTGCGCAACGGTCTGATCTGACCCCGGCGTTCGCGCGGGGCCCCTCGCACGGACTCCGGGGCGCGACTGCCCGAAAGCGCACCGCGCGCTTCCCCCCGGTGCGGCCTCCTGGCCCTCCCCGGGAGCCGGCGGGGGCGCGACAGTGGATCTGTCGTACGTCTCGTACGTCGTACGCGCAGCGAACAGAACGCGCCGGACTGTGAGGTGGACCCTGATGAGCACGGGTGGCTCTGGTGGCCGGCGGTACCGCTGGGGAAGAGTCACGGCAGCGTTGCTGCTGTTGGCGCCCCTTCTCGCGGTGACCGCCGCCTCCGCCCCGGACCGGGCCGAGGCCGGCCCCCGGGCCGCCGAGGCGGGTGACGCCCGGATGGCGTTCGCCGGGACCCGGCACCGCAGTCTCGGCACGGTGGCGTCGGACGAGTCGAGCACGCCGCTGTTCGGTCCGGGGCCGACCCACATGGACGTGCAGCCGGCCGCGCTCGGCGACCTGCTGGTGTTCGCCAGCCGTCGTGACGAGCGGTTCCCGCAGATCTATCTGCGGACCGCGGACACCGCGGTGCACCGGTTGACCAGCGGTCTCGACGCGGCGAACCCGCGGCTCACCCCGGACGGCCGGTCGGTCGTGTTCGACGCGGCCGGTCCGGACGGCGAACAGCGCGACATCTGGCGGGTCGGCGCGGACGGCACCGGCCTGACCCGGCTGACCGAGACCCCCGCGAACGAGGTTCACCCGACGGTGTCCCCGGAGGGCGCCCGGCTCGCGTACGTGAGCGACGCGGACGCGGCGGCCGGGCCGCAGGTGTACGTGCGCGCCCTGGACGGCGGGCCGGCCGCCCTGGCCAGCGACCCGGGCGACGGCGAGGCGTCGGAACCGGTGTGGAACCCGGTGGACGACGCCGAGAACCGCAACGTGATCGCGTACACCGCGACCGGGGCGGGGGGCCCGCGACTGAAGTGGACCGACGGGGTCGGCAGGGGTCCGCTGCTCTCGGGCGCGCAGGCACAGTGGCGGACCCACGGGGCAGCCTGGCTGCCCGACGGGGACGGTGTGCTGTTCCTCAGCCCGGACCGCACCTGTGTGTGCAAGGGCGACTGGAACCACGTCTTCCAGGTCCCCGCGCACTCGGAGGCCACCCCGGATCTCGTGCTCAGCGAGGACCGTGAGGTCGGCGAGGTCACCTGGCTCGGGCCCCGCGACGGCGGCCGGGCGATCGTCGAGCGCGTCACGGCCAGGGGACCGCACGAGGTCACCCTGCAGGACGCCCGGCTGGACGGTGCCGACCCGCGCGACCTGAACCTGCCGATCCTGAACGAGGACCCGGCGGCCGACACCAACACCGATCCGACGAAGGACCCCCTGTTCCAGCCGGGCGCCGGGTTCGACCCGTGGACCGAGCGGCAGAACTACACGCCCGACGGCCGCCGGATCGTGCTCTCCCGGTTCGTCGGGCCGAAGGACGCGCGGATCCAGCAGATCTGGATGGCGGACGCCGACGGCACCAACGAGTCGGTGCTGCCGCTCCAGGGGCGCGGCCCCCGGGACTGGGACACCGACCCGACGTTCTCGCCGGACGGGCGGTACCTGGCGTTCACCCGCACGTCCCCCGGCGGCGCCGGCGGGGAAGCGGGCCCCAGCCGCATCCTGATCGCGGAGGTCACCACCGGCGCGATCACCGGTGAGATCAGGCCGCCTGACGGTCAGCCGGCCGGCGGCGACGCCCAGCCCACCTGGTCGTCCGACGGCACCACGCTCGCCTTCACCCGCAACCAGGTGATCAACGGCAACGGCGGCAGCAAGCACGTCTGGACCGTGCCGGTGGACCGGCTCGACCAGCAGCGCGACCTGAGCGCCGTGATCTGCCCGGCCGGCTGCGAGGTGATCGACGACAGCCCGGCCTTCTCCCCCGACGGCACCACGATCGCGCTGAACCGGAAGGGCGGCGGCGGCCGGATCGACGAGCGCAACGGCATCGTGCTCACCTCGCCCACCGGGGACCGCTGTCAGGTTCTGCTGCCCGGGGCTGCCCGGGGGGAGCCGGACGCCTGCCTGCGTGAACTGCCGGAGAACCCCGGCCCGTTCCAGCCCCGGGACGCCGCCTGGACCTCCGACGGCACGAGCCTGATCGTCAGCGTGCGGCCCCAGCGGAAGCCCAACAGCCCGGAGAAGCTGAAGAGGGTGGACGTGACCACCGGCGAGATGGTCCCGCTCACCCTGGATCTGCCGGGCCGCCAGAAGGAGCCCACCGTCCAGCAGTCGGTGGACCTCGCGGTCCAGGCGCCCGGAACGGTCCCGGAGTTCACCATCGGCACGCCCGGCACCGTGCGCGTGGACGTGGTCAACCGCGGCCCGGCGGCCTCACCCGGCACCCGGCTGACCATCACGCCGCCCACGGGGCTGACCGTCACCGGAATCAGCGCGCCGGGCACCGACTGCGACGCGGCGGCCCTCTCCTGTGTCCTCGGCATCGTGCCGCCCGGCACCACGGTCCCGGTGACCGTGACCCTCACCGGGCTCGTCACCGGCGACCAGCCGGTGGACTGGAACGTGACCGGCGCCGTCCTCGACCCCCGCCCCACCGACAACACCGGCCGGACGGTGGTGCCGGTGCGCGAGGCACCGGAACCGACGCCCACCCCGACCACACCGACGCCCACGCCCACCACACCGGCCCCGACCACGCCGCCCCCCACTCCGGACCCGACCACACCGCGGCCGACGCCCCCGCCGCCGGTCCAGGAGGCCGGACCCGGCCTGCGGATCACCGCCCAGCCCGACCCGGGCTACGTCGGCGGCCGGGTCGTCCTCACGTACACCGTCCGCAACGGGCGCGAAGCGCTGGCCACCGGGCTGCGGCTCCGCGTCGGACTGCCCACGGGCATCCGGCACGACGGGCCGCCGCCCGGCTGCGACGCCGCCTGGTCCTGCGCGCTGCCGGACCTCGCGCCCGGTGCCCGGGCCGTCGTCCAGGTCGTGCTGCGACCCGACCGCGCGCTCACGGCGCGGGCCACCGGCCGGCTGACCACCAGCGGCACCGACGCCGATCCGCGCGACAACACCGCCCAGCAGCGGATCCGGATCCTCCAGCCGCGGATCGTCGCGGTCCCGCCGATCGGCAAGCCCGGCTTCGTCACCTCGGTGCGCGGCAAGGACTTCCCGCCCGGCGTGCCGGTCACGTTCACCTGGCAGCCCGGCATCACGGCCACGGCGGCGCCGACCGTGCCGCGCCGCGACGGCACCTTCATCGGCCAGTTGCTGATCCTCGCGAAGGACCAGACGGGTCCGCGGACCATCACCGCGAGCGGTCCCGGGTTCTCGCCGGTGAAGACCGACTTCCTCGTGGTCACGGGCACCGTGCAGCCTCCGGACACGGTGGCGCGCCGGTGATCCACGACGTCGACGAGGCGCTGCGGCGGCTGCTCATCGAGTCCGGTCTCGAGCAGTCGGGCGTCGAGGTGGTCTTCGACGCGCCGACGAAGGACTGGGCGGCCCGCCGCAGCGCCCCCACGATCTGCGTGTTCCTGTACGACGTCCGCGAGGACCCGGCGCGTCGCGGCAGCGGCGGGGGTGAGGTGTACGACGCCGACGGCTTCGTCGTCGCGCGCCGCACCCCGCCCCGCTGGTTCGACCTCACCTACCTGGTGAGCGCGTGGGCGGGCCGGCCGCAGGACGAGCACCGGCTGCTCTCCGAGGTGCTGTCCTGTCTGATCGGGCATGACGCCATCCCGCCGCGGCTGCTCGGGGGGAGCCTCGCCGAACTCGGCCTGCTGGTCCCGCTCGACGTCGGCGGCACCGGCGCGGACGCCCCGGCGGCCTCCGACGTGTGGTCGGCGCTCGGCGGCGAGCTGCGGCCGTCGATCGGGCTGCGGGCCTGCGCGCCGCTGGCCGGGATCACCCGGGGCACGGCCCCGCCGGTCACCGAGGGCCTGCTGATGCGGTCGGGGCCCGGGCTCCGCCCGGACGGCGGACCTGCCCGCCTCGATGGCGAGGGCATCCGGCTCAGCCACGGCGCAGGCGTCGGCGTCGGCGTCGGCACCGGCACCGGCACCGGCACCGGCGACAGCGACAGCGACAGCGACAGCGACAGCGACGAACAACACCGGCTGCGGTACGTCGAGCTGGGCGAACCCGCTCCGGGCGAGGGCTTCGGCCCGCTCCGGGAGCGGCGCCCGGCGCCCGCCCGCCGCCGCCGAGGAGGAAGACAGCCGTGACCAGCACCGCCCCGGCCGCGCCCGCGGCCCGGACCCCCGTACCGCCGTCCGCGCCCGAGCCCACGCCCGTACGCGATCGCGCCCCCTTCCCCGTACGGGATTCGGGCGCGTGGCTGTGGGAGCGGGTGCGGATCGCGGTCGCGGCGCGGCAGGCCGTCGACCCCGATCCGGACGATCCCTACCGGGGGCAGTACCTGACGCCGGAGGCGGTCGCCCGGGTGCTCGATCCGCCGTACGACCCCGGGCTGCCCGCTCTCGATCCCGCCGACCCGCCGCCCGGTTCGCCGGCGGCGGTGCTGGCCGCCCGCTTCGGGCTCGCGCCACTGGACCTCGATCTACTGCTCGTCGCGCTGGCACCGGACCTGGACTCCCGGTTCGAGCGGCTCTACGGCTATCTCAACGACGATCTGACCCGTCGTCGGCCCACGGTCGGGCTCGCCCTCGAACTCCTCGGGCGGGCGGGGATCCCCTCGGCGCGGTTCCGGCTCTCCCCCGGCGCACCGCTGGTCGCCGGCGGTCTCGTCGAGGTGGCCGAGCCGGAACGACCGCCGCTGTCGCGGGTGCTCACGGTGCCGGACCGGGTCACCGCGCACCTGCTCGGCGACGACACGCCCGATCCGCGGCTCGCCGAGGTGCTCGGCGAACAGCCCCCGGACCCGGTGACCGATCCGGACGTGCGGGACCGTACGGTCGCCGCGCTGGGCACCGGCACCGGGCATGTGCACCTGCGGGCCCGGGGCGGCGACGCCGCCGGGCTCGGCGCCGCCGCGCTGCGGGCCGCCGGGTTGCCCGCGCTGCCGCTGGACGCGTCGGCGTTCGGCCACGACGAGCGGGCGGTGCCCGCGCTGGCCGGGGCCGTGGCCCGGGAGGTGCGGCTGACCGGCGCCGGCGTGCTGCTCGGCCCGCTGGAGGCACTGCCCGACCAACCGGGGGTACGGGACCGGATGCTGCGGGCGGTGTGCGCGGCGCTGCGCGGGCTGCCGCTGCTGACGTACGGCGCGAGCGGCTGGGAGCCGGCCTGGGCTGCCGACACCCCGGTCACGCTCGCCGTGTCGGCGCCCGCGCCGGAGACCCACGCGGCGCGCTGGCGGCACGCGCTCGGGGAGGCGTCGGCCGGGCTCGGGGCCGTCACGGCGCCCGGCGGCACCGCCGCGTCTGCCGACCGGGGCGAGGTCCCCGGCGTCGACGCGCTGTCCGTCACCCCGGGCGAGGTCCCCGGCGTCGACGCGCTCGCGCTGTCCGTCGCCGCCCACCGTCTGGACGGCGGACAGGTGCGGCGCGCGGCCGGTACGGCGGTGCGCACGGCGGCGCTGGAGGGCCGGCCGGTCGACGCCGACGACCTGCGCGCGGCGGTCCGCGGCCAGAGCGGCGCGGGCCTGGCCCGGCTGGCCCGCCGGGTCGAGCCCGGCGTGGGCTGGGACGACCTCGTGCTGCCCGCGCCGACCCACCGGCAGCTGCGCGAACTCGCCGTGCGCGCCCGGCACCGCGACCAGGTGCTCGGGCAGTGGGGCATGCGGCCCGGCGGCGGGCGCGGACGGGGTGTGATCGCCCTGTTCGCGGGCGCCTCCGGCACCGGCAAGACGATGTCCGCCGAGGTGGTCGCCGCCGATCTCGGCATGGACCTCTATGTGGTCGACCTGTCCACGGTCGTCGACAAGTACGTCGGCGAGACGGAGAAGAACCTGGAACGGATCTTCACAGAGGCCTCCTCCGTCAACGCGGTGCTGCTGTTCGACGAGGCGGACGCGATCTTCGGCAAGCGCTCGGAGGTCAAGGACGCCCACGACCGGCACGCCAACGTCGAGTCGGCCTATCTGCTGCAGCGGATCGAGTCCTTCGACGGCATCGCCGTCCTGACCACCAACCTGCGGGCCAACCTGGACGAGGCGTTCACCCGGCGGATCGACGTCATCGCGGACTTTCCGGTGCCCGATGCCGTGCAGCGGCTTGCCCTGTGGGAACGCTGTCTGGGTGACCGGTTGCCCCGCGCGGCCGAGGTCGACCTGGCCTTCTGCGCGGAGCGCTTCGAACTGGCCGGCGGCAACATCCGCGCCTGCGCCGTCACGGCGGCCTACGCGGCGGCCGCGGCAGGCGGCCCGCTGACCATGATCCAGCTGGTGACGGCGATCGCCGAGGAGTACCGCAAGCTCGGCCGGCTGGTGCTCGCCGGGGAGTTCGGCGCGTACCTGTCCGCGGTCACCGGGCGCTGAGGGACGGCGGGGCGGGCCTGCCCCGTCAGCGAGGGCACCCGCCTTGCCCCCGCGCTGGTCCGCGTGCCCCTTTCGCCCCGGCGACCTGCGGGAAAGGCTGGACCGGGCTTGGCCGCCCCGGGGTGCCGGATTCCGAGACCCCGGCTTCGCGCGCTCCGCCTCCCGGCACTGGGCCCTCAGTCCTGGGCCTTGGGCTTTGGGCCCTGGGTCCGCAACGGTGCCGGGGCGTCCGGCGGGCACGGGCCGCGCCACGAACGAACCCTGATCGAACGAACGAAGGAGCGAGCATGCCGACGTACCTCACCCCGGGCGTGTACGTGGAGGAGGTGCAGTCCGGTGCTCGCCCGATCGAAGGCGTAGGCACCGCCGTGGCCGCGTTCGTGGGCTTCGCCCGCAGCGGCCCCTTCCACGAGCCGACCCTGGTCACCAGCTGGGACCAGTACACCGAGACCTTCGGCGGCTTCGCGGAGGGCACCTACCTGCCGCACTCCGTCTACGGCTACTTCGCCAACGGCGGCGGCGCCGCGTACGTCGTGCGCGTCGGGCAGTCCGCCGAGGGCGGCGCCGGTTCCGCCGCCGCGGGCGGCCGTCCGGAGCTGCCCGGTCAGCCGGTCGAGCTCGGCGGTTTCCTGGTCGCCGCGAAGCCGGGCATCGCGGGGGTGTCCGTGGAGATCGCGGACGTCGAGGGCGACAACCCGCCCGAGGACCGCTTCAAGGTCGTGGTCCGCACGGGCGACCAGGTCGCCGAGACCTACGACGTCTCCACCCGCAAGTCCGTCAAGGGCTACTTCGTCACCCAGACCCGCGGCTCGAAGCTGATCGAGGTCGCCGAGCGCGAGGGCGCCCAGACCCGCCCCCAGGCCCAGACCGTCGCGCTTCCTGCCACCGCCGCCCCGGCCGCGCCGGGCCGCGGCGGCCCGGCGCGCCTCGACCCGGCGGAGTACATCGGTGAGGCCGGCGCCCGCACGGGCTTCGCCGCTCTGGAGACCATCGACGAGATCACCATGGTCGCGGTGCCGGACCTGATGAGCGCCTACCAGCGCGGCGCGATCGACGACGAGGGGCTGCGCACCGTCCAGCTCGCCGTCATCTCGCACTGCGAGCAGATGGGCGACCGCGTCGCCGTCCTGGACGCCCCGCCGGGGCTGAACGCGCGGCAGGTGCGCGACTGGCGGATGGACGAGGCGGGTTACGACTCCCGCTTCGCCACCCTCTACTACCCCTGGGTGCGGGTCTTCGACCCCGCGGCCGGCCACAACACGACGGTCCCGCCGAGCGGTCACATCGCCGGTGTGTGGGCACGCAGCGACGCCGAGCGCGGAGTCCACAAGGCCCCCGCCAACGAGGTGATCCGCGGCGCGGTCGACCTGGAGATCCGGCTCAGCAAGGGCGAACAGGACCTGCTGAACCCGATCGGCGTGAACTGCGTGCGCGCGTTCCCCGGTCGCGGCATCCGGATCTGGGGCGCCCGCACCCTGTCCTCCGACCCTGCCTGGCGCTACCTCAACGTCCGCCGGCTCTTCAACTACCTGGAGGAGTCCATCCTCCTGGGCACCCAGTGGGTGGTCTTCGAACCGAACGACGACCGGCTGTGGTCCAGCATCCGGCGCAACGTCACCGCGTTCCTCACCGAGGAGTGGCGCCGCGGGGCGCTGTTCGGCCGCACGGCCGCGGAGGCGTTCTACGTCAAGTGCGACGCCGAGAACAACCCGCAGGAGTCCATCGACCAGGGCCGGGTCGTCTGTGAGATCGGCGTCTCGCCGGTCAAGCCGGCCGAGTTCGTGGTCTTCCGGCTGGCGCAGTTCTCCGACAGCACCAGCCTCATCGACGAGTGACCCGCGGGTCCGCAAGGAAAGGTTGAGAGACACACATGGCAACGGGCGATGCTCTTTCCACCCATGTCTTCGGCGTGCAGCTCGGTGGCTACCTGGTCGAGTCGATCCAGGAGATCAGCGGCTTCACCGTCGAGGAGGACGTCGTCGAGGTCAAGCAGGTGACCTCGGAGGGCAAGCAGATCATCCGCAAGCAGCCGGGCGCCCGGCAGGCCGGCGAGATCACGATCACCCGCGGGCTCGACCAGAGCAGCGAGTTCACCAAGTGGATCAAGGAGACCCTCAACAACGGGGCCGTGAACGCCGCTCGGCAGAACCTCACGATCGAGATCAAGGACACCGAGGGCAACACGATCCGCCGCATCCAGTTGATGCAGGGCTGGGCCTCCAAGTGGGAGGGCCCGTCCCTCAAGGCCGGCGAGTCGTCGGCGGCGACGGAGACCGTGACGATCGTGTTCGAGGAGATCGTCGTCGAATGAGGCGTCGTACCGTCACGGCGGGCAACCTGGACGAGTTCCTCCAGGCCACCGCGCCACCCGCACCGACCGGGGCCGGCGAACAGCCGGCGCCGGCCGCGCCCCCGGCGCCCGCTCCCCCGACCGCGCCGCGCGCGGCGGACCACGGGCTGCGCACCGAGTTCGAGTTCGAGCTGCCGCGTGGCTACGTGGACGAGGCGGGCACCGTGCATCGGCACGGTTCCATGCGGCTGGCCACCGCCCGCGACGAACTGCGCCCGCAGATCGACCTGCGGGTCAAGGAGAACCCCGCGTACCTGAGCGTGGTCCTGCTCAGCCAGGTGATCACCCGGCTCGGTTCGATCACCGACGTGCACGCGGGGGTCGTGGAGCGGATGTACGCGACGGACGTGGCGTTCCTCCAGGACTTCTACCGGCGCGTCAACAGCGAGGGCCACACCCGCGCCGCGGTGACCTGCCCGCACTGCGAGGGCGGCTTCGAGGTCGACCTCTCCGGTGGGCGCCTGGGGGAATCGTGACGTACGCCCTCCCCCGGCTCCGGGAGGAGATCGCGTACATCGCCTACCACTTCCACTGGCAGCGCGACGAGATCCTCGACCTTCCGCACCGCGAGCGGCAGGAGTGGGTCAGCGAGATCGCGCGCATCAACACTCGCGTGAACGAAGGCGGTTGAGCACATGGGATGGCGGGACTGGCTGCGTCGGCGGCCCGTCGCGCCGGAGACCGCACCCGCCCGGCGGGCGGCGGCCTCCGGTGCCACGGCGGACGCCGCCCCGGACTCCGGCGTGCCCGGGACACCGGCTGTGCCCGGGGACTGGGACGGCGGCTGGCGCGCGACCTCGCCGCCCGCGCTCACCGTCTCGCGCGCGCCGCTGGGCGTGAGCGACGGGCTCGCCTTCCGGGACCGCCTCGCCTCATGGCACGACCCGTCCTTCGACAGGGGCCTCGCCCACGCGGTGCTGCCGTCCGCGCCGTCCGGCCTGCTCCGCGGCGTGGCCCGCCCCGCCGCCGCGACCCCGCGCTCCTCGGCGCCGGGCGGACCGCTGCTGCTGCGCGCGATCCGTCCGCGGGGCACCGAGGACGCCGCGGAGGGCCCGGTCGAGACGCCCGGACCGGCAGCGCCGGAAGCGGTCCTGGGATCACCTGCACGTACGCAGACGCCGACTGGCACCGGTTCGGGCGCGGGTACCGGCGGCGCGCCGGTCGTGCTGCCCGAGTCCGGGCGCCCGGGGCGCGGCGGCGCGGGGCCGGTGGGTCCGGTCGTGGCACGTGCGGTCGCGCCGGACGCGGGCCGGCCCGGTGCTTCCGGTGCTTCCGGTGCTTCCGCCACTTCCGGTGCTTCCGGTACGGCTCCGAGCGCACCGTCTGCCGGGACCGGGAGCGGTCCGGCTGGGGCGACGGTGCAGCGGGCGCGGGCGCAGAGGCCTTCGCGGCCGAAGGATGGGGGCCGCACGGGCGCCGATCCTGGTACTTCCCGTGGCTCCGGTGCTTCCGGTGCTTCGCTCCGTTCCCGTACTTCCGGTGGCTCCGGTGGCTCCGGTGCGGGGGGTCGCACCAACGGTCCCTTCGGTGACTCCCCCGCCCAGCGGGCCGAGGCGTCCGGTGCGACGTCCGGTGGAGTCGCCGCTGAGCTTGACGGCGCGGCCGGTGCGCCGGGAGCCGCGTCGCCGGGAAGGCCGGCCGGGCCGGGCTCCGCCGCGAAAGGTTCCGCCGTAGAGCGCGCCGGGCTGACGGGCCACGGAGACTCCCCCGCCACCGCGGCGAGTCGGGAGCTCGTCTCCCCACGGTCCCCCGCTGTGCTCGGGCCGGTTCAGCGCACGGACGCCGGGCCCGCTGCCCGCGCCGTGCCCGGGCCCGCGATGCCTACGTTTCCGCTGGTCCGCCGGATCGCCGTGGTACCCGAGGCGTCGTCCGGAACCTCAACCGGACCGTCGACAGGGGCTGTCGCGGCGGCTTCCGCCCCGCGCGTGCAGCGCGCCGCGACGCGGGACGCGCAGGAAGTCCCCGGAACACCCGTTGCCGCCAGTCGGGCCGCCGTACGTCCGGGCACGGTCGGGCGGAACCTGACGGTCGCCGCCCACGTACCGGCTGTACCCCGGCGCCGGGTGAGCATCGTCCCTGCCTCGGCGACCGCCGCACCACCGCCCGCGCGGCCCGTGCGACGCGACCAGCACGGGCCGAAGGCTTCCGAGGGCCGTGCGCCGCTCGGTGCCGCAGCGCCCGAATCGCCGTCCGCCACGGGAACGACGCGGACGTCCGAGCCCGCTCCGGCACGGTCGGCCCCCACGGCCGCCGCGGTGCCCGCGATGCCCGTGCTCCAGCGCGCGACCGACTCGTCTGCGGACGGCCCGGCCGTGCCCACCCGTACGGCCGCGCAGCCTTCCAGTCTCACGGACAGGGCCGCGCCGTCAGCACCCGTCCTGCGCAGGGCTGAGGCCACGACCGGCGGGCCGGCCGGCCCGCCCCGGCTGGGCGCGCCGCTGACCGAGCTCCCCGCCACCGCGATCCCGACGCGGACTCCGAACCCGTCCCGAGCCCCTGCCCCTGCCCCTGCCCCTGCCCCGAACATGCCGGTGCTCCAGCGGAAGTCCGACGAATCCCCGGACAGCGCGACCACCCCGCCTGTCACCCCCGCCACACCCACAACACCCGCCACACCCACCGCGCCGATCCCGCGGCGCGATGCGGCCGAGCGCCCGAACGCCCCGGTACTCCCACGCGCCACGGGCGGCTCCTCCCCCAGTGGCCGGAGACGCGGGCCCGTCGTGGGGCTCGGTGCGCCGCTGAACCACCTGCCGCCGACCGCACAGCCGGCCGGCGGCTCTCCCGGCGCGCCCCCGGTCCCTGCCGCGCCCGCCGCCGCGAGCCTCCCCGTCGTGAACCCGTCCACGTCCCAGAACCCGGACGCGAGCGCGCCCGGCCGTGTCGGTGTGACGGGTCCGGTGCCGCTCGTGATCGCCCGCCGGATCGCGGACCTCGGCGACCGGGCCGCGCCGCAGCAGCCGCGCACGCCCGACGCGCCGCGTGGGCTCCAGTTGCTCTCCGCCCGGTCTCTGACGCCGGGACTGGGCGTGGCCCCGCCCGGATTCCCCGTGGCGCCGGCTCCGCCCGGCCCCGGCGGCTCACGCCCCGTGGTCCCGGCCCGCTGGGCCGACTCGCCGGGCACCGGTACCGCCCATCCCATCGGATCGGCCGGTTCACCCGCCGTACAGCGCGCGGCGGTCGCCGCGGTCTCCCCGGATCGGGCCCCCGCGCGCGCCGCTTCCTCCTCCGCCGCGCTGCCCGAGGCGCGCCGGGCGGGCGGGCCGTTGCCCGTCGCCGGGCCGCACGGGCCGGTCGTGGTCCAGCCCGGTCCGGCGCCGCTGCCGCCTCTCGGCGCGGCACGGCCCGAACCGCACGCACCGGCCGTCCCCATGGTCCCCGCGGTCCCCCAGCTGAGGTCACGGCCCGCGCCCTCGCAGACCACCCCTCCGGTGCAGCGGGCCGCCTCCGGCCCGCCCACGGCCACGCCCGCACCCGTGCAACGGAAGGACGGTGGCGGGCCGAGGTCCTCGTCGGTGCCGGTCCGCGGCGAGCGCGACAGCGGCAGCACCAAGCAGAGCACCTCAGCCGACACCGACCTCGACGACATGGCGCGCAAGCTCATCGAGCCCGTCACCCGGCTGCTCCGGGCCGAGCTGCGGCGCGGCAGGGAACGCGCGGGCCGGCCCTTCGACGGACGCCGTTGAGCAGCCGCACCCGAACCCGCAGCACGCACGAGAAACGGACCACCGACCGATGACCGACAACATCTTCGCGACCAGCGTGTTCTTCCGGCTGGCGATCGGCGGCAACGACCTGGGCGCCTTCAACACCTGCTCGGGGATGGGCGCCGAGGTCGAGATGGAGAGCTACGCCGAGGGCGGCAACAACGGCTTCACCTGGCAGTTGCCGGGCCGCGTTACCTGGTCGAACATCACGCTGACCAGGCCGGTCACCGCCGACACGGCGAAGATCGGGCGCTGGCTGGACGAGACGCTGCGGAAGGTCGAGCCGAAGGACGGCGAGATCGTGGCGCTGCGGCCGGACCGGAGCCGCATCATCAGCTGGCAGGTGTTCGGGATCGTGCCGGTGCGCTGGCAAGGGCCGTCGTTCGACCCGTCGAACTCGGAGGCCGCGCTGGAGACTCTGGAGATCGCCCACCAGGGCCTGGTCCCGAGCTGATCCCGGGCCCGTGCCCGTACGGCCGCCGTCCGCACGTCCACCCCTCCGAACCGTACGAAACCGTCCACCGCACCCTGCTTCGTCCCCGTCACCCCGGAAAGGAGTTCCCGGCATGGCCGCATCGGCTCGCGCCCATCGCGCACGGGCGCAGCTCACCCTCAAGGAGCCCCCTGCCTCGGTCGGGGCCAAGCCCGGCGGGACGATCGCC
This sequence comes from Streptomyces sp. NPDC096079, assembly GCF_040303145.1. Lineage (NCBI taxonomy): Bacteria > Bacillati > Actinomycetota > Actinomycetes > Kitasatosporales > Streptomycetaceae > Streptomyces > Streptomyces sp. NPDC096079. The sequence goes on from NZ_JBEOST010000012.1 coordinate 104,595, forward strand.
AAGCTCGACCTCCAGTTCAACCCTTCGACGCTGCAACTCGGCAAGACGACCGAGTGGCGGCGCTCGCCGTCCCGGATGGCGGGGCAGTCGGCGCTCCCCGAGTTCGTCGGCAGCGGGCCGCGCACGCTGAGCCTTGAGGTGTTCCTCGACGCCACCGCCAAGCACGACAACTCGGTGGAGCAGGCGGTGGAGAAGCTGATGAAGGCGTGTGTGCCGACCCCGGCGAGCCTCGGCCGCAAGAAGCCGGCCAGCCCGTGGGTGCGGTTCGAGTGGGGCAACGCGCGGACCACCTCGTTCGACGGGGTGCTGTCGAACCTCTCGGTGTCGTACACGCTGTTCGACGTGGACGGGAAGCCGCTGCGTGCGACCTGTTCGCTGTCCATCGAGGAGGCGAGCGTCGATCCACCGGGGCAGAACCCGACTTCGGGCTCGCGCACCGCGCGCAGCACGCACACCGTGGTGGCGGGCGACAGTCTGGCGATGCTCGCGTGGCGCGAGTACGGGGACGCGACGGCCTGGCGGGCCATCGCGGAGGCGAACGGGATCGACGATCCGATGGCCCTGGTCCCCGGCACCGAACTCGTGGTGCCGGGGCTGCGGGACGCGGACGCCGAGGAGGAGGACCGATGAGTACGTCCGACAGCGGTGGGCGGTCCTTCGCCGCCGATCCGATCGTGGAGGCGCCCGGTCCGCTGCCGCCGGTCTGGGCGGCGCAGCTGGTGAGCTGTGTCGTCGACGAGAACGTGGGCCTGCCGGACACGGCGCTGCTGACGTTCCGCGACCCCGACCACGAGTTCCTGCGGACCACCGGGATCACCATCGGCACCCCGCTGAAGGTGTCGGTGGTGACCGTCAAGGGCCAGGCTCGGGAGCGGCTGTTCAACGGCGAGGTCGTCGCCCTGGAGATCGACCGGGACCGCACGGGTTCGTTCACCGTCGTGCGGGCCTACTCGAAGGCACACCGGCTGCAGCGCGGCCGGAAGGTGGTGGCCTTCCGGAACATGACGGCGGCCGCGATCGTCCGCAAGGTGGCCGCGGGAGCGGGCCTGGCGGTCGGAAGGGTGGAGGCCGCGCCCGTGACGTACAAGCAGCTGTCCCAGGCGAACGTCTCGGACTGGGAGTTCCTCCAGTACCTGGCGGGTGAGAGCGGCGCCCAGGTGCGGGTGGACGACAAGGGCGTCCTGCAGTTCACGAAGCCGGAGAAGGCCTCGGGCGCGCCGGCACCGTCGACCTCGGCCACCCGCAGTCCCATGGTCCTGGAGTACGGGCGGAACCTGCTGGCGCTGCGGGCCTCGCTGTCGGCGGGCGACGGCGCGGCGAAGGTGCGGGTGCGTGGCTGGGACACCACGACCAAGCGTCCGCTGAAGGCGGAGAAGCCTGCCGTGGTGAGCGACACGGTGGTGCCGGGTCTGCGTCCGCAGGCCGCGGCCGCGTTCGGCGCGCCGGTGGTGACCGTGGCGGACACTCCGTACCGTACGCAGGCGGAGACGGCGGCGGTGGCGGACGCGACGGCCGCGCAGATCAGCGCGGGCTTCGGGGAGCTGGAGGCGCTGGCCGAGGGCAATCCGATGCTGCGGGCGGGCAGGCCGATCGCGCTCGGCAACGCCGGTCCGGCGTTCTCCGGCAAGTACACGGCGACGGCGGTGCAGCACGTCCTGGAGCCGCACGGCGGCTACCGCACGACGGTGTGGGTGAGCTCCAGTCCCGACCGCTCCCTGACCGGTCTGGTGACCGGCGCGAACGCGCCGGGCCGTGGGCCCCGGATGCCCGGTCTGGCGATCGGGATCGTCACGGACGTGCGCGAGCCGAACGGTTCGCAGCGCGGCGCGGTGCGACTCCGGTTCCCGTGGCTGGACGACTCCTATGTCACGGACTGGGTGCGGACGGTGCAGTGGGGCGGCAGGGGCGGCGGCGGGGTCGTGAGCCCCGAGGTGAACGACGAGGTGCTGGTCGGCTTCGAGCAGGGCCTGCTGGACAGCCCGTACGTGATCGGCGGCCTCTACAACGGGGTGGACCAGCCCTCCCCGCACGACGTACCGCTGATCGACAGGAGCAGCGGCAAGGTCAACCGCCGTTCGGTGGTGTCGCGTTCCGGGCATCGTGTGGAGTTGCTCGACGCCCGGGCGCCGGGCCCGTCCGGGCTGCGCCTGGTGACCGGTGACGAGCGTCTTGAGGTGCGCATGGATGACCGGCGCGACCGGATCGTGCTCACCGTCTTCGCCGGCAAGAACCGCCCGCTGAGTTCGGTGCGGCTCGACCGGGACGGCATCTCGCTCGACGCGCCGAACGGCACCGTGAAGGTGAACGGCCGTCAGGTCGACATCAGCGGCGCCGTCGGCGTCAGCGTCGACGGACGGTCGGTCAAGGTGTCCGGCAAGACCGACGTCACGGTCGACGGCGGTCTGCTCGCGGTGCTCAAGGCACGGCTCATCCGGATCAACTGAGTGCCGTCGCTCCCCTGCCCCTTCCCTGCTCACGTCAAGGAGTCCGAGATGCCAGCCGCGGCCCGTACGGGCGATCCCACCGACCACGGAGGAGCGATCGGCACCCCGCCGCCCGCCGCCGCGAGCAGCGTGGCCACGGTGCTGATCGGCGGCCGGCCGGCCGCCGTGACCGGAAGCCTGCACGTGTGCGTGGTGCCGCCGCACGCGGCGCTCGGACCCGGCAACGTGATCATGCCCAATCCGGCGGCCGCCACGACGGGACCGGTGCTCATCGGGGGGCTGCCCGCCGCCCGCGCCCGGGACCGGACGACCTGCGGCGCGACCATCCTGACGGGCGCGCCCGACGTCCTGATCGGGGGTGTGTGATGAGCGAGCGGTTCATCGGCCGCGGCTGGGGCTTCCCCCTGCGGGTGGGCCCGACCGGCGGCATCGTCCTGGTCGAGCGTGAGCGGGAGCTGGAGGAGGCGATCCGGCTGATCCTCGGCACCGCGCCCGGCGAGCGCCCGATGCGGCCGGAGTTCGGCTGCGGCATCCACGAGTACGTGTTCGCCCCGGGCGACGGCGACACCGCCGGCCGGGTCGCGCAGCAGGTGCGCGAGTCCCTGGAGCGGTGGGAGCCGCGGATCTCGGTGGACGAGGTCGTGGTGGCCTTCGACTCCGTGGACGAGGGCACCCTCTACATCGACGTGCACTACACCGTGCGCAGCACCAACGACCGGCGCAACCTGGTCTTCCCCTTCTACACGATCCCCTCCGAGGAGGGGGCCGAGGAAATGGTCGCGGACTGATGGCCCTCCCCTCCCCCAACCTGGACGACCGACGGTTCCAGCAGCTCGTCGACGAGGCGAAGCGCTACGTGCAGCAGCGGGCGCCCGAGTGGACCGACCACAACGTGTCCGATCCGGGCGTCACGCTGATCGAGACCTTCGCCTATCTGGTCGACCAGCTGCTCTACCGGCTGAACCGGGTCCCGGACAAGAACTACCTGGCGTTCCTCGACCTGTTGGACATCCGGCTGTTCCCGCCGTCGGCGGCCTCGGCCGAGGTCGACTTCTGGCTCTCGGCCCCGCAGCCCGAGACGGTCTCGGTACCGGCCGGCACCGAGGTGACGACCGCGACCGGTGACACGGAGGAGGCCGTGGTCTTCGCCACCACCGAGGAACTCGCCATCCTGCCCAGCGAGTTGATCACGCTGCTGACCGCGCCTCGGACCGGTGAGCAGACCGACCGGACCGCGGAGCTGGCCGAGCGGCGTGACATCCCGTGCTTCCAGGCCGCGCCGGAGCCGGGCGACGCGCTGCTGTTCGGGCTGCCGTCGGCGGTGCCGCGGTGCGTGGTCGTGGTGAATCTCGACAGCCAGGTGCAGGGTGTCGGTGTCGACCCGCGCCAGCCACCGCTGGTGTGGGAGGCGTGGGACGGCGGGCGCTGGCAGCGCTGTGAGACCGGCGAGGACACGACCGGCGGCCTCAACCGGCCGGGCGAGGTCGTCGTGCACGTGCCGGCCGGACACCGCGCCTCGCTGATCGGCGGCACCCGCGCGGGCTGGCTGCGCTGCCGGGTCACCGAGGCGGAGCCGGGCCAGCCGTTCTACTCGGAGTCCCCGACGGTCCGCGAGGCCTCCGTCTTCACCATCGGCGGCACCATGACCGTCGAGCACGCCGAGACGGTCACGGACGTGCCGCTCGGCACCTCGGAGGGTGTGGCCGGTCAGCGGTTCCGGCTGGGCCGGCCTCCGGTGCTGCTCGACGGCGAACCGCCGGTGGTGGAGGTGTCGTCCGCGGACGGCTGGCAGCGCTGGGCCGTGGTGGACCACTTCGGGCGCTCGGGCCCCGAGGACCGGCACGTCCAGGTGGACGCCACCACCGGTGAGTTCGGCTTCCCGCCGGTGCTGCGCGAGCCGGACGGCTCGCTCGGCGCGCGCGGCGCCGTGCCGCCCAAGGGCGCGCACATCCGGGTCGCCCGCTACCGCACCGGCGGAGGCCCGGCGGGCAATGTGGCGCGCGGCGCGATCTCCGTGCTGCGCAGCTCGGTGCCGTACGTGGCACGGGTCGACAACCGGGAGGCGGCACGCGGCGGGGTCGCCGGAGAGACCCTGGAGAACGCGAAGCTGCGGGCCCCGGAGGCCCTGCGCATGCAGGAGCGCGCGGTGACCGCCGAGGACCACGAGGTGATCGCCCGGCAGGCGGCTCCGTCGGTGGCCCGGGTACGGTGCCTGCCGGCCGCCCCGGGCGGTTCCGGCGGCGCCGGGGACGGCGCGGTGCGCGTCCTGGTGGTGCCGGACGCCGTCGCCGACGAGGGCGACCGACTCCGATTCGAGCAGCTCATCCCCTCCGAGCAGATGCTCGGCTCGATAGCCCGCGCGCTCGACGAGCGGCGGCTCATCGGCACCCGGCTGGTCGTGGAACCGCCGGTCTACCAGGGCGTCACCGTCGTGGCCCGGCTGTCCGCACCGGCCCTGGTCGCCGACCAGGTCCGGGAAGCGGCGCTCGCGGCGCTGTTCCGTCACCTCAATCCGCTGAACGGCGGGCCGGAGGGCAAGGGCTGGCCGTTCGGCAGGCCGGTGCAGTACGGAGAGCTGTTCGGGGTGCTGCAGCAGGCCGTCGGAGACGCGCTGGTGGAGGAGATCCGGATGTTCGCCGCGGACCCGATCACGGGCCGACGCGGCACGCCGGTCGAGCGGATCGACCTCCCTCTCGGCTCGCTGGTCTTCTCCTACCAGCACCAGGTGGTCGTCACCGCCACGGACCCGGAGGCCGGGGCGTGAGCCGGGCGGCCGTCCCCGGCCTGCCCAGCCGGCACCCGATCGGCGAGCAGCTGCCCGCGCTGTACCACGAGGACGATTTCGCGCAGCGGTTCACGGCGGGGCTCGACACGGTCCTGGCCCCGGTCTTCGCCACCCTCGACAACCTGGCGGGCTACTTCGACCCGCGGCTCGCACCGCCCGACTTCGTGTCCTGGCTGGCCGACTGGGTGGGCGCCTTCGACGACCCGCGCCGGCCGCTGGAACTGCGTCGCGAGGCGGTGACCCGCGCCGTCGAACTGCACCGCCTGCGCGGCACTCGACGTGGCCTGACCGAGGCGCTGCGGCTCGTCCTCGGCGTCTCGGCGGACGTCAGCGGCGACGGCGGCACCACCTGGTCCACCACCGCGGGCAGCGCCCCGCCGCCGCCGGCCGTGGACACCGTGCGCGTACGGGTCTGGCCGGGCCGCACGGCCGTGGTCGACGCCGACCGCGTCGAGGCCCTCGTCCGCACCCTGTGCCCGGTCCACGCGGTCTGCCGCGTGGAGGTCCTGCCGGGCCCACCAGCCGATCTCGAGCGACTCGACGAGAGTGATCCCCGTGCGTGACTGTCCCGTGTGCGGAGCGTCCAACGCCCCGACGGAAGACTTCTGCCACAACTGCGGCTCCTACCTGGGCTGGTCCACCGAGGGCCCGCCCGCGGGCCCCCGGAGCTCCGCGTCCGACGCCCCGAACCCCTTGGACGCACTGCTCGAACCGGAGCGCCCCGCGGGTCCGCGGGCCGTCGGCCCCGCCGCGTCGCCCTCGCCGGGGGCGGAGCGGGGCGGGACCGTCGAGCCGACGGGCCCGGTCGTCGCGGGGAGTCGCGACGAGCGGGCGGCGACACCGCCGCGTACGGGCGCGGGCGCGGGGGCGTCGGCCGGGGCGGGCACCACCACGTCGGCGGGGTCGGCCGAGGTTCCGCCCCACGTGCCGGACACCGACGGCCGAACGGCTACCGCGCCTCCCCCGGTGGCGAGCGTGCCCGCACCGACCGCCGCCCGCGACGCCGGAGGCGGGAACGCGCCCTCAGGGGGCCGGGCGAACGAGGTGGACGAGGTGGGCCCGGACGGACCCTTGTCAGGTACGGCGACGAACCTGGGGGCGGCCACGCCGAGCGGCGGGGTCCCGGTGCCGCCGCCCCCCGCGCAGCCGCACCCCACGACGCAAGGCCCCGGCCCCCGCCCCAACGGCGACGTCGCCAAGGGTGATTCCGACGACGCCCCACGGCCCGAGGGCCGAAGCCAATCGCGTCGCCCCGACGACGAGCCCGGGCCGGCTTCCGGGTCCACGTCCACGTCCACGTCCACGTCCACGTCCACGTCCACGTCCACGTCCTCGGTCGGATCCGGGCACGAGAACGCCGAGATGGCGCGGGCCGGGGCCGGTTGGCTTCGGCAGGTGGCGCAGCGGTTCGGGCTGGCGCCCGACGTGCCGACGATCACGCCACCACGGTTGCCCTCGATCCCCGGCATGCCGTCGACGTCGCTGGGCGATCCACGGTCGGACCAGGGTCAGGACGACGGTCGGCGCCGGGACGATGACGACGATGTCGTCGAGTCCGCGTCCCCGACCGCGGCCCAGTCCCCGTCCGTGCCCCCTCCGGTGCGCCCCGGCGTGCCGCCGCCCCCGTCAAGGCCCCACCGCCCCGCGACGCCCGGGCAGCAGCCGTCGGCGCCGGTCGAGGAGGGTTCGCCCAGGCCTGTGCAACCCGCGAAGGCGGTGGCCGCGCGGCCGGTGGTGCGGCCGGTGCCGGTGGACGAGGACGCGTCGGGTGCGCCCTGTCCGGTGTGCGGGACGCCGAACGCGCCCGGGCGGAACTTCTGCCGCACGTGCGCGGCGCAGCTGACGGCGGCGACGGCCTCGGAGCCGTTGCCGTGGTGGCGGACGGTCTGGCCGTTCCGGCGGCGGGTCCGCAGTGGTTCGGGGCGCTTCGCGCGGTTCCTGACGGTGCTGGTCGTGGTGCTCGCGCTGTGCGCGGGCGGTTTTCTGCTGCTGCCGGCCGGGCGGGCGCTCATCGAGGACACCCGGGACAAGCTGGGCAAGGCGAAGCCGGTGACGCCCGCCGGCGTGCGTGCGAGCGCAGAAGTGCCGGGGCACGCGGCGACCAGGACGACCGACGGGCTGACCAACCGCTACTGGGGTGCGTCACGTTCGGGCGCGTCCGTGACGTACGGCTTCGCGACGCCGTTCCGGATGGTCGACGTGATCGTGACCAACGGCGCTTCGGCGGAGCCGGAGGTGTACGCGACGCAGGGGCGGGCGCTGCGCATCGAGATGGAGGTGACGTCGAAGGACGGCGAGGTGGTGCGCAAGACGCTGAATCTCAGCGACAAGCCGGGCCCGCAGACCTTCCAGACCGGGATCAGCGACGTGGCCACGGTCCGGCTGACGCTCGAATCGCCCACCGGGCTGACGGGCGGCCGGCATCTGGCGGTGGCGGAGGTGGAGTTCTTCCAGCGCGGCTGAGCCGCTGCCGCGCCCCGCCGCGCAGGACTGGTGCGCCGCAGGGGGTCCGCGGGGCACGGCCGGACGCCCGCGTGGGGCGCCGGCCGGGCCGCCGCGATCACCAGGCGGGTGTCAGCATCGATGACGACCCGCCCCGTGGTCCGGAGCGCGTGCGGCCCCGACGGAACTACGGGAAGCTCACCCCGTACCGCTGCCAGGCGTTCCACGTCCCGCTGGGCTGGCGGTACTTCGACCACCAGTACCCGTCGGTGCCGATGACGCCGATGAGGATGGCGTCCTGGGTGAAGTGCTCCTTGACCGCCACGGCGGACCGGGCCTCCCCGCCCATCGACTCCCAACTGGACCAGCTGGTGCGCTGCGGGTTGGTCCAGCGCGTCCACACCGCCGAGTCCGTACCGATGACGAACTGCTGCAGTGAGCCGTTGCTGAATCCATGCTCGGCGATGGCGTAGTCGCAGTTGATCGTGACACCACCGAACTTGCAGTTCGAGGCCTCAGCCGGCGCCGTCGCCACCGCGAGAGCCGCGGCTGCGACGACCGCCATGATTCCGGCCTGGAACTTCTGGAACTTCACCACGTTCTCCCAAAGTCTGAGAAGGCCGGCCCGTCGACACGGGGCCACGCCTTGAGGACGGCCCTCATCGTGTCCCGCGCCGCTTGCGTCCCACTAACGCTTCTCTCACGCGTCACTACTGCGAGGAGTCAGTCGCAGTCCTCTGGGTGATCGCCCGCGCCCCCTTTGAGTACACGTACTCACGTCATGGCAGTCATACGGCGGCAAGAGTGGGGCAGAGCAAGCGACCAAGTGACTGGAGATCAGCATGCCCGTGTTCCCCACGACGAGCCGCCCCGCCCGTGCCCCGCACGCTGCGCGACTCCGTTTCGCTGCGGCCGCACTCGTCACCGCGGCGACAGCCGTGGCGCTGACGGGATGCGCGGGCCTCCAGTACGAGGAGCACATCTGCAGCAGCGGCGAGTACCCCGTCATGTCCGTCGGCGGCACCGGCTCCGCCTGCGTCTCGGACGGGCAGGAACCCCCGGCCGGCTTCGTGCGCTACCCCGAGGGCAAGGTGCCGCAGAAGGTCGGCGACACCTGGGACCTGTACTGGGACACCCATACCCTCGACAAGAACGGCAACATCATCGACGCCCCGAGCGCCGGCTGACCTGGCGAGGGTGGATCCGACCACGTCGTCGCCCGCCTGCGGACGTGTCGTGGACCGCCTCGGGGGCCCGGCGGCAGTCGCTCCCAGGAGGCCGTCCCTCTACCTCAGGTGCGGCGCGATCCTCAGGATGCTCTTGCCGAGCGTCCTCCCCTCCGCGAGCCTGCCCAGGGCCTCATCGAGGTCGGCCAGCTCGTACTCGACGGTCACATCGGGCCGTACGGTGCCCTCCGCGACCGCCCGCAGTGCGTGCCGGGCGCTGTCGGCGAGCCGTTCCGGGTGGGTCCGGCTGAGCAGGTCGCTGTTGTAGGAGAGCGCGGACCGGCCGCTCATCAGCAGTTCGTCGCTGTCGAGCGCGGCGGGTGCGGGGCCGCCCAGGGTGCCGTACATGGCCAGCCGGCCGTGCGGGGCCAGCTGTCGCAGGCCTGCCAGGCGGGTGGGGCCGCCCACTGGATCGAGGACGACGTCGAACTCCTCCTGTTCTGCTCGCCCGTCCGCGATGTCGGCGAACTCCGCCCGGGTGATCAGACGGTCGTACCCGAACCGGGCGGCGTAGGCGGCCCGTTCGGTGTCGCCGACCACGCCGACGATACGGCCCGCTCCGGCGGCCCTGGCGAACTGGGCGGCCATGGTGCCCACGGCACCGGCCGCCGCATGGATCAGGACGCGCTCGCCCGGCCGCACCCGGGTGACCGTGTGGATCAAGTCGTACGCGGTCGGGGTCGCCCAGCCGAACCCGGCGGCGGTGCGCGGGTCGAGCCCCTCGGCGTCGAAGGTGAGCGCGGCCGATGCGGTCACCACCTCCGCGAAGGCACCCCCGCCGGTGAGAGCGGTCACGGACCGTCCCAGCAGGGACTCGTCGGCACCCGGGCCGACGCCGACGACCCGCCCGGCGGCCTCGAACCCCGGCACGAAGGGCCGCGGCACCGGGAAGTGGCCGCGGCGCACGAGTACGTCGCCCCACTGGATTCCGGCGTGGGTGACGGCGATGGCGACCTCGCCGGGGCCGGGCACGGGCCGGTCCCGTTCGGTCAGGCGGAACCGGTCGTCGGTGTCGAGAACGGCAGCCTTCATGTCTCTACCCCCAGGTGAATCAGTATGCTGATACGCGCGGATGCACCGACCGTATGCGTCTCAGCATGCTGAGTCAACTAAGGGAGCTGATTAACGGTGACAGGATCGACGGCCGGCGCGGCCGCGCACCGGAAGGCCCAGACCCCGGCCGAGGACTACCTCTGCGGCCGCATCCGGCGTGCCGAGCAGGCCTTGATGGGCCACCATGAGGCCGTCCTGCGGGGCTACGGACTGACCATGACGCAGTACACCGTGCTGCTCGCACTCTCGGCCGAACCCGATCAGTCCGGCGCACAACTCGCCCGGGCCTGCGGCGTCACCCAGCAGACCATGGCCACGGTCCTGACCGGCCTGCACAAGAAGGACCTCATCTCCCGCACACCGTCGCCGGCCCACGCCAAGGTGCTCCTCACCTCCCTGACCGATCAAGGCCGCACCGTGCTGGACGACGCCTACCGGGAGGTCATCGTCCTCGAACGCGCCCTCGCCAAGGCGTTCGAGCCCGAGGAACTCACCGCTCTCTGCGCCCTGCTGGAACGCGCCACCAGCGTGCTGACCCGGCAGACCCCCCGCCGCCAGTAGACAGCGCTCCCGTAGCAGCAGGTGGGGGCGGAGGATACGGTCCTCCCCGTGACGCGGATCGACATCACGCCCGCGTCGCTTCAGGGAGGGAATTCATGCGTACACCCCTGTTCCGGCGTCTGGCCCCCACGGCTGCCGCGCTGGGACTCACTTCGCTCGGCCTGCTCGGCGCGGGCGCCGCACCCGCACAGGCCGCGGTGAGCGACTGCCCCACGGGGTACTTCTGTGCGTGGGCGAACACCGACAGCACGGGCTCGATGTTCAAGACGCAGTCGAGCAAGGCGACACTGGGCACGTGGGACAACAAGTTCCGCCTGATCATCAACCGCACGCCGGGTTTCGCCTGCACCTTTGACGAGCCGAACTACGAGGACGCTGCCGGGCGGTACGAGAACGACGGATATTCCACCAGCATCGCCAGCAGGTCCGTCAGCTCGGTGAAGGTCGTCCGCACGATCCGGGAGTGCGAGGGACCCGCGTACCCCCACTGGCTCGCGGAGACCTCGCCCAAGGTCGCCGGATTCGGCGACCTGAACGGCGACCGGAGGGCGGACGTCCTCGTCCGTGACCTGGTCGGACGCCTGTGGTTCCTGCCCGGCGACGGCAGTGGCCGACTGGTCGGCACGGGCGGCTGGAACGTCTTCAACGCCCTGGTCCGGCACGGCGACTTCAGCCGTGACGGACGGGAGGACGTGATCGCCCGCGAGACGTCCACCGGCAAGCTGTGGCTCTACCCCGGCACCGGGACCGGCGGCCTGGGCGCGCGCAAGCTGATCGGTTCCGGCGGCTGGAACGCCATGAGCCGGATCGCCGCGTTCGGCGACATGACCGGCGACGCGCGGGCCGACCTGCTCGCGGTGGAGAAGTCCACCGGCAAGCTGTGGCTGTACCCGGGCACCTCCACGGGCACCCTGGGCGCACGCAAGCTGATCGGCGCCGGCGGCTGGAACGGCATGAACGCCCTGGTGGGCGTCGGTGACATGAACGGCGACGGCCGGGCCGACCTCTACGCCCGCGAGGCGTCGACCGGCAAGCTCTGGCTCTACCCGGGCAAGGCCGCCGCACTCGGTTCGCGGGTCCTGGTCGGCAGCGGCGGCTGGAACGGCATGCCGACGATCATCGCCAACGGCGACTGGTCGGGAGACGGCCGACCGGACCTCATCGCGACGAGGGCCGACGACGGCATGCTGTACCGGTACGCGGGCACGAGCAGGGGCGGTCTCGGAGCGGGCGACTGGCTCGGCGGCGGCGACTGGCAGAATCTGAACGGCGCCTTCTGAGTCTTGCTCGAAGGGGCCACAGCCGGGCGGATCTCTTGGTGCGTGGGCGGGTTACGTGACGGGGAAGCCCTCGTTCGTCAGGATCTGGGCGGTCCAGCGGGTGAAGTATCCGTTGCCGGTCCTCCGCGCCAGCTCCATGGCCTGTCCGCAGACGGCTGTGGCCTCTTCCTCGTTTCCCGTGTCTCTGAGTGCCAGGCCGAGGATGAGCAGGGCCGCCACTCTGCCCTGCTGGTCGTCCGTCTCTCCGGCCAGGGCTTCCGCGCGGCGCGCGGCGGGGAGGGCCTGGTCCGGACGGCCCGACCGGTAGAGGGCGTTGGCCAGGGTACTCAACGCACGGCCCGCCCCGGCTCTGTGGTCGTTGTCGACGAGCAGGTCGATGGCCGGCTCTGCCGATGCGGCGGCCTGCTCGTAGTCGCCGAGCAGGAGGAAGGTATGGGCCAGCTCCGCGAGGGCCGTGCCCTGGCCGGCCGTGTCGCCGAGTTCCCTGAGGAGAGTGAGCGCGCGACGGTGGCCGGAGACCGCCAGGCGGTAGTCGCCGGACTCGAAGCCTTCCCGCGCGAGGCCGCTCTGGAGCCGTGCCTGCCCGGCACGGTCGCCGAGCCGCCCGTAGGCGAGCACGGCGGTGTCGGTGGCGGCCTGGAGGAAGCGCAGCCCTTCGTCGCGCCAGCGTGTCGCGTTGAACGTGCCCTCCGCGCGCGCGGTCCGGCCTTCCGTCGCCAGGGCACGGCAGAAGCGCTCAAGGAGTGCGCACACCTCCCGCCAGGACGCGGCTTCGTCGTGGCCCCCCTCCTCGGGTATGAGCTCCAGCGCGCGCGTGCATCCGTCGAGGGCACCGGTCATGCGGCCGGTGCGGTGCCGCTCCAGGGCGAGGCGGGCGCTGGCCAGGGCGTTGTCGAGGTGGTTCCCGGTGCGTCGTGCCGTCTCGGCGGCGGTCTCCAGCGAGCGCAGGCCGAGGTCCGCGTAGGCCTCGCCGAGCCCATACCGGCCGAACTCGGCAACGGTCTCGGCGATCTTCACGCACAGGTCGTACACGAGCCGGCCGTCGTGCTCCCCGAGCAGACGGTCTCCCTCCAGCACCGCGTCGAGCGCCTGGCGCAGGGCCTCTCCTGCGTCGTAGGCCGACGCCGCGTTCCATGCGGCGTCGACCACCTCGTACTGGAAACGCAGCATCTGCTCGGTCGTCTCGGCCGCCTCCTCCGGGCGGCCCGCCGCGGCGAGGGCGAGGGCCACGTTGTCCAGCGCCCACGTGTGGCCCGCGTGGTCGTCCGCCTCGACGGCGAAGCGCAGCGCCGACCGGGCGGCCGCTTCCCATTCCGTGGTCTGGCCGCGATGGGCGTGGAGCGCGACCAGCCCCTCCTGGAGGCGCAGGGCGCCGTCCCTGTCACCGAAGGTCGCGGCCATCGAGATGGCGGCTTGGAGGTTGGGGTGCTCTCGGTCGAACCAGCCCAGGGCCTGCTCGTCGTCGTCGAAGTGCGGGGTCGCCCGGCCGGTCCCGTGCCGCAGGATCCGGACCGCCTCCGCTGCCAGCGAGACGTAGTGGTCGAGCAGCCGGTTCGACGCCTGGTCCTGGTCGTCGCCCTCCTGGTTGAGGATCTCGATCGCGTAGGCCCGGATGAGGTCGTGCTGGCGCCACAGTCCCGCCCCGGCACGCTCGATGACGTGGGCGCGGGCGAGTTCACGGATCACCCCTCCGACCGTGCCGTCGGTGCCGTCGACGAGTCGGGCGGCGGCCTCGGTGCTGATGTGCGGGCCCGGGTTGAGCGGCAGCATCCGGAAGAGGCGGGCCTGGTCGGGTGTCAGGCGGCGGTACGAGAGGTCGAAGGCGGCACGGACGGCGCGTTCCCCGTCGTCGAGCACGTCGAGTCTGCTGTGCGCGCGGGCCAGTTCGTCCGCGAGCGCGCCCGGAGTCCGGTCGGGGTCCCGGGCGAGCAGGGCGGTCGCGATGTGCAGGGCCAGCGGCAGGTGTCCGCACAGTGCGCAGAGACGTGCCGTCCCGTCCGGGTCGTGCCGGACGCGTCGGTCGTGCGGGACGAGCAGGCCGAGCTGCTCCTCGACGAGCGTACGCGCGTCGGCCGGGGAGAGCGTTCCGAGGACGAGGGTGCGTGAGCCGCGGGCGCTGAGCGTGTGCCGGGAGGTGATGAGCGCCCGGTGTGCGCGGGAGCGTGGCAGGAGGTCGGCCACCTGGGTGGTGGTGGAGGCGTTGTCGAGGACCAGCAGCACCGGGCGGCCTTCGGCGGCGCGTTCGACGAGCAGCCGGTGGTACTGGGCTGCTTGCCCCCGCGGGTCGGTGTCGACCGGGTCCCGCCAACCGAGCGCGTGGAGCATGGGCCCGAAGACGTGATGGGGCATCACCTGGTCGGTGGGGTGCGGTGCGTACCCGTTGAGGTCGACGAAGACCGCTCCGCCCGGATACCAGCCGCGCGCGACGGCTTCGGCGGCGCAGGAGCGGGCGAGGGCCGTCTTGCCGATGCCGGCGAGCCCGGCGACGGAGGAGACGACGACCATGCCGGTGGCGCCGTGGGCCGGATCGAGGATGGCGAGGACGTCGCGGGATTCCTCGCCGCGGCCGACGAAGACGTCTCCCACCGCCTCGTCGGCGGGCAGGACGGGTTCGACGACGGCCGCGGGCCCGGCGGGGCCCGCGTGCTGGTGGATCTCGGACAGATGGAGGTCGCGTGCGGCCTGGTAGACCCGGCCGCCGCCGGTGGCCACGGCCTCCAGGTGGGGGACGTGCGGGGGGACGCCGGGGATCGCGGGGGCGGAAGCGGGCGGAGGAGCGGGGTTCGGGGGTGACGGCTCGCGCGCGGGCTCCGTTGCCACCGTCGCCCCTGTCAGTGCTCGGTGATGTTCATGTCGCGACCGGCCTGGTAGACCCGGCCCCCGTCGGAGGCGTGCGCCTCCATGTGCTGGGTGTCGACGACCTGGCCGTCGGTGCCCCGCGTCCCGATCTCGTCGGCCAGGCGAACCAGCCGGTCCATGAGCTCAGTGGTGAGTGCCGCGTCGGCGAGGAGCAGGTCCCGCAGCCGCGTCTGCCACACCTGGACCATCGCCTCGGTGACGTCGCTGCTGCCCTGTCCGTCGCCGACGAGCGTGTGCAGTCGGGTCAGGTCCCGCTCCACGTCGGCGGCCCGGTCGGGGTGCACCCGCTGCCAGAGGGCGACGACGCCGTCCCTCGCTTGCTGCCAGGCGTCGGTGGCCATGGCGCCGACGAGTGCCGTACCTGCCAGACCTGCTACAGCGATCGGATCCAACGCATCCCCCTCGACGCAACTCCGAACACCTGTCCCCTGGGTGCTCAGGATAGGGCCTCGGTGCCAGGAGTGCGGGGCAGTTCACTCCTCGGTGCTGGGTGCGTCTTGATGGTGTGGCCGACCGTCACGTCCAGGGGATGCCGAGGCTGTGCCCGTGGTCCTGGCCGTCGGCGAGGATGCGGTGCTATGTCGGGGAGGCGGCCGTCGGGCTTGGCGGCGGGCTTGGCGGCGGCGCGCGCGGCGGGGGCAGGTGGTGACGCTGCCAGTCCGGGGGCCCGGTGTCTGCGGCGACCGGCGGGCCGGCCGTGTGCCTCGCCGTCGGACGGGCGCAGGTTTGCGGAGCCGGCCGGACTCGCGGCACCCTGGTAGTCGAGAGCAGGTGCCGACGTGCACACCAGTGACGAGATCTACCACCGCGTGCTCTGGGACCCGCGGTTCGATCCCGAGCGGTTCGTGATCGGGATCGCGGAGCGCGGAGCCCCGCCGAAGCGTGTCCTGCTCGGCGATTTCGTGCCCGGCGGGGAGATTCCCTGGCACCGGGTCGTGTTCTTCGAGGCGGACGGCCAGGTCGTGTGGGACCGCGCCTCGGGCGTCGACCGGCTCGACGAGACGCTCGCCGGGCAGACCGGCCCCGTACCCGTCCCTGCGCCCGGCGACATCCTCGCCGTCTCTCCGACGAACCGCAGTGCCGTCGCCTGGCTGCCGCCCGAGGAGTTGTGGCCACCGATCCAGCACATACGCCGCACACACGACCGGCAGATCCGCCGCTGGCCGCCGCACGTCAACGTGCTCTTCGGCTTCGTCCCCGAGGGCGAGTTCCCCCGGGCCCTGCCGCTGATCTCCGCGGCACTCGCCGAGACGCCGCCGTTCACCGCACGCCTGTCGGGCGTCCACTGGTTCGGACACCGCGAGGACGCCACCGTCTGGCTCGACCCGGCCGCCGCCGGTCACGATCCTTGGGCACGGGTGCGGGAGTCCCTCGAACTCCGCTTCCCCCTGTGCGGATCACAGTCCCACGGCTTCACCCCGCACCTGTCCCTGGGCCGCACACCCGACCCGCAGGACCTCGCCCGCACGGCGGAAGCGCTCCTGAGCCCCATGTCCGCCCGGGTCGACGAGCTGGTCGTCCTGTCCCGCCGCGGCGACGAGCCGATGCAGGTACGAGCCCGTGTCGCCCTCGGCGACGGCGACATACGCCACCCGCACGAACCAGCTGCCTCCCCGACCGCCGCCCCTGAGCCACCACCACCCCCACCCCGGTGACTCCTCGGCCACGAGCCGGCACCTCGCCCGGTCAGACGGCCGTGTCCTCGCTGTCTGCTGTGATGCGCTCCCGGGCAGACGCCGCGGATGCCGCGTCCCCGTCGAGTCGTTGGGCCCGCAGTGCCGCCCGCGCCGCGGCGGCTTCCCGCTCGACATGGGCCGTCAGCAGCCGGATACGAGCTTCTCTCTCCGCGCCGGTCAAGCCCGTCAGGCCCAACCTGGCGTCACGCGCCTCCTGCGACACCGCACCTCTCCCTTCCACAGCCGGCCCCGGAGGTCCGCGCGCCCCACGGAGTGCGGTCGCCGAACCCGCCGGCCGGCAGCCAGAACAGCGATCGCCTCTCTACCGCTCGGCGCTGTCGTCCTCACCGTCGACCTCGTAGATCCGCTCTTGGAGCCGTTCACCGGCCCACTCCAGCCCGGCGCCCAGATCGAACCAGTGCCGATCCCTCCGTCCTCGGGAGGTACGTAGCCGTTCGGGTCGTC
Organism: Streptomyces sp. NPDC096079; assembly: GCF_040303145.1. Lineage (NCBI taxonomy): Bacteria > Bacillati > Actinomycetota > Actinomycetes > Kitasatosporales > Streptomycetaceae > Streptomyces > Streptomyces sp. NPDC096079. Next base: position 121,386 of record NZ_JBEOST010000012.1, read on the forward strand.
GATGTACGTCGGGTCGATCTCGGCGACGCTGCCACCGGGATTCCCGGCCGCCGCGGCCAGCAGCGCCGGCTCGTCCGGCATGCCTTTGCGTCGGCTTCGCGAACCGAAGAGGCCCACGTCCCCACCCCCACCGTCGGCCAACTCGTCGGCTCCGATTGTGCCGCAGCGGTCAGGACCGCATGAGGCGGGTGCGGCGGGAGCAGCCACGGCTTCGGCGCGGCCGCTGCTCGAACTAGTCTTCGCACCATGGCTTTGCGACCTGACGAGTTCTACGACCACGCGCTTGCGGTCTCAGACGCCGAGCAGCGGCTTCCACTGGCGCGGATGACCGGCTGGGACATCAGCCCGTTCGAGGAGGACGGCCTGCGCGTCTCGCCCTTGCGGCCACCCGTCCTGCCCGAGCCTGCACGGCACGGCGAGGATCCGTCGGACTGCGGTGCGTGCCGCGACCGTCGTGACGGCATCTGGTTCAACGACAACTGGCGGCTGACGCGGATCACGGGCGTCGGGGTGCCGCTGGTGCTCATGCTGCATCCGCTCGACCACCACGACATGGCCGACCTGCCCGACGAGCTGGCGGCCGAACTGGGCGTGCTGACCACGCACATCGTCCGTCACGTGCATGCCTTGGAGCACGTCTCGCGCGCTCACGTGTACCGGATCGGGGACGGTGGGGCGCACCTGCACATCTGGTTCTTCGCCCGGCCCGCGGGGCAAGCCCAGCTGTACGGTTCGTGGCTGCCGGTGTGGGACGACCTGCTGCCGGAGTATCCGGCGGATGTCGCGGAGGCGGACGCGGCGGTCGTCGCGGACGCGCTGGTCGCCTCCGCGGGAGGGCGCCGCCGGGCCGACGGAGAGACACCCGGCGGCTGATCCCCCCGGCCGGCCACCCGCTCGGTGATCGGGACATGCCCGGCCCGTACCCGGAACCGGCGCCGCCGGCGGGGCGGGGACGCCGCTGCGGGTACCCGGGGCCCTTGCTCGTACGATCCGTCCGCCGGACAGAACCACTGGAGGACGTATGGCTGACACCAGTAACACCCGATCCGCCGCCGGGGAGTCGCCCGCGGCGTCACCGGGCGGACTGCAGCGCCTGATGCGGTACCTCCCCTTGATCGCTCCCGTCCTTCTGTGGTCGGTGCCGTGCTGGGTCCTCCTGCACGCGGGGCAGCACTGGCCTCTGCCCGTAGCGGTGACCGGGACCGCGCTGTTCGCCCTCGGCCTGATCGGGATGCCGCTCGCGATGGTGCGCGGCCACGGGCGGCGCCAGCAGGACCGGGCCGCGATCGTGGGCGACACGTTGCTGGGCGGCGTCTGGGTCCTGTTCACGTGGTCGGTGCTGCTCGGCGTCCTGTTGCGGCTCGCGCTGACCGTGGCCGGTGTCGGTGACGGACAGGACCGCGCGCGGATCGTCACCTGGGCGGTCCTCGGGGTGACCGCCGTACTGCTCGGGTGGGGGTACGTCGAGGCCCGGCGCGTACCACGCGTACGCCGGCTCGACGTGCGACTCCCGCGTCTGGGCGCAGGCCTCGACGGCACCCGGGTCGCCCTGATCACCGACACCCACTACGGTCCCCTCGACCGCGCCCGCTGGTCGGCCCGGGTCTGCGAGACGGTGAACGACCTGGAAGCGGACCTGGTGTGCCACACCGGCGACATCGCGGACGGCACGGCCGAACGCCGCCGTGCGCAGGCCGCCCCGCTGGGCACCGTGAAGGCGACCCGGGCCCGTGTCTACGTCACCGGCAACCACGAGTACTACAGCGAGGCCCAGGGCTGGGTGGACCTGATGGACGAGCTGGGCTGGGAACCGCTGCGCAACCGCCATCTCCTGCTGGAGCGCGGGGGTGACACCCTCGTGGTCGCCGGCGTGGACGACGTCACGGCCGAGTCCTCCGGGCTGGTGGGGCACCGCGCCCACCTCGCCGGAGCCCTCCAGGGCGCCGACCCCGACCTGCCCGTCCTGCTCCTCGCGCACCAGCCCACGTTCATCGACCGGGCGGCGGAGCACGGCATCGACCTCCAGCTCTCCGGCCACACGCACGGTGGCCAGATCTGGCCCTTCCACTACCTGGTCCGCCTCGACCAGCCCTCCGTCGCGGGGCTCAGCCACCACGGCGCTCGCACCCTGCTGTACACCAGCCGGGGCACCGGCTTCTGGGGCCCGCCCTTCCGCGTCTTCGCCCCGAGCGAGATCACGCTGCTCGTACTCCGCTCCACGCGAGAGCCCGCGTCGGAGTAGAGCGTGTCGGAGCAGGCCACGTCGGAGCAGGCCGCGTCGGAGTAGGCCGTGTCGAAAGTTGCCGAAGGGCAACCTCGTGGCGGGCCGGCGCGTCCATGGGACTGTCGGACTCGGCTTGGCCAGGGTGTGTCGAGGGGGCTTGTGGAGCGGGGCGAGGGGAAGCAGGACGGTCCGAGGCGAGAGCCGAACGCTTACGAGAGGGTTCTCGCAGAGGACCGTCGCGTCGTGCGCGACATGTTCCGCGTGAGCGTCGGCGGTGCCCACGCCGGGTTCGTCATCACGCTCCTCATCGTCGTACGGACCTCCCTCGTCGTAGCCTGGAACGCACCGCGGTCGACCGGCGCGGCCCCTACGACGCACACACCCGGCATCCGGCGACCGGTATCGGGCAGGAGATGGGCATGGACGGATCCTTCTGGGCCATCGCGGCCGTGGTGCTGCTGCTCGTACTGGCCGGCTTCGCCGCCGTACTGCTCGTCCGCGTCTTCCGCGCCCGTCGGCTGCTGCTGGACGCCGGCGTCCCGTTGCAGTCCAAGGCCCTGTTCTGGGCCGCCGTGGCCTACACCATCTCGCCCGTCGACCTCATTCCGGACCCGGTCTACCTGGACGACATCGGTGTGCTCCTGATCGCCCTGCGGGTGCTGCACGCGGCGGCCACGAAGAGCAAGGCCGCGACCGAACAGCTTCCCGAAGGCCCGTAGCGGAGCTCCAGGCCCCCCGCCGACGTCCGGGCCACACGGTGTCTTCGCCGAGGAGGTACCGGCAGGTGGTCTTCCACTCCGATGATGCAGGCGGCGGAATGCGTCGCCCGCGCTTCGAGGTGGCCACCGCCGGCTGCGGGAAGGACGTCGGCGCCGCGGCCTCGCCCCGATGCCCGAGGAACCCGCCGGATACCGCCGGATACCGCCGGGCACCGCCGCCAGACCTGCGACGGAGAACCCCCTCATCAGTGACCCGCGGGTGATTCATCCGCTTTTCTCATATCGGCGCAATGTAGGCCACGCGCCCCGGGCACCCCGGGGCCACGGTCGACGCGCCCTCGCGTGACGTCATGAAATCGGTATAAATCGGCATCTGAGCAGTTAGATTCCCCTGTTACTGCCGCAACGGAACGCTCCCGTCTACGAGGTGCCCCATGACCCATGCGGAAAGCAGCACCGAGGCCTCCTCAGGCGGTTCCCCGCCCACGGCCAAGCTGACGCTGCTGACGCTCACCGCCATGGTCGTCGGCTCCATGGTCGGAGCCGGCGTCTTCTCGCTGCCCCGGCGGTTCGCCCAGGAGACCGGGGTCGCCGGCGCGCTGATCGCCTGGGCGGTCGCCGGCCTCGGCATGCTGATGCTGGCCTTCGTCTTCCAGACCCTGGCGGTCCGGCGCCCCGACCTGGACGCCGGCGTGTACGCGTACGCCAAGGCCGGCTTCGGCGAGTACCTCGGCTTCTTCTCCGCCTTCGGCTACTGGGCCAGCGCCTGCGTCGGCAACGTGACCTACTGGGTCCTGATCATGTCGACGATCGGCGCCGTCGCCCCGGCGCTGGGCGACGGCGACACCGCCCTGGCGATCATCCTGTCCTCCGTCGGGCTCTGGTGCTTCTTCCTCCTCATCCGCCGGGGCGTGAAGGAGGCGACGGCGATCAACCGGATCGTCACCATCGCCAAGATCGTGCCCATCCTCGTCTTCATCATCCTGGCGCTCTTCGCCTTCGAGCCGTCCGTCTTCGCCGACAACTTCGCAGGCGCCGACTACGCGGGATCGCTCTTCAACCAGGTCCGCGGGACGATGCTCGCCACCGTCTTCGTCTTCCTCGGCGTCGAGGGCGCGAGTGTCTACTCGCGGCACGCCAAGCGCCGGGAGGACGTCGGACGGGCCACGATCCTGGGCTTCCTCAGCGTCTTCGCGATCTTCGCCTCGGTGACCATCGTGTCGTACGGGATCCTGCCGATGAGCGAGATCGCCGAGCTGCGGCAGCCCTCCATGGCGGGCGTCCTGGAGGCCGCCGTCGGGACCTGGGGCAAGGCCTTCGTCAGCGTCGGTCTGATCGTCTCCGTGCTCGGCGCCTATCTCGCCTGGACGCTGATGGCCGCGGAGGTGCTGTTCGTCGCGGCCAAGGACAAGGACATGCCCCGCTTCCTCGGGCGCTCCAGCGGCGACGACGTTCCCGTCCCGGCCCTGCTCCTGACGACGGCCCTCAGCCAGGTCGTCCTGGTCGTGACGGCCTTCTCCGACGACGCGTTCAACTTCGCCCTGGACCTGACGAGCGCCCTGAGTCTCATCCCGTTCCTGCTGGCCGCCGCCTTCGCCGTGAAGATCGCGCTGCGGCCGGAGGCGGAGCGGGTGACCGGGCGCGGCACCCGGCGGGAACTGGTCGTCGCCGTCGTCGCCACGCTCTACACGGCCTTCCTCCTCTACGCGGCCGGACTCAAGTTCGTCCTCGTCTCCTTCATCCTCTACGCCCCCGCCACCTTCCTGTTCGTCAAGGCCAGGCGCGAGCAGAACCGGCGCCCGTTCTCCCCCGCCGAGGCCCTCATCTGCGCGGTCTCCGTCGTCGGGGCGGTCATCGGTGTCGTCGCCCTCGCCGCCGGCTGGATCGAGCTCTGAACCCGCACGGACACGTATCCGGTCGGAACCGCGGCCGCACGGACACGCACCCGACCGGACACGCACCCGACTCCCCTCGGAAAGGCTGACCATGAACAGCACCCAGACCGGCTCCGCACCGTCCGCGCTCGGCGTCCACTCCGAGGTGGGACGGCTGCGCAAGGTCCTGGTCTGCTCCCCCGGTCTCGCGCACCGGCGGCTGACGCCGACCAACTCCGACGACCTGCTCTTCGACGACGTCATGTGGGTGGAGAACGCGCAGCGCGACCACGCCGACTTCGTCAACAAGCTCACCCGACGCGGTGTCGACGTCGTCGAGCTGCACCAGCTGCTCGCCGAGACCATGGCGATCCCCGAGGCGAAGGCCTGGCTCCTCGACCGGAAGATCGCGCCCAACGAGGTGGGCCTCGGACTGGTCGACGACACCCGAGCGTTCCTCGACTCCCTCGACCCCCGCGCGCTGGCGGAGTTCCTCATCGGCGGACTGTCCACGGCCGACCTGCCCGATGACTTCCGCTCCGGGTACGTGTCCCTCGCCCGGGAGGGAATCGGGGCACGCGAGTACCTCATGCCGCCGCTGCCCAACACGCTCTACACCCGCGACACCACCTGCTGGCTGTACGGCGGCGTCACCCTCAACCCGCTGTACTGGCCCGCCCGTCACGGCGAGACGCTCCTCATGAAGGCCGTCTACACCTTCCACCCGGACTTCAAGGGCTCCACGGTCTGGTGGGGCGATCCCGAGCAGGACTGGGGCCAGGCCACCTTCGAGGGCGGTGACATCATGCCGGTCGGCAACGGGGTCGTGCTCATGGGCATGAGCGAGCGCACCTCACGCCAGGCCGTCACCCAGGTCGCCGCCGCCCTGTTCCGGAACGGCGCGGCCGAGCACGTGATCGTGGCCGGCATGCCGAAGCTGCGCGCGGCGATGCACCTCGACACCGTGTTCACCTTCGCCGACCGCGACATCGTCACGGTCTATCCGACGATCATGGACGCCGTGCACACCTTCTCGCTCCGGCCGACCGACAGGGCGCCGGGTGTCGAGATCACCGACGAGGGCTCCGCCCCGTTCGTCGACGTCGTGGCCAAGGGCCTCGGTCTGCCCGGGCTCCGGGTGATCGAGACCGGCGGAGACGTCTACGCTTCCGAGCGCCAGCAGTGGGACAGCGGCAACAACGCCGTGGCCCTCGAACCCGGTGTCGTCTTCACGTACGACCGCAACACCCAGACCAACACCCTGCTGCGCAAGGCGGGGGTGGAGGTCATCACCATCGTCGGCGCCGAACTCGGCCGCGGCCGGGGCGGCGGGCACTGCATGACCTGCCCGCTCATCCGCGACGCCGTGGACTTCTGAAGCGCCCCGGCCCCATGTGCCCCCGTCGGCCACGGGCTGCCGACTCCCCGGTGAGGGGTGTCGGCAGCCCGTGGAGGTGCGGCGGTGGCGGTGGGACGGTGCGATGGCGGTGGGTGCGGCGGTGGCGGTGGGACGGTGCGGATTCCGCGTCAGCCCGCCGTCTCGGGCTCGGGACCCGCGAGCTGCTCGGCGAGTTCCCGCTCGCTCTCCTCCGGGAGGGAGGTCTTGAGCACGGTTCCGCCGAAGGGCTCCATGGCCGCGGCGAACCGGTCCTCGGTGATCGTGGATGCCATGATCACGACGGCTGCCGCACCGGGCTCCAGGAGATCGCTCACCTTCTTCCGGAACCCGTTGTCGACGCCCATCTGGGTCAGTTTGCCGATGAGGCCTCCGAGTGCCGCGCCCACCACTCCGATGCCCGGGGTGAGGATCAGCATGCCGAAGACCATGCCCCACAGCGCGCCGGCCGTGGCGGAGAGGGCGACCTCCTCCTTCTTGGCGGGGGTGTCCACATGGGTCTCGCCGTCCTCGTCGACCCTGACGACGGCGAGACCCTTCAGCTCGACCACACGGTCGTCGCGGAGCTTCTGGACCTCTTTGAAGGCCTTGGTCGCAACCGCGTGATCGTCGTACCCGATGACGATGAGCTCGGACATGCGGTGATCCTCTCTCCGTACCTCTGCGCCTTGGTGAGTCGCGGCATGAGCACCGGCTCGGGGGGCTGCCTGCTGATGACCAGGGGCTGCTTCCGCTCGCAGTTCACGGTGCCCTCCGGTGGCGTGCGGTCGTGGGCCGTCGTCAGTAGCGCAGGGCCGCGGCGATGCGGTTCACGTCCGCCAGGGCGTCGTCGCGGACGAACCGCACCTCGGCGCCCGTCTCCAGGGCCTTCTCGACGATCTCGTCCACGATGTCGTCGCGGGAGTCGAGGTCGGACGCGTCCGCGGGTTCGAGGTGATCGCCGTAGTCGCGTACGACGGTCCGGTAGTGCTCCTCGACGGCGAGCAGGCGGATCCGGCCCTCCTTCGCGGCCTCGTGCACCTCGTCGAGGCCGCCGGCGTACTCACGCCGGCCGCGTGCCGCGTCCAGCTCGGCCAGCACCGTGGCCGTCACCGCCTCCTCGTGGGCGGTGAGGAGCGGCTCCACGGCCTTGCGTACGGCCGCCTCGGGTCCCTGGCCGAGACCGCCCTGGTGGAGGGTGGACGTGCCCTGCGGCAGCGAGCCCGTCTCCTCGAGGAGAGCCACGGCGGGCGGCTCGCCGATCACGTACAGCTGGCGGGGCTCGGAGGCGAGGACGGTCCGCAGTGCCTCGTGCGCCTCCCGGAAGAAGGTGCGCGCGTCCTCGTCGCGGAAGGTGCTCGGCAGGTCCCCGATGCGTTCCTTGCGTTCGGCGTCCGGGTCCTCCAGGCTCCGCGTCAGCGGGAAGCCGTCCCCCGTGTGCTCGACGGCCCGTTCGCGTGAGCCGTTCCACAGCGAGATCCGGTCCGCCGCGACCGTCAGGGCCCAGTAGGGCCGCTCGGCGGAGCGGGCGGCGACGAGGTTGCGCGTGAGGAACGTGTCGGCGACGACCACCCGCTCGGGGACGGTCCGGGACACCGTCCACACGTGGTGCTCGCCCGGCGCCACGTAGATCACCAGCCCGTCCTCCGCATGGACGAGGTCGACCTCGGCGATCGCCCGCTCCAGCCGGCTCAGCACGTCCGCACGCCGCTCCCGCGTCACGCCGGGGTCGTCCTGGAGGTCCTTCTCCGCCCGGGCCAGGAGGTTGCGCAGGCGTACGGGATCCTGCGCGTTGTCCGGCTCGCGACGGTGGGTCGGCATCAGGAGCGACACGGCGGGGTACGGACGGGGCTGACGCAGCTCGGCGAGCGCGGTGGTACTGAGCTCGGGGTTCATCAACTCACCTTTCGATGGGCGGGAGGGACTCCGGCCGCACGGAGGGCGGGCCGGGCCGCTGCTCGACGCCGCTGAGCCGCCCGGTCGAGTCCTGCCGTGCCGAGTCCCCGTCGGGGACGAAGAACCCGCCGAAGGCCGGTCCACACTCCGCCATCCTTGCCCGAAATGACCCCTTTCGCGATCTGGCGTACCGCCGTCCGAGGGCCGACGACGACGGGAGTGTGGAGGGGTCACGCGGCCCGTTGCGATCCGAGCGCCGCCCGTGCGGCCACGGCTGTCAGCGGGTGCCGGTGGCGGTCCGCGTGACGTACGCGTCGATGTGGGTCTGGGTCAGCGTGTTGCCCAGTACGTCGGTCAGCTGCGCGCGCAGCGACACCGTCATGCCGGGAGCCGGTGTCGTCACCGTGATCCGTCCGCCGGTCACCGCCGCCGGCGTCCAGGTGGCGCCCCGGTCCGTCGACACGGAGACGGTCAGCGACCGCACGCCCGACTGCCGGGCCGCGCCTTCCACCGTCACCGCCACCCGGCTCGTGGTGTGCGCGGGGGCGGTGCCGTCGAGCGCGAGGTCGGGGCCGAAGCGTACGGCGCTCAGCGGGAGGTCGGTGGCGGTGGCCGTCGCGGCGGAGGTGAACGTCCACGCCGCCGTGACGCTGCCCCGCGACCGCGTCGCGCTCGCCGTCAGCCGGTAGGCGGCCCGCCCCGCCGGCACCGTGAACCGGGCGTGCCCGGGCTTCTCGCCGCGGAGGGTCGCGAGCAGCGTGCCGTTGCGGTGCAGCGTGACGGTCGACGCGGTGAACCGGGGCGAGGACGGCGCGTGGCCGTCGCCGTCGGCGAGCAGCGGCACCGCCAGGTCCAGGGTGTCGCCGGTGCGCTGCGCGAGTGGCCGGGCGCCGTGCGAGGAGTCCAGGGTCGGGCCGAAGACCGGGGTGTCGAAGGTGTGCACCGTGGTCGAGCCGGGCGTGAACGACTGCCCGAGCAGGAAGTAGTTGTTGGCGGGCACCTCGGGTTCGGACGGCGAGCCGTACACCAGGTCCCAGGGGCCGCGCTCGGGCGTGAGGAGGAACGTCCCGGTGCCGCCCGGCCGCACCGGCAGCCCGAGTGCCGGGGACGCTCCCTGGGACGGCGAGAAGGAGACGAGGGCCGCTGCCTCGCCGGACGTGGACGCCGCGGCGCGGACCTCCAGCGTGGCCAGGTCGCCGAGCGCGGGGTGCCGGACCAGCCCGTTCAGGGCCCGCTCGCCCCGGAAGGCGTAGCCGAGGGCGCAGACGCCGCCCGGCCGGCTCCAGTACGCGTCCACCCAGGTCCGCACGGACCCGCGCTCGGCGGCCGGCCCCAGGTGTGCGACCCGCAGGTCGGGCGACATCGTCAGCAGGTGCACGAACCCGGTGACCCCCTCGTACGTCACCTCGGCGAACACCCCGTTCTGTTCGAACCTGGCGTCGGCGACCGGCGGCAGGATGTCCACCGGGCGCGCGACCCGGGCGTCGAGCACGACGGTCATGTCGCGGTCCACGTCCAGCCGGGGCTGCACGAGCCAGTCGTTCCCCCAGTTCTCGTCCCCCACCGGCTTGGTGGAGATGCTCGCGTCGAGCACGTACCGCCCGCCGGGCACCTGGAGGGTGACGGTGCTGGGCGAGTCCTTCAGCTCCCGTCCGCTGCCGGCGTCGGGTCCGGACAGGGCGGTCAGCAGGGTGCGGTAGGCGGTGGTGGGCGTGCCGTCGCGGCCCAGGTGGACGAGGGTCAGCGCGTACGTGCCGGAGGCACCGCGCGTCCGCCGCGCGGCGGGGCCGGCGGGCGCGGCGTGGGCCGTGACGGCCGGGAGGCAGACGGCGGCGGTGCCCGCGGCCGTCGCGACGCCGAGCCCGCGCAACACGGAGCGGCGGGTCGCCGTCCGGTCGGGGGCGGAGGCGACGGACGAGGGAGAGTTCTTCGAGTTGACGTTCATGATCAGCACTGGACGGGCCCGCCCCCTGGTTCCCGTGAGCCGGATCACATCTCCGGGATGGACCGCCACCCGTTCTGCGTCCTGCTCCCCGGGGTCGTCCAGGCCCCGCGCTCCACCAGGTCCAGGACGAGGGCGGCGATGTTCCAGGCGTCGTCCTCGCCCCGATGGTGACGGCCCTCCAACGGCAGTCCCGCGAGCCGGAGGGCGCCCGCCATGCCCGGCCGCTTCCGCAGGCCGTACGCCTCGGTGAAGACCGCCTTGGCGTTGGTGTGCCCCCGTTCGGCCGGCCGGCCGAACGGGTAGGGCGCTCCGGCCGCCCGGCACTGCCGTTCGAACTGCTTGCGGTCGTAGTCTCCCCAGCTCGCCCAGGGGCGGCCGCGCGCGTCGTGATCGTCGGCGAGCGTCCGGCACGCCTCGGCGAAGCCGACGCCACGGGCGACCTCGGCCTGGGTGAGGCCGGTCAGCTCGGTGCAGAAGGCGCTCACCTGGGAGCGTTCGGGCCGTACGAGGATGCGGTGCCGGCCCGCGCGCCGTCGGGCCGTCAGATCGACGACGGTCAGTCCGATCTCGATGATCTCGCTCACCGCACCGGGCGGCGGCTGCCCCTCCCAGCAGGTGGCCTCGACGTCGATGACGTTCAGCAGGGCCGGTCCGTGTTCCATGACGGCAGGTTAGGGAGCCGGGGCGGGGCGGGGCATCCGGTTTTCGACCGGCCGGACGGCTCGGGGGAGCGGTGCGGGCTCGGTGCGAAACCGCCGGCGGGGCGGCCCGCAACTCGCTTGCCGGGTTGGCACGACAGGACGGGGTGCCCCCCGACGAAGGGGGCACCCCGTCCTGTCGTCTGCCGATCGTCAGCAGCTGATGGTGCCCTTGCGGATCGCGTGACCGCTGGTGTTGCTGTCGTCCGCCCAGTAGACGGGCTTGGTGCCGGCCACGCACTCGTCGGCGGCGGCGAGCGTGAAGCCCTCGTTGTTCAGGTTGGACATGCCGGCCGGGCGGTTGTAGACGGCGGCCGTGGCGAAGGCGCCGTCGGCGCCGATCCTCATGGTCCGGTGCTGACCGGAGCAGGTGTCGTCGCAGACCAGCCACAGGCGCGCGGCCTGCGGCTCCCACTGGACCTCCATGACACCGGCCATGCCGCTGCTGAGGGTGGCGACCCGGGTGGCGGTGCCGCCGTCCTCGAGTACGTAGCCGTAGACCGATCCCGTGCCCTCCACACCGACGAAGAAGACGCCGCCGGTGTGCGCGCCGAAGCGGTTCGGGTCGTAGGCCGCGCCGGTCGACTCGTCCTTGAAGCCCGCCGTGGCGAGCGTGGCGTCCGGGATCCAGGTGATGGCCTCGAAGCCGGCGTTGGAGCCGACCGCGGGCAGGCCGGCGGTCAGGTTCCACTCCTTGGTGGCGGTCAGGCTGGTGCCGGTGCCCGTGGTGACGTCGTACCGGAGGACGGACAGGCGGCTGGTGCCGGAGGCGTCGCCGTTGCGCTCGCTCGCCACGTACGCGCCGCCCGCGGCGCCCGCGGCCGTCAGGGTCACGGCCTCGCTGTCGGCGGTGCCGGTGCCGCCGGGGAACCGGAGGGTCTTGCCGGAGGTCCAGCCGTTCGCGGTGTCCGGCCGCCAGCCGCCGGACCCGTCACGGACCAGCCGCCACAGCTTGCCGGAGTTCTGGGCGCCCCACATCACGGAGCCCTCCTCGTACAGGCCGCTGAGGTCCGAACCGAAGACGTCGGAGCCGTCGGCCGTGGCCACGGAGCTGCCGCCGGGCCAGGCCTCCGGTCCCGTACCGCCCCCGCCGCAGGAGTTGAGGGTGCCGAGCGTCAGGGGCGCCTGGCGGAAGGCGCCGGTGCCGTCGGGGCACCGCGACCAGGACGGGGCGGAGTGACTCGTCCACGTGAAGCTGTCGACCAGCGTGCTGCCGCCGGGCAGGTAGAGGCGGGCCTTGTCGCCGGAGCCGAGACCGAACGACGCGGAGACGTCGAAGGCCTTCACGGCGCCCGCGCCGAGCGTGGTGCCGGACGGCACGGTGAACTTCGAGCTGTTGTTGTCGTCCTTGAGGACCCAGCCGGAGATGTCGACGGCGGCCGCGCCCTTGTTGAACAGCTCGATCGAGTCGTTGACGCTGCCGGTGGTCACCACCTCGTTGATGCGGATGTCGTCCGCCGGGGCGGCCTGGGCCGGGGACACGAGCGCCGACGCGGCCGCGGCCATCGTGGAGCCTGCCACGACCAGGCGGAGCGAGGCGCGGCGGAAGAGGGCGAGCCGACGACGCCCGCGGGGAGCGCGTACTTCGAACACGGTGTCCGTCCCGGGAGGAGAGGAGGAGTGGTGACTGGGCGAGACGAGAGTCCCGGCCGATGCCGAACGGCGGTCGGCGTCGGTCCGGTTGCCGGGTGAACGCACGTCGAACGACGGGTCGACGCGCTGCCGGGGAGCGTGCGCGAGGCCGTCGGAGCCGGGGAGACGGGGGCGCGCACCCGGTGTACGGGGAGGGGGACGGCGGCCCGTACGGTGGTCGCCATGACGATCAACCGTCCGGGACTGCCGGAGGACCTTCCGCCCGCCGAGAAGTTGTGGGCCCGCTGGGCGCTCGTCGCCGCGCTCGCGGCGACCAGCGCGGACGAGCGCGTGCCCGGCGTGCACCGCGTCGGTCGCTGGATCGACGACGACGGACTCCACTGGGACGACGCGGGCTGCACGTGGTGGGTGATGTCCCGCATGGGCGAGGGCCGTTACGTGCTGTACGGCGAGGACGAGTCGAGCGGGGTGAAGTGGCACGAGCCGCCGATCGACATGTTCGCGGGCGGCCCGGCGTGGCTGCCGTGGGACGAGCTGCGGGACCGGCTGTCGGGCAACGAGCTCGGCTGCGTCTACTGGTTCGAGGACGGCGCCTGGGCCCGCGCGCCCTACCCCGACAGCCTCGACGACGACGGCCTGGACTGCGGAATGAGCGCGCTCGCCGTCCGTACGGAGGCGGTCGGCCTGCTGGCCGAACGCCTCGTACCGGTGGACGGCGGGCCCGACGCCGACACCGTCCTCACCGAGGCGGAGGCCGGCCGGCTCCGGGACGTGGACGCGCTGCTGGCGCGCCTCCGCGATCCTGACGGGGACGGGCCGGACCCGTCCGCCGCGGCCCGTGCCCTCGCCCGCGGCGGGCTGGTGGACGGGGCCGGCGGCTGAGCGCTGCCCTTCGCCGAGACCGCCCCGGGCGGCGAACGCGTCGGTCGGGGCAGGGCCGCCCGTCCTTGCCCCGGGGCCGAATACTCGGGTGTGGCCGGGACGCCGGGGCTCTACCGTGGCGGCTTCGTACGTGGTGAAGGAGGGGCGCGGTGCTGGTCATGCCCGGTCGGCGGACGTCGACGATGGAGCTCTTGGCCGCTGAGGCGACGCGGCGGGGAATGAAGGTGCCGGCCGCGGAGGAGGTCGGTGCGGCGGTGGGACCGGCGTACTGGTACGGCGGTCCGGTGGCGGGGGCGCGGCTGGCCGGACGGCTCGGGTTCGCCTTGCTCGAACCGGCGGACGACTGGCTCGCCCGGCTGCCGGAGGATTTCACCGGGCGCACGGTCCGTGCGGCGACCCTCGCGGACGCGTGGGCGGTCGGGCGGCCGACGTTCGTGAAACCGCCGCGGGACAAGTCCTTCCCCGCGGACGTCTACGCCGACGGCTCCCGGTTGCCCGCCGATCTGGACCCGTCGACTCCGGTGCTGCTCTCCGAGGTGGTGACCTTCGCCGCCGAGTACCGGCTGTTCCTGCTGGACGGCCGGATCGCCACGGGCAGTCGGTACGCGGTGTTCGGCCGGCTGGACCCCGGCCCGCTCGACGGCCGAGGGGCGGTCGCCGGGGAGATCGCGGCGTTCGTCGAGCGTCTGGTCGCCGAGGCCGGGACCGCCCTCCCGAGCGCCGTCGTCGTGGACGTCGGGCAGCTCCTCGACCCGTACCGTCCGGGCCACCGGTGGGCGGTGGTCGAGGCGAACATGGCGTGGTTCTCCCACGCGTACGCCGCCGACCCGGCGCGCGTGCTGGACGTGGTGCTGCGGGCTGCGGGGCCGCGCGAGGCGGTGCGGCCCGGGGATCTGCCCTTCGTGCGGCACTGATCCGGTGAGACGCCGGTGGGGCGTGGTCGCGCCCGGGGTGCGCCGCGACGGTGGCCATTCGGCACAGTACGGCGTGCCGTGCGGCGGGCGCCCGGGCACAGTGGTGGGGAGCGGTGGTCGCAGCCGCTCACCATGCACGGAACGGACGGTGCCCTCCGATGACCTCGGGAAGCGACGACCTCCTCGACGTGGGGCACGCCGCCGCTCTCGTGGTGGACGCCCGGGGGACCGTCCTGGGGTGCACACCCGCGGCGGAGAACCTGCTGGGGCGGTCGGCGCGGGACCTGCACGGGCGGCTGGTCCGGGAGCTCCTGGCGGTTCCGGGGAGCTGGCGGACGGTCATGGAGCAGCGTGACGGACCGGTGTGGGAGGGGCGCGCGGAGCTCGCCGCGGACGGCGCGGGCGAGGTGGACTTCCGTGTCCTGCCGCTGACCGACGGGCTGGGCGGTTCCCCGCCCCGGTTCCTGGTGCTGGGCGCTCCCCGTGCCCTGGTGTCGCAGTGGCGTCAGGGCCATGCCTTCATGCGGGAGCTGTTCCTCCAGGACCGGATCGGTCTCGCGGTCTTCGACAACGGTCTGCGCCTGGTGAGGACGAACACGCACCTCCTCCCGTACACGGGTCTCCCGGGCGATCTGTACGGGGCCCGGCTGACCGAGTTCCTCCGGGAGTCGGACGCCCGCGTGATCGACTCCCGGCTGCGCGAGGTGCTGACGACCGGGATTCCGCTGGTCGCGGTCGACGTCGAGGTCCGCACGCTGGTCGACCCGGGTCACGGACGGACCATGGCGCTCTCCGCCTTCCGCCTCCAGGAGGCGAACGAGTTCGTGACGGGCGTGACGGCCCTGTTCGTCGACGTCACGGAGGAACGGCTCTCGCGTCGTCGCCTCGACCTGCTGCACCGGGCCACCAGCGTCCTCAGCACGAACCTCTCCGCCGAGGAGACCACCCGCGACCTCGTCGGCGTGCTCGTTCCGGCGCTGGCCGACGTGGTCGTCGTCGAGGTCGCCGAGGCGGTGTTCACGCACGAGGAGCCGGCTCCCGAGCACCGCCGTCGGCATGTGCTCCGCCGCACCGCGGTGGCCGGGATCGCCGCCGGCCTGCTCGGTTCCGTCACGTACGAGGTGGACACCGGCGGCGTGCTCACGGGCCGGGTGCGGCCGCACACCGCGCAGGCGAGCACCGGCCGTCCTGACGCGGTCGGCGCACTCGCGCACGGCATGACCGTGTGGCTGCGGGCACGCGGGGCGCTCCTCGGCCGGATCCGGGTCGGGCGGGACGAGAGCCGGCCGTCGTTCACCGACGACGACCTCGCCCTCCTGGAGGAGATCGCCTCGCGTACGGCTCTGGTCGTGGACAACGCGCGCCGCTACGCCCGCGAGCGGAACGCGGCGGTGGGTCTGCAGCGGAGTCTGCTGCCCTCCGCCACGACCGACACGTCCACGGTGCACACCGCGAGCGTCTACCTCCCCACCGACACGGCGACGGGTGTCAGCGGTGACTGGTTCGACGTCATCCCGCTGTCGTCCGGACGGGTCGCCCTCGTGGTCGGCGACGTCGTCGGGCACGGTCTCCAGGCGACCGCGACGATGGCTCGCATGCGTACCGCCGTGCGGACGCTCGCGGACCTCGACCTGGAGCCCGACGAACTGCTGACGCATCTGGACGACCTCGTGTCCCAGTTCGTCATCGACGCCGACGGTGCGGAGGCCACGCGGCCGCCGGGCACCGAGATCCCCTTCGGCTCCTTCGGCGCCACCTGCCTCTACATGACGTACGACCCGGTGACCCGGCGGTGTGTCGTGGCCAGCGCGGGGCATCCGCCGCCCGCCCTGGTGGATCCCGACGGCGGTGTCGTCTACGTCGATCTCAGCCCCGGTCCACCGCTCGGGGTCGGCGGGCTGCCGTTCGAACCCGTCGAGACGGAGGTGAGGGACGGCAGTGTCCTCGCGCTCTACACCGACGGCCTGATCGAGCGGGGGCACTCCGATCTGGACGAGGGGATGGAGGCCCTCCGCGACGCGCTGGGGTCGCTCGGGTCCGGGCGGACCCTGGAGGAGGTGGGCCCCGAAGTGGTCCGGCGACTCGTGCCGGCTCCGCTGTCGGACGACGTGACGCTGCTGCTCGCGGCGGTCCGCGGGGTCCCGGCGGAGTCCACCGCCGCCTGGACGTTCGCGGCGGATCCGTCGGTGGTGTCCGAGGCGCGGGCCCATGTGCTCGACCAGCTGACCCGGTGGGACCTGGACGAGCTCGCCTTCACCACCGAGCTGGTGGCCAGCGAGCTCGTCACCAATGCCATCCGGTACGCGGGCGGGCCGATCTCGCTCCGGCTGATCCGTACGTCGACGCTGATCTGCGAGGTGTCCGACGGCAGCAGCACCCAGCCCCGTATGCGCCGCGCGCACGCGACGGAGGAGGGGGGCCGCGGGCTGTTCCTGATCGCGCAGCTCGCCGACCGGTGGGGAAGCCGGTACACGCGCACGGGCAAGACCATCTGGACGGAGCAGTCCCTGCCGTCGCGGCGCTGAGGCCTCGGGCTCGACGCCGACGGCTCGGGTCCCGCGCGCCCGGCGGAAGGGACGCCGAGGGTCCCGCTCGCCGCCGTGGGGGGCGGTGCATCCTGCCCTATCGACGCACAACCGATGCGGGTTGCTGCGTGTCGTCGGCCTGGAAGAGGCTGACGAACGAGGGCAGGACACGACGTCACGATCGAGGAGCGGCTCCGCACAGCCTCCGACCGACAGCTCTTGCCCGCGGTCCCAGGTCACGGCAAGGAGGGGTGGGCAGATGAACCGCCGGAACATCGCGGTGGTGGGGGCGGGGGTGGCCGGGCTGACGGCCGCCCACATCCTGGCGCGCGCGCACGACGTCACCCTGTACGAGGCCGACGACCGCCTCGGAGGGCACGCCCACACCCATGAGCTGCCCCTGCGTGAGGGTGGCGTCGTCCGGGTCGACTCGGGGTTCATCGTCCACAACGAGCGGACCTACCCCCACCTCCTGCGGCTCTTCCGGGAACTGGGGGTGACGACCCAGGACGCGGAGATGAGCATGTCCGTACGGTGTGACGGCTGCGGACTGGAGTACGCCGGCGCCCGAGGTCCGCGGGGTCTCCTGGGCGGCGGCAACCTGCGGCGCCCGGCCCATCTGCGCATGCTCGCCGAGGTTCCCCGCTTCCACCGGGCCGCGCGCCGCCTGCTCGACGCCGGCGACGAGACGATGACATGGGGGGACTTCCTCCGGGCGCACACGTTCACGGCCTACTTCGTCAGCCACTTCGCGATCCCCCTCGTCTCGTCGGTGTGGTCGTGCGCACCGGAGACCTCGCTCCGCTACCCCGCGGCGTACCTCTTCCGGTTCCTCGGCCACCACGGGCTCCTGTCGGTGACGGGGTCGCCGCAGTGGAAGACGGTCACCGGAGGCTCCTCCGCCTACGTCGAGCGCGTGGCCAAGGGTCTGACCGCCGTCCGGACCGCCACGCCGGTCCGCTCCGTCCTGCGCGGCCCGGACCACGCCCGGGTCGTCACCGAGGACGGCGAATCGACCACCCACTCCGCCGTCGTCCTCGCGGTCCACCCCGACCAGGCTCTGCGGCTCCTCGCCGACCCGACCGCGCGGGAACGACGGGCCCTGGGAGCGTTCGCCTACTCCCGGAACCCGACCGTGCTGCACCGCGACACCTCGCTCCTGCCACGGAGTCCGCACGCGCGCGCGTCCTGGAACTACTGGCTTCCCACGTGCACGGCTCGTCCCGAATCGGTCCAGGTCAGCTATGACATGAACCGGCTCCAGCGCCTCACCGCCGCCGAGCCCCACATCGTGACGCTCAATCCCGGTGACCGGGTCGACGACTCCACGGTCCTGGCCCGCATGACGTACGAGCATCCCGTGTACACGCCTGGATCCGTCGCGGCCCAACGCCTCCTGCCGGGTCTCAACACCTCTGTCACGGCGTACGCCGGCGCCTATCACGGCTGGGGCTTCCACGAGGACGGCTGCCGGTCGGGAGTCGAGGCGGCCCGGGCCCTCGGGGTGACGTGGTGAGCGGGCGATCAGCGGGAACCGGAGGGGGCGGTACGCTCCCCCGCGTCCCCGCCCTCTACCGGAGCGAGGTCGTCCACACGCGGGTCGCCCCCGTGCGGTACGGGTTCCGCCACCGCACGTACTTCTGGCTGGTCGACCTCGACGCCCTCCCCCGCCTTCCCCGCGTGCTCCGTCCGCTCGCCCGGTTCGACCCCCGTGACCATTTCGGCGGGAACGCGCCCACCCTGCGCGCCGGCCTGGACGCCTTCCTCCGGGCCAACGGCGTTCCCGACGCCGACGGAACGGTCCTGATGCTCGGCCACGCACGTGTCCTCGGGCACGTCTTCAACCCGCTCACCCTGTACTGGTGCCACAGCGGCGCGGGGCGCCTGGTCTGCGTCGTCGCGGAGGTGCACAACACCTACGGGCAGCGCCACTGCTACCTCCTGCGACCCGACGCCCAGGGCCGCGACGAGACACCCAAGGTCTTCTACGTGTCGCCGTTCCTCGATGCCGAGGGCTCCTACCGGATGCGTCTGCCCCTCCCCGGCGACCGACTGGACCTCACCGTCCAGCTCCGGTACGGGGCGGGTCACCGCCCGCTGACCGCGACCGTCGTCGGCACCCACCGCCCCGCGGGGACCCGGACGCTCCTCGCCGCCGCGCTCCGTCACCCGTGGTCGACCGCTGCCGTCTCCCTCGGCATCCGCCTCCATGGGATCCGCCTCTACCTCAAGGGACTTCCCGTCCGGCCCCGGCCCACCCCTCCCCCTCAAGAAGGCATGCTGTGACACTCCTGTCGCCCTTGGTCTCCGCACGAGCCACCGAACCCGGCCTCCTTCCGATCGACGCCGAACGCTGGCCGGACGTGGCCCGGCTCCCCCGCGCCTCCGCTCTGCGCACCGCCGTCGCGCGCACGCTCGTGGAGCGCGCCCTCAGCCGCCTGCCGCTGCGGACGGTCACCCCCCGGGACCTGTCGTCGGCGGACGGCTCGTCGTCCGCGCCCACGCTGACGCTCCACGACCCCCGGGCCTTCCACCGACGCATCGGCGCGGACGGACTCATCGGCTTCGGCGAGTCCTACATGGCCGACGAATGGGACAGTGACGACCTCGTCGGTCTGCTCACGGTCCTCGCGCGTCACGTCGACGACCTCGCCCCGGCACCGCTCCGCCGGCTGCGCGGCGCCTGGGTGCACCACAGGCCCCGGAACGACCGCAACTCGCTCGACGGAGCCCGTCGGAACATCCACCGCCACTACGACCTGTCCAACGAACTCTTCGCGCTGTTCCTCGATCCCGGCCTGACGTACTCGTCCGCGGTGTTCGACTCCCTGCCCGCCCGGGCCGCCGACCTGGAGGCCGCCCAGCACCGGAAGATCGACCGGCTCCTCGACCTGGCACGGGTCGGCCCCGGCACCCGGCTCCTGGAGATCGGCACGGGCTGGGGCGAACTCGCGCTGCGCGCCGCCGCCCGCGGGGCCCACGTCCGTACCATCACGCTCTCCGCCGAGCAGCGGACCAAGGCGGTGGAACGCGTCCGGGCCGCCGGTCTCTCCGACCGGGTCGACGTCGAACTCCGCGACTACCGGCGGACGAGCGGACGCTACGACGCCGTGGTCAGCGTGGAGATGATCGAGGCCGTCGGCCCCGAGTACTGGCCCGGCTACTTCGGGTCCCTGCGTGACCTCCTGGCGCCCGGCGGCCGCGCCGTGCTCCAGGCCATCACCATGCCGCACGACCGGATGCTCGTCACCGCCCGCACCCACACCTGGATCAGCAAGTACGTCTTCCCCGGCGGCCTCATCCCCTCCCGGGAGGCCATCGCCCGGCACAGTGCCGCGGCCGGCCTCGGGATCGTCCACGACGCCGGTTACGGCGAGCACTACGCCGAGACGCTCCGGCTGTGGCGCGAGAGGTTCCTGGACCAGGAGAAGGCCGTCGAGGCACTCGGCTTCGACCGCGTCTTCCGGCGCATGTGGGAGCTCTACCTCGCCTACTCCGAGGCCGGCTTCCGCGCCCACTACCTCGACGTACGCCAGATCGTGCTCACCACGACCGGCGGTCAGGAGGGGTAGGAACGATGGAGCCGGACCTTCACGACCGTCACGGGCGAGGCGCGCGCGCATGACGGGCATCGACACCGGCGCCCTCGCGGTGCTCCTGGCCGCCTCGGCCGGCACGGCGACGGCCGTCATGCTGATCACGTTCGTCATCGGGAACACCAGGGGCCTGCACCGGATCGTCGACGTGGCGTGGGGTGTCGCCTTCGCCGCCGTGGCCGTCGTGTCCTGGTTCCTCTCCGACGGGTACGGCGACGACGGCCGCAGGGCCGCCGTCACGCTCGCCACCGTCGTGTGGGGGCTGCGGCTCGCGGTCCACATCGCGCGACGGGGGCGGGGGCACGGCGAGGACCCGAGGTACGCGCGGATGCTGGACCGGGCCCGGGGCAACCGAAGCCTCTACGCCCTGCGCACCGTCTATCTCCTCCAGGGCGGCCTGGTCTGGCTCGTCTCGCTGCCCGTCCAGGTCGCCTCGCTCGCGCCCCGGCCCCTGGACGCGACGGCGGGTGCCGGACTGGCGCTGTGGGCGGCCGGGGTGTTCTTCGAGGCGACGGGGGACCACCAGCTCGCCCGGTTCAAGGCCGACCCCGCGAACAAGGGGCGGATCATGGACCGGGGCCTGTGGAGCTGGACCCGCCACCCCAACTACTTCGGCGACTTCCTCGTGTGGTGGGGCCTCTACCTGACGGCGTGCGTCTCGTGGCAGAGCGCCCTGCTCACCCTGGTCTCCCCGCTCGTGATGAGCGGGCTCCTCGTCTTCGGGAGCGGCAAGCGACTCCTCGAGAACCACATGGCACAACGCCCCGGTTACGCCGAATACCGCGCGCGGACGAGCGGCTTCTTCCCGCGTCCCCCACGACGGACCGCCCGTCCGCCGCGTCCCGGCGAGCCGTGACGGCTTTTCGACGCACCATCGCTGCGGGCTCAGGGCTGCTTCCGGCCCCCGTCGAGGTCGGCCAGGACCTCCCGGGCGGCGCGGGCGCCGGACGCGAGCGCACCCTGGAGCGACCCCGTGGCCCGGTGGTCGCCGCAGACGTAACGGCCGGTGCGAACCCGCGTCGTGCGCGACAACGGATGGGGCGGGGGCATGGCCGGCAGCGCGTCGGGCACCGTGGTCCGGTGCACCGTCTCCCAGGTGGCGGTGTCCACCCCGTACACCTCGGCGAGAGCCGCGAGGAGCCGCCCGTGCCGTTCCGGAGAGAGGTCTCCCAGGACCGAGGTCGAGATCAGGGCCCGGCCGTCCTGCGCGAAGTGCGGGTGCACCTCGGTCAGGACACAGGTGTTCAGGAAGCGCCGACGGGCGTCCACGACGAGCGTCGGTTCGGTCAGCGGGGAGCGTTCGGCCGCGTGGTAGACCGTGCTCACGGTGCGGCCCGCGGGGATCTCCAGGCCCGGCAGCAGACGGGCCGCGGCGCGCGGGCCCGCGGCCACGACGACGCACCGGGCGTCGACCTCGGTGCCGTCGGCGAGCCGCACTCCCCCGTCGGTGAGGCTCTCGACCGGTGCCTCGGTGAGCAGCACGCCGGACGGCAGTGCGGTGGCGAGCTGGAGGGGCACCGCCTGGATTCCGTCGGCGGGCAGGCAGTGAGTGCCTCTCAGGAAGGTGCGCCAGACGAGATGGAAGACGCGTGCCGAGGTGTCCAGGTCCTCTTCGAGGAAGACACCGGACAGGAAGGGCCGGAAGAACGTCTCGATCAGCTCCTCGGAGATCCCGGCCTTCCTGAGGGTGACGTGCGTGGTGGTGTCGGGCCGGGAACGCAGCCGGGCCGTCGGCTCCAGCACGTCCCGGGCCGACAGGGCCCCCACGGCGAGCACGTCCCTCGGCGCGGCCACGCGGCCCGCCAGCAGGTCCTTGCCGCCACGGAGATCACGGCTGGGATCGGTGAACCGCCGGATCCCGCGCGGGGTCGCGACGAGTACGGCGGGGGTGAAGCGCCGGAGCCGCAGCCCGCGCAGGTCGAGACGCTTCCCGACCTGCGGGTAGGCCGTGTTGAACACCTGGAATCCGCGGTCGACCGTGAACCCGGAGACACGGTCGGTGCGCATCCGTCCACCGGGCGACGCGTCGGCCTCCACGAGGCGGACGGCGAGCCCGCGCGCGGCGAGGTCCGCGGCACAGGCGAGGCCGGCCGCGCCGGCTCCGACGACGATGACGTCGAGACGTCCTCCGACTGACGCGACCATGGGTGTGCCCCTCTGTAGGCCACGCGCCCGCCGTCGGTGTGTGGCGTCGCGACGGGCCCGCGGTGATCCGGGACGGCACCGCGGACGGCGCCGTCCTCTCCTCTTCCGCACCGGGACCGTGCCTGGATGCGGCTCCGGGCGGTGACCGGAGGCTTCGGTCACCGCCCGGGTGCGCGTCAGCGCACGCGGATGTGGTCCACCGCCCAGTACCAGTTGTTCCCGGCGTCGTACATCCGGAAGCGGAGGGTCACCGTGCGCGCGCCCGCCGGGACGGTGAGGTCCTGGCCGACGGACGTGTTCTCGGCGTCCGGCGAACCGGGGCCGTACCGCAGCACGGTCTGCTCCACGCCCGTGTCGAAGACCGCGCGGACCTCGGCCTTCTGGTCGCCCTCCTGCCGGTAGTGGGAGTCGAATTCCACCCGGAGCGTCGTACGGCCGGCCGGGATCGGGACCGCGGGCGAGACCAGGGTCGAGTCGAAGCGGCCCTTGCTCGCGGGGGCGCCCGTGTCGTCCCAGTCGTCCGGGTC
Organism: Streptomyces sp. NPDC096079; assembly: GCF_040303145.1. Classification (NCBI taxonomy): domain Bacteria; kingdom Bacillati; phylum Actinomycetota; class Actinomycetes; order Kitasatosporales; family Streptomycetaceae; genus Streptomyces; species Streptomyces sp. NPDC096079. The sequence continues at coordinate 144,299 of NZ_JBEOST010000012.1, forward strand.
GGCGACGGCGACGATGCCGAGGCCCCGGGTGAAGTTCGGCCTGTTCTGCGCGCCGGCGGACCAGGAGCGCCGGGTGTGGAAGGTCCAGCCCTGGAACATCGGCGTGCCCTGCGGCATCGCGGCCGCGTTGACGACCGACCAGCCCTCCGGCGCCGTCGCCGTCCAGCCCGGCACCTGGCCGCGCTTGACCAGCTTCCCGGCGAGGGACTGGAAGTCCTCCGCGAGCAGATGACCGGTCATGGTCGGGGCGATCCGGGCCTGGATCTCGCCGTCCGCGAGGCGCAGGCCGTCGGCCGCGCGCCCGCGGGCGACCGCGAGCAGCCGGGCGGAGCCGTACGCGGGGGCGTCGGCGGGGGCGGTGACGTCCCAGTCGGTGGCGTACGAGGCACCGGGGGCCAGGGTCCTCGGCGGGACGTCCGCGACGGGCTTCGCCGTCCATCCGGACGGCACCGTGAGGAGGACGGTCACGTCGTGGAGTTCGGCGGGGCCGCGGTGGGTGACGGTGGCGGTGAAGCGGGCCGTGGTCCCGCCCGCGACGACCGGCTCGTCACCGGCGGCCGTGGTGACCTCGGCGGTGAGGGCGTCGGCGAGACCCATCGCCGGGTCGGTGACGCCACGGGCGCGGCCCCGGCCGTGTCCCTGCTGCCGGTCGGCGAAGCGGCCGGCGAAGCGGCGCAGGAAGCGGGGGTCGTCGGCGGCGCTCACGGCGATGTCGTACCAGCGCTCGGCCGGTACCCGCAGCTTCACGGTGCGCTCGTCGCGTGCCCCGACCCGGACCTCGCGGACCCCGCCGCCGTAGGCGAGATCGCCGACGAGCACGGTGCGGGAGCGTCGGCCGCGGTTCTCGATCTCGATCTCGACGTACGCGCGGTCGTCCTCGGTCTCCTCCTTGAGCCGGGCCTCGAGGGCGTCGTCGGCGGCACCGCGCAGGGCCCACAGGGAGCCGTTGGGGCCGTGGATCCGCAGGTCGTACGTGTCGCCCTGGAGCGCGCGGCTGCCGGAGAGCCGCTCGCCCGCGCCGACGGTGTAGAAGTCGGGGGTGCTGCCGGGCTCCGCGTACACCTGGAAGACGGCGGCCTGGCGGCCCTTGTTGCGGAGGTCGAGCCCGACCTCTCCGTCGCGGACCCTGGAGCGCAGCGACAGGGCGTACGGCACGGGGCGGGCGGGCCGGGTGCCGCGCTGCTGGCGCGGGAGGAACTGCGGCGAGGGAACGGAGATCGACGGCTTCCCGGCGGCCGCGTCGGCCTTCGCCACGTTGCCGCCGGTGTCGGGCAGCTCGGGCCAGACGATGTCCTCGCCGGAGAAGTCGAAGACGGACGTCAGGTCGCCGGCGACGGAGCGGCGCCAGGCGCTGATGTTGGGCTCGCGCACCCCGAAGCGGCGCTCCAGGAAGCGGATGACGGAGGTGTGGTCGAGCACGGTGGAGTCGACGACGCCGCCGCGGGTCCACGGGGACACGACGAGCATCGGCACCCGCAGGCCGAGGCCCATGGCGTGCGGTCCCGAGACCAGGGTCTCCCCGGCGGGCAGGGTGTCCGACCAGGTGAGGGCGCCGTCGGCGGCGCGGACCCGGTAGCGGCCGTCCTGGGAGACGACCCGCATGGCGATGGCGCCGTCGGCCCGCTTCACCCGGACGACGACCTCGCCGTCCACGGACATGGTGGCCTTGCCTCGGTCGGCGGAGAGCGGCGGCACGGGCGGCATGCAGTGGTCGAAGAAGCCGCCGTGTTCGTCGTAGTTGAGGATGAAGACGGTCTTGGCCCAGACCTCGGGATGGTCCGCGAGGGCCTCGATCAGTCGCGCGGTGAGGTGTTCGCCGTACGGCGGGGGCCAGCTGGCGTGCTCGGAGAGGGCTTCCGGAGCGACGATCCAGGACACCTGCGGCAGGCGGTCGGCGGCGACGTCGGCGCGGAACGCCTCGACGAGCGCGTCGCCCATCTTGTGGCCGTCGCCCTGGTCGGCCGCGGCGCCGACCATCGCCATGCCCCGGTCGTGGAGCGGCTCGCCGGGCTTGGCCTGCTGGAACGGCCGGAACCAGGCGAGGGCGTTGTCGTCGTAGTTGTCCCGGGCCTGGTACGTCTTCCAGCTGATCCCGGCGTCTTCGAGCCGCTCGGCGTACGTGGTCCAGGTGTAGCCGCCCGGTATGGAGCTGTTGTTGTAGACGACGGTGTCGTTGACCGTGCCGCCGCTCGTGCCGGTCATGAAGTGGTCGCGGTTGGTGTTCGTGTTGCACTGGACCGACGCGTGGTACTGGTCGCAGACCGTGAAGGTGCCGGCGAGCGCGTTGTAGAACGGCATGTCGGCGGGCTCGTAGAAGCCGTGCCCCAGCCAGCCGCTGGTACGGCCGGTCACGTAGCCGTCGGCCCGGCCGTCGTTCCAGAGCGGGAAGGAGTCGACGAAGCCGAAGGCGGGGGCGCCGTTGCGGTAGGCGTTGGTGTGGGCCGCGTTCATCGCGAAGGGGACGAGGTGGCCCTCGGGGCGGGAGGGGTCCGGCTGGTGGAAGACGGACTTGCCGTTGACGCCGCGGACGGCGGCACGGTCTCCGATGCCGCGTACGCCGGGCAGGGTTCCGAAGTAGTGGTCGAAGGAACGATTCTCCTGCATCAGAACGACGACATGCTCGATGTCTTCCAGCCGGCCCGGGCGGGCGGGCGCCGCGAGGGCCTCGCGCACGCTGAACGGCAGCGAGGCCAGCGCGGCGGCGCCGGCGGCACCGCCGAGCAGCGCGCGACGGGAGACGTCGGGGGAGGGAGGCATGACGGGGGGACTCCTTGGATCTTTCACATCCGGACCTCTTTGGTCCAGACGCGTTATGTGTACGAGATCTTGGAGTCGCGGACTCCGGTCGCCGGTGAACGGAAGACGAACACCCTCGCCGAACCGGGGCACTCCGGCCGGATCCGTGAGCAACGCGGCACACACGGGCGCCGCGTGGCGATCCGGCCGGTGCCTCGCGATGATCCGGCCGGTGCCGCGTTCTCGGCCTGTCGCGTGCTCCCGCCCCGTGCGGCCGGATGTCAGCCGTCGGTGAGCGCCGCCACGACGAGGTCCGTGAGCAACGCGCCTGCCGTGCCCTCGGGGTCGAGGTCGGGGTCGTAGATGGTGACGTTGAGACCGACGCAGCGCGGCGAACGGACCAGCGGGCGGAGCAGGGCGGTCAGCTCGTCCGGGAGGAGGCCGTCCGGGTCCGGGCTGTCGACGGCCGGCATCACCGTGGGGTCGAGCACGTCGGCGTCCAGGTGCACCCAGAAGCCGTCCAGAGCCGAGGACTCCAGACTGACCGCGGTCGCGGACCCGAGCTCCCCCGGCCCCCACGCACGCAGTTCGGACACGGTCACGACGGGGACCTTCACCTCCCGGAGCTGGACGATCTCGGCGTCGTCCGCGTACACGTCACGGGTGCCGAGAACGCGGACGTCCTCGTCGCGGAGGTAGGGGCGCAGACCTTCCAGGTCGGTCAGGTCCCGCTGGCCGCGACCGGTGGCCAGGGCCAGCTCCTCACCGCCCGCCGCCCCGATCCGGTCCGAGTTGTCCGGGTTGCGGAAGTCCGGGGAGGCGTCGACGGAGGCGAGGCCGTACCGGCCGAGCCGGCGCAGGGCGAGCGCGGCACCGAGCTGGATGGAACAGTCGCCGCCCAGGACGAGCGTGAAGTCCCCGGCCGCCACGTGGCGTTCGATCCGGTCGGCGAGCCGGACGGTGTACGTGGCGAGAGCAGCCGCGTTGAACACGCCGTCGCCCTCCCGCCAGTCGCCCCGGTCGTACCTGGGCGGCACGACCACCCCGCCCTCGAACGCCCCGAGCCGCCTCATGAGGCCGTTCTCGCGCAGCGCTCCGGCGAGCTTGTAGCAGCCGGGCACGGTACCGGGAGCGGGCGGGCGCAGGCCGAGATTGGAAGGGGCGTCGATGACCACCGTGTTCCGCATGGGGCCATCCTCACGGCGCCGGGGCCGGGAGGCAACGGCCCGGGACGTCGTCGGTCAAACGCGGGGCCGACGCCGGTGACGAGCTCCCCGAGGAATCCCCGGAGGCCCCGGCGCGCGCGGCCGGCCCCGGGACCGGACCGCCCCTCACCGTCGAGGCGGCGGGCACTCACGTCGCCGTGACGACACCTCCCCGCCGGCTCACAGCGCCTGCGGGAACTCGAAGAGCCGGTTCGGGTCGTAACGCCTCTTCAGCTCGGACAGCCGGTCGGCGGCCGCACCGTAGTACGCGGCGCGCCAGTCCGTCAGGCTCGCGTCGGTGTAGTTCTGGTACGCCGCGCCCGAGGCGTACCGGCGCATCGCGGTGTGGGTGCCGTCCAGCCAGGCGGTCGCCGCCCCGGCGGCGTGGCCCGCGGCCCAGGAGGCCGTGTACTGCGCCAGGAAGCGCGAGTTGCGGTGGACGAAGGCGGTCGTCTGCGGGGAGACGCGGTTGACGGCCCCGCCCAACGCGGTGAGCGCGACGGACACGGCACCGCCGCCGCCGCTGCGCCCGTGACGTTCGACCTGGTCGAGCAGCGCGCGGATGCCGGCGGCGTTCAGCGAGCGGTTGTAGAAGTCCGAGCGCGCGGCGTACGTCTCCCGCTGGAGCACACCGGTGGGCTGCCGCCCCGGGACCTTGCCGGGCAGATGGCACCGGGTGGTGGACGTCGTCGCGCAGCCCGCGTACATCCGCATGGTGTCGAGGTAGCCGCGGCGGCGCATGGTGACGCCGGAGGCGGAGCCGGGGCCGCCCGCGCGGTCCGCCAGCCGGTCGACGGCGTTCTGCAGGGCGCCGTACGTGCCGAGCGAGAAGCAGCTGATGGAGACGGTGGGGGTCCGGCCGGCGACGGCGGAGAGGTGCAGCGCCGACCAGATCTCGTCGGGCTGACCGGGACCCCACTCCTGCCAGGAGCGGAGTGCGGCGGCGGCCTTGGACCAGGGCCACGTCAGGTGCGCGGTGACGCCGTCGGCGGCCTTGTGGGTGCGGAACCGCAGCTCGGTGACGACACCGAAGTTCCCGTTCCCGGCGCCGCGCAGGGCCCAGAACAGCTCGGGCTCCCGGTCCTTGGACACGTCGAGGGACCTGCCGTCGGCGGTGACGATGCGGGCGCCGGTGAGGTTGTCGGAGGTGAGCCCGTAGGCGCGCGAGACGACGCCGTGGCCGCCCCCGAGCGTCAGGCCGGAGATGCCGACCGTGGGGCAGGAGCCGCCGGGGATGGTGACGCCTTTGGCGCCGAGCTCGGTGTAGACGTCGATGAGCTTGGCGCCGGCGCCGATGACGGCGCTGCCGGAGGCGCTGCGGATGGACTTCAGGGCCGAGACGTCGATGACCAGGCGTCCGTTGCCGCTGGACCAGCCGGCGTAGGAGTGACCACCGTTGCGGATGGCGACGTGGGTTCCGTGGCGGCGCGCGAAGGCCAGGCACTCCGCGATGTCCGCGGTGTTGGCCACGTAGGCGACGGCGGCGGGGCGCAGTTGGTCGAAGCGGGTGTTGTACAGCTGGCGGGCGGTGGCGTAGTCGGCGTCGCCCGGGCGTATCAGACCGCCCTGGAGGCCCCGGTCGAGCGCGGACCAGTCGGCGGCGCCGGGCGCGACGGCGTGGCTGCGGGCCGCGGCGGACGAAGGGTCCAGGGGGCGCTGCCCGCCGGCCGGACTTCCCGCACTCGCCTGCCCGTTGGCCGTGGCCATCGTCCAGGCGGCCGCCGCCGCGTAGCCGGTACCCGCTGTGAGCAGTGTGCGCCGGTTCAAGGTGGCCTCCGTTCGCGATTCTCCGCCGTCGCTGAGACAGAGTGCGCAGGAGGGGCGATGGTTCCGCGCCGGCCTGGATTCCTGCCGGGAGCCCGGCCTGATCGGCACGACAGGCCCTAGGCTCGGTCTCATGGGACAGCCTGTGCGCGGCGACGGCGGTCGGCTCCTGGTGGCCGAGGAGTGGGGCGATCCCTCGGGGTCACCGGTGCTCCTCCTGCACGGGACGCCCGGAACCCGGCTCGGCACGCTGCTGCCCGGGGTCGCCGCCCAGCACCCCGGCTTCCGGTTCCTCGCCTACGACCGCCCCGGTTACGGGGGGTCCCGGCGCGCCCCCGGCCGCCGGGTCGCCGACGCCGCCCGGGACGCGGCGGCCGTCGCCGACGCCTTCGGCGTCGAGCGGTTCGCGGTCGTCGGACGGTCCGGCGGCGGCCCGCACGCGCTCGCGTGCGCGGCGCTGCTTCCGGACCGGGTCACGGCGGCCGCCGTACTGGTCGGGCTCGCCCCGCCGGACGCGGCCGGTCTGGACTGGTCCGCGGGCATGACCCCGTTCAACGTCCGCGAGTACGGCCTGGCCCGCGCGCATCTGGACGGGCGGGACCCCGGTGGGCTCGAACGGGACCTGGTCACCCGGGCCGTCGCCATCCGGCAGGACCCGGCGCGTCTCCTCGACGACCTGCGTGCCGGTCTCTCCCCGCACGACCTGCGGGTCGTCGAGGACCCCCGGGTGCGCGCGGTGCTGCTGCGCACGTACGAGGAGGCCCTGCGGGTCTCGCACCACGGATGGCTCGACGACTGCCTGGCCTTCGTGCGCCCGTGGGGCTTCGACGTCGCCTCCGTGGCCGCGCCCGTGCTGCTGTGGCACGGCCTCGACGACGCCTTCTCGCCCGTGACGCACACCCGGTGGCTGGCCGGCAGGATCCCCGGCGCCGAGCCCGTCCTCGTACCGGACGCCGGGCACTTCGCCGCCCAGCTGGCTCTGCCCGACGTCCTGCGCTGGCTGGACGGTCAGGGCGCCGGGCGCTGATACGAGGCGGAGCGGGCGCCCTTCAGGGCGTCGAGGATCCGCTCGTGGCTGTCCCCGACGACATCGCCGACCCGGACCCTGATGTGGAGCGCCTCGACCTCGTCGACGAAGCGCTGGGAGAACGCGCCGAGCATCGTCGTCTCATAGGAACCGGTGCCCACCAGCGGGAAGTTCCCCATGGTGACCAGCTGGAAGTCCTCGCCGACGGTGAGCCCCGCCCCGGTCAGCGCCTCCGCCACGCCCTGCACGTCGGTCCACGGCGCGGTGTCCCGCGGGTCCTCGCCGCGCAGGACGGCCCGGCACTCGTAGGCCTCGACGACCACCGTGTGCGAGCCGCCGTTGAGGAGACCGACCTGCCACTCCGGTACGCCGCCCCGCAGGTGCCCGGTCGTCCAGTCGGCACGCCAGCCCAGCGACGGCCGTACGGTACGGGCGTACTGGGCCCGGGCGAGGACCGCACCGGCCGCGACCGCGAGGAGGCTCCCCAGCGGCTCCATGTCGAGCAGCTCCAGCCGCCACGGCCACTCGGTCCGGGCCGCCGCCGTCACGTTCGCCCTGGCGACCTCCCAGCCGAGCACCGCCGTCAGCACGACGAGCAGCACGACGGGCACCGTGAACAGCAACGGGCTGCGTCTCACCCGCCGTTGGACTCCCACCTCGACCGTCGGCCCACCCCGCCCGAACCAGCCCACAACCGCTCCCCCGTGTCTCGCACGATGCTCCCCCGCCCCCGCGCACGGCCCGGGAGCCCCGACCGGTTCATCGTGCCCGAACCCGGGCGCGACCCACCAGGTCCTGGCGGGCCCGCTCGGGCGGCGGCGTTCAGGGCAGGGTCCAGAACTGCCGTGTCACGAGGTAGAAGACGAGCGCCCAGAACCCGAGGGTCCCCGCGACGACGCCGAGGCCGACGAGGTGGGTCCGCAGCGGCGGTGTGTCCTTCGCGGGCCACAGCCACCGCTTGAGCAGCCGGTTCACGTAGTGGGGCATCGTGAAGAAGCTCATGACGAGGCTCGACAGGAGGTTTCCTATCAGCAGCCCGATCCAGAGCGGAAGCTTCAGGGGGGACAGGGCGAGCGTCAGCAGGACGACGGTCGGGTAGAGGCCCACCCAGACGGCTATGGCGGTCTTGGTCTCCGACGGTGGCGGCGCTTCCCTGCCGTTCTCCTCGAAGGCGAACCAGCTGCCGAACGAGTTCTCGATCGTGCGCAGTTCGAAGTCGTCGAACCTGGCCCCTTCGGCGAGCATCCGCCGCCGTTCGTCCGAGGTCAGCCACGCGTCGAGGTGGGCGCCGGTGTCGTACCGGTACAGGGTCGTCCATGCGTCCTGAAGGCCCTCGATCGGGCGGAAGAGCTCCGTGCCGCGGTAGCCCGGGAACCGGCCTTCCGCCTCGCTCATGGCGCGCTGCCACCGGAGGAAGTCCTCTACGTGGTCCGGGTGGACCCGGTGGGTCACCACCACGGTCACGAGCGGGTCCGCGGGCCGGCTGCCGCCGGTGATCACCTGCTGGGTCCCGGGGCCGTCGAAGAACCGCTCTCCGGTGTTGAGGAGCCGCTGCCGGGTCGCGCCGTTCATCCAGGCCTGCAGGTGGGCGACGGAGTCGAACCGGTAGACGACGACCCAGTCGGGCTGCAGCTCCGTCGGCGGGGACACTTCGGCGCCCAGGTGCCCGGCGTAGTCGGCTGCGGCGGCGTTCACGCTCTCCTGCCACTTCGCGTACTGCCGGTCCATGCCGGGCCGGATCCTGTGGCCGATGATGACGGTGGCGACGGCGTCCGCCCGTGGCGCGGTGGTCATCGTCCCGGGCCCGGCCGGGCCGACTGGTTCTCCCCCAGCCGGCTGTAGATCCGCTCCGGAGTGAGGGGCAGCTCGCGGTAGCGGACACCCGTGGCATCGCGGAGCGCGTTCGCCAGCGCGGGCGCCACCGGGTTGATGCAGCACTCCGCCATCCCCTTCGAGTGCAGGGCGCCGACGGAGTCGACGGAGCCGACCAGGAGCAGTTCGGTGCGGGGGACGTCGGCGTAGGTGGGGATCCGGTAGTTGCGGAGGTTCGGGTTGGCCATGGTCCCGTCGGCGTCGATCCGGTAGTTCTCCGTCAGGGCGAATCCGATGCCCTGGGCGACACCACCGTCCACCTGGCCGCGGACCTGTTCGGGGTTGATGACCACACCGGCGTCGGTCGCGTGGACGCTGTGCAGGATCCGGATCTCCCCGGTCACCCGGTGCACCGCGATGCGGAACCCCTGGGTGTTGGAGGTGACGCTGCGGGGCGAGCCGTAGGCCTTGCGGGCGGCGGTGAACCGGATGCCCCGGGCCCTCGCCTGGGCGACCAGGTCGGCCAGGGGGACGCGTTCCTCCCCGCAGACGACGTGCTCGTCGTCCAGGACGCACATCACGACGTGGACGCCCGTCCGGGCGGCGGCGAACTCCAGGATGCGGTCGCGCACCGCGTCGGCCGCCCGGAGGACGGCGTTGCCCGCCACGAACAGTCCGGCGCTCGCGAAGGCGCCGGTGTCGAAGCCCGTACGGTCGGTGTCCGACTGCACCAGGCGGATCCGTGACGGTGTCGTCCTCAGCTGGTCGGCCGCGATCTGGACGTGCGCGGTCGACGTTCCCTCACCGAACTCGACGGTGCCGATGGCGAGTTCGTAGACGAGGTCGTCCCCCAGGGTGAGCCAGGCCTCGGAGATGTGCTCGGTCGGGGGTGCCGTCTCGTGCAGGGAGGCGGCCATGCCGGTGCCCACGAGCCACTCGGGGCCGGGAGAGGGCTGGTCGGCCGTCCGGGCCAGCTCTCCGGCCACGAGGTCGATGCACTGGGCGAGCCCGTCCTCGTTGAACATGACGTCGTCGGGACCATCGTGCAGCGCGACGAGGGGATCGCCGGGGCGCACGATGTTGCGGCGGCGCAGTTCGAGCGGATCCATGTGCAGGGCGACGGCCAGTTCGTCCATCGCGGACTCCACGGCGAAGGACGGCTGGGTCATCCCGTAGCCGCGCAGGGCGCCGCTCGGCACGGTGTTCGTGTAGACGGAGAAGGCGTCGTACTTCTTGTGGGGGCAGCGGTAGATCATGACGGCGGCGCCACCGGCGTAGAGCGTCTCCCCGCCGTGGTTGCCGTAGGCGCCCGTGTTGGACACGTTGCGGACCTGGATCGCGGTGAGGGTGCCGTCGTTCCTCGCGCCGAGCTTGACCGTCAGTCTCATGGGATGGCGGGGCGAGGCGGTGGTGAACTCCTCCTCGCGGGTGAACTCGAGAGAGGTGGGCCGCCCGGTGTCGAGGGTGGCGAGGGCGACGAGGTCCTCGGAGATCACCTCCTGCTTGCCGCCGAAACCGCCGCCGACACGCTTGCAGAACACGCGGAGCCGGTCCGGGCGCAGCGCGAACAGGTAGGCCAGTTTGACCTTCGCGATCGAGGGCGACTGCGAACTGGTGCGCACGTTCAGCCGGCCGTCCTCCATCCAGGCGATCGAGCCGTGGGTCTCCAGGTGCGCGTGCTGCACGCGCGGCGAGGAGTAGGTGCCCTCGTGGACCACGTCGGCCTCCGCGAATCCCGCGTCGACGTCCCCGATGTGCGCGTGGAGTTCGAGCAGGAGGTTGTGGGCGGAGTCCCGGACGAACGGGTCCTCCGCGTCGTGCAGCGCGGGCGCCCCGTCGGCCATGGCCTCCTCCGCGTCGAAGACCGCCGGCAGCGGCTCGTACGCGACGGACAGCCTCCGGCAGCCCTCCTCCGCCGCCGCGACCGTGTCGGCGAGGACGACGGCGACGCGCTGTCCGACGAAGCGGACGGTGTCGTCGAGGATGTAGGTGTCGTCCGGATCGACCAGGTGGTCGGTGTGGATGGCCGTGGTGAACCGTCTGCGCGGCACGTCCTGCCAGGTGTAGACGCGGTGCACGCCGGGGACGGCGAGCGCGGCGGATGCGTCGATCGAGACGATCCGTGCGTGGGCGTGCGGTGAGTGCAGCACCTTCAGGTGCAGCATGCCCTCCCTGTGGGTGTCCATCGTGAACTCGGCCCGACCGGTCACGACGTCCTCGGCCGCGGGCGGGCCGACGCTCGTTCCGACGGCCTTGCCCGGAGCGGCCGTCCGCACGTGCGCCACGCCCTTGACCGCGTCCTCGATCGCGCGATAGCCGGTGCACCGGCAGAGGTTGCCCTTCAGGGCGCGGGGCAGGTCCTCCCGCTGCGCCTCGGTGAGGGCCGCCGCCGTCATGATCATTCCCGCGGTGCAGAATCCGCACTGGAACCCCGGGGCGTCCCGGAACCGGCGTTGCACGGGATGCAGGTCGCCGTGTGATCCGAGGCCCTCGATCGTGGTCACCTCATGGCCTTCCGCGCGGAACGCCGGGGTGATGCAGCTGTGTACGGGGGCGCCGTCCACCCAGACCGTGCACGCACCGCAGTCGCCCGCGTCGCATCCCTTCTTGACGCCGAGGTGGCCCAGGCCGCGCAGGAAGGTCCGCAGGCACTGGCCGGGCCGCGGCTCCGTCTCGAAGCTCCGTCCGTTGACGAGGTAGTTCATGCCGTGCCCCCGTGGATGAGTTCGCCGCGGATCTCCTCGGCGAAGTGCCGGGTCAGGTGACGCCGGTGGTCGGGAGTCCCGTTGGGGTCGGCGAACCACAGGTCGGCGGGGATGGCGTCGACGCTCTCCCGCAGGGTGTGGGCGTCGGGCATGGCCGGGAAGGCGAACCGGACGGGCCGTGCGGTGCCCGCGGTCACGGTGAGCAGCAGGTCGCTGGTTCCGGGGGTGTGCGTGCCGATGAGGAACACGGTCGAGCGACCGAGCTTCGTCAGCGTGAAGCGGCGGTGCGCGGACCGCTTCCGCAGGGCGTGCGCCGGCACGTCGATCCGGCGCAGTATCTCCCCCGGCGCAAGGACGTTGCGGTGGTCCCCGGTGACGAAGTCGAGGGCGTCGACGGTGCGTACGGCCCCGTCGCGTCCCCACAGTTCGTACCGGGCCTCCAGCGCGACCGCGAGCGTGATCATCGGGCCGGCCGGCAGCGACATGCAGATGTTTCCGCCGACGGTGGCCGCGTTCCAGACCTTGAACGAGGACAGGAACGCCTCGCAGGCCGTCGGGATCAGGGCACCGGCGGTCCAGTCGGCCGGCGGGGCGAAGGCGTACAGGTCGCGGATGGTGCACGTGGCACCGATCTCCAGCCCCGCGTCGCTCGGGACGAGGGGGTCCCAGGGCAACGACGTCAGGTCGATCAGGCGCCGCAGCTCGGGCTGCTCCACGGAGTACAGCCAGGTGCCGCCCGCGAGCCAGGCGTCCCCCTCGCGCCAGGCGGATCCCGGCGGGTCGGCCGGTCGCCGGACCACTTCGGCGACGGTGTTCAGGTCCATGGGTATCGAGTTCCCTCACGAGGACGTTCGTGAATGGCTCATGGGTGGACCCGCCCGGCACGGAGCATTCCCTTTCACCGTACCCACAACGCTCGGGCCCCGCTCGGCGAGGAAGCCCGTCGTCCGCGGCCTCCGCGTCCGGCCGTGGACCTGCCCGGGGGTGGCGTGCCAGCATGACGCGGTGAAGCGGATCATCAAGGGGGAGAACCTGCCGATCCCCGGGCAGGCGTGGCGGATCGAGGTCGTCCGACGGGCGGCCGGCCAGGGGGTGCCGGGGGTGACGACACTGGTCCTGCTCCTGGACGCCGCCGGCGCGGCCGTCGGGCGGCCGGCCCTCGTACCGGCCGACGCCTCGGAGGGCCTGGCGGTGAACGGGATCGACCTCGACACCGAGCGTGCCGACCCGGACGTCCGGCGCGTCGTCGCCGTCGCCGTCGCCGAGAGCGGCACGCTCGGGCAGGTGCCCGGCCTGTCGGTGCGGACCCTGAGCGTCGCGACCGGAGAGGCGCTCGCCCTGTACGAGGTCGACGACGCCACCACCGAGACGGCGCTCGTCCTCGGTGAGTACTACCGGCGCGACGGCGCTTGGAAGTTCCGCGCGGTGGGCGAGGGCTACGACGCGGGGCTTGAGGCACTGGCGAAGGACTTCGGCATCCCGGTGCCGACACCGGCCCCGGGCGGTCCGGGGCCCGTCGAGCTTCCCGGCGCGGCCCTCGGCAAGACGGCGGACCCGAGCGGTCCGGGGCCCGTCGAGCTTCCGCACGCGGCCGTGGGCAAGTCCGCGGGGCCGGCCGTTGATACGGAGCCGGATCAGGGGTCGGGTGCGCCCCCGCGCCAGGGGCCCGGCGACGGCCCGGGGCCGAAGACGGGGTGGGACGGGACACACGGCTCGGGCTCGGGCGCATCGCAGGCGTCCGCCCAGGGCCCGTCTCAGCCCCGGTCCGGGCCCCGGCCTCCGTCCCCGGGGCAGGGTTCCCTTCCCGTGCTCGCCTCGCCCGCCCCGTCGCCCGAGGCGCTCGCCGCCGCCGCGGTCCTCGGCGGGGAGTTCGACGACATCGTGTACAGCGGACGGGGCAGCGCCAAGTTCGCCATGGACGCGGCTCCTCCGCCGGGCTTCGTCCTGGTCGACCTGGCCCGGACCGGCACGGGCTTCTTCGACCTGGACTCCGTCGACTGGGACGGCAGGGAGGCCGTCGACCTCGGGGACGCGGACACGTCCCACCGGTTCGAGCGGCGGGTGATGTGGTGCGACAACCTGTACCCGCTGCGCTTCCGCGTCGGCTGCGACGACCACGACGAGTGGACGATCGTCATCCGGCCCGTGAGCGCGGCGCGCCCCCTCGGCGAGACGGCCACCGGCCGGGGCCCCGAAGTGCTCCTTCACACCGGGCCCGTCGGCGAGCTGGTCTCCCGCCTGCGTCCGGCGAAGGGGAGCGGGTCCCTGTGGGTCGAGGGGCACAAGCCCCGCCGCCCCGACACCCCCGCCAGGTATCCGGTCCCGCTGGCGAGCGAGCTCGGCCGGAGCCCGCAGGCCGCGCGCGAGCTGCCCGAGGGGCCGCTGCTCGTGGCGGTCGTCCGGGGCGCGGGCGAGTGGTCGCTTGAGGTCCTTCCCCCGGGGACCGTCCCGCCCCAGGAGAAGCGGTCCGGGTTCTGGCGCCGCATCCGCGGATCGTAGGTCCGGAGGACGCCACGCCTCCTCAGACGTCGGGGAAGACCGGCGCGATCCCCAGGGACGGGGCGATGGCCGACCAGATCGTGGACTGGGCCGCCGGCAGGCCGACGCGCGGGTCGGCGAGCATCAGGCGGATGCCGAGGCCGTCACACAGGGCGAGGACCAGGGTGCTGACGGCCGCGACGTCGCACGGGGTGAACTCGCCCGAGGCGACGCCCCGCTCCACCGCCCCGCCGACCCAGGTGTGCAGCTGGTCGTACAGGTCGACGGCCAGCTGCCGGGCCGCCTCGTCGCGCTGTGCGCGGACCCAGAGCTCCTGCCAGAGCTTCCAGTCCTGGCGCAGCTCCTCGTCCGTGGGGAGCATGGTGCGCACGATGCGGGCGAGGAGGACGGCGGCCGGCAGATCGGTGTCCCCTCCGTCGAGGTCCGCGCCGGTCTGGGCGAAGGAGTGCGTCATCGCCTCGGCGAAGAGCTTCTCGCGGGTGTCGAAGTGGTAGTGGAGCAGCGCCTTCGACACTCCCGCGTGCTCGGCCACCTTGCGCATGCTGACGTTCTCGAAGCCGATGTCGGCGATCACCTCGCAGGCGGCCTTGAGGATCCGCTCCCGTGTCTCGAGTGCGCGCTCGGCCTTGGTCACGTCGGCGACTCCGCTTTCTGTCCGGTGGTGGTGGCGCTGTCGGGTACGGCCGGGGGCGTGGGGCCCCGGCCCTGGACGTCAGGGTCGTGCCATCATCCCTGCCCATCCTGCCTCGCCGGACCGTCCGGGTACGGGTGGAAGCCCCTGCCCGTCTTGCGTCCGAGGCGCCCCGCGTCCACCATCCGGGTCAGCAGCGGGGGCGGCGCGTACTGCGGCTCGCGGTACTCCTCGTACATCGACCGGGCGATGGCCCGCACGGTGTCCAGGCCGATCAGGTCGGCCAGCGCCAGGGGACCGAGCGGATGGGCGCAGCCCGCCGTCATGGCCCGGTCGATGTCCTCGGCGGACGCCGCACCGGAGTCGGCCATCCGCACCGCCGCCAGCAGGTACGGCACGAGGAGGGCGTTGACGACGAACCCCGCCCGGTCCCTGGCGTGGACGACCTGCTTGCCGAGGACCCCGCCGGCGAAGGCCTCCGCGCGCCGGGCCGTGTCCTCGCCGGTGAGCAGCGAGGGCACCAGCTCCACCAGGGGCAGCACCGGCACCGGGTTGAAGAAGTGCAGGCCGACGACCTGGGACGGGCGGGAGGTCACGGCGGCCAGCCTGATGACGGGCAGGGAGGAGGTGTTGGTGGCCAGGACGGCGTCCTTGCGCTCCACGACGGCGTCGAGCCGGGCGAAGACCTCGGTCTTCGCCCGCTCGTCCTCGGCCACCGCCTCGACGACCAGGTCACGGTCGGCGAGGCGCGCCATGTCGGTGGTGACCGTGATCCGGCCGGCCGCTGCCCGCTGGTGGGCCACGGTCAGCCGGCCGGCCGCCGCGGCCCGTTCCAGCGAGCGGGTGATCCGCCGCAGTCCGGCCTCCGCGGCCGCCGGGCCGCTCTCCACCACGACGACGTCGCGTCCGGCGCGGGCGCAGACCTCGGCGATGCCGGAGCCCATCAGGCCGCAGCCCACGACCCCCACCCGGGCGAGGTCGCTCACGAGCCCACCGGGAGCTGGAGGACTCCCGTACCGCGCTTGATCAGCTCGCCCGCGATGATGAGCCGCTGGATCTCGGAGGTGCCCTCCCAGATCCGGTCGACGCGCAGCTCGCGGTAGAGGCGCTCGACGGGGTACGAGCGGTCGTAGCCGCGCCCGCCGAAGATCTGCAGGCACCGGTCGACCACGCGGCCGGACGCCTCGCTCGCCGCGAGCTTGGCGATCGCGGCCTTCGCGTGCAGGGTCTTGCGGTCGGTCCGGCCCTCCCCCACCTCCCAGGCGACCTGGTGGGTGTAGGCGCGGTTGACGGCGATGTCGACGGCGCAGTCGGCGAGCATGCCCTGGATCAGCTGGAAGTCCGCGATGCGGGAGCCGAACTGACGGCGCCCCACCGCCCAGTCTCGGGCCAGCTCCAGCGCCCGCTCCGCTGCCCCCACCGTCCGGGCGGCGATCATCAGCCGCTCCTCGGAGAACCAGGAGCGGGTGAGGTCGTAGCCGTTGCCGACGCCGCCGAGGACCGCGTCCTCGGGGAGGCGGACGTCGGTGAAGGTGAACTCGGGGTGCTCGTAGACGAAGGTGTGCATCCACCGGGGCACCCTGCTCATCTCGATGCCGGGGGTGTCCTTGTCCACGAGGAAGAGGGTCGGCGCCCGCTCCTCGCCGGCCGCGGCGAGCACGATCATGAAGTCGGCGTGGTCCCCGACGGTGACGAACCACTTCTCGCCGTTCAGCACCCATCCGTCGGAGGTCCGGGTCGCGGTGGTGCGCAGGTTCTGCGGGTCGGAGCCGGCCTCGGGCTCGCTCACCGCGTAGCAGTCGCGCCGGTGCCCGCGGATCACGGGCACGAGGTACCGCTCGCGCTGTGCGGGCGTGCAGTGCGACAGGGCGTTGGCGGGCCGCCACACCGTGTCCCACAGGGCACCGGTGAGCCGGCCCAGCTCCTCCTGGACGACGACCTGTTCCGGGACGGTGAGCCCGGCGCCGCCCCACTCGGCCGGCATGTTGACGGCCTGGAGGCCGCTGTCGAGGACGGCGTCGCGGATCTCGGCGTGCGCCTGCGCCGGCAGTCCGTTGTTCTCCTCGCAGTCCAGCTCGTACTTCGTGAGGAACGCGGTGAGGTCGCGCGCCGCGTCCTTGAGTTCCTGCTGGCGTGCGGTGAGGCGGAAGTCCATGGGGGTCGTGGTCCTCTCGGATGTCGGTGACGGTGCGGCGGGGTCGCGGCGGGTGGGGGCGGGCGGGTCAGCTCAGCGCGGCAGCGCCAGGGCGCCCGTGCCGCGTTTGATCAGCTCGTTGGCGATGATGAGCCGCTGGATCTCGGAGGTGCCCTCCCAGATCCGGTCGACGCGCAGCTCGCGGTAGAGGCGCTCGACGGCGTACGAGCGGTCGTAGCCGCGCCCGCCGAAGATCTGCAGGCACCGGTCGACCACCCGCCCCGCCGCCTCGCTCGCGGCGAGCTTCGCCGTGGAGGCCTTGGCGTGCAGGGTCTTGCGGTCGGTGTGCGGCTGGTCGGCCTCCCAGGCCACCTGGTGGGTGTAGGCGCGGTTGACGGCGATGTCGACGGCGCAGTCGGCGAGCATGCCCTGGATCAGCTGGAAGTCCGCGATGCGGGAGCCGAACTGACGGCGCCCCAGTGCCCAGTCACGGGCCAGCTCCAGCGCCCGCTCCGCTGCCCCCACCGTCCGGGCGGCGATCATCAGCCGCTCGTCGGTGAACCACTCCTTCGTCAGCGCGTAGCCGTTGCCGACGCCTCCGAGCACGTCCTCGTCGGGCACGAAGACGTCGGTGAACCGGAACTCGGGGTGTCCGTTCACCGCGGAATGCATGAAGCGGGGAACGCGGGTCATCTCGACCCCCGGCGCCTGCTTGTCGACGAAGAACAGCGTCGCCGCCCGCTCCGGCCCGGCGTCGGCCTGCACCAGCAGGAAGTCGGCGATGTCGCCGCAGGTGACGAACCACTTCTCCCCGTTCAGGAGCCACCCGCCCGCCGTCCGGGTCGCGGTGCTCGTCCCCGAGCCGGGGTCGGAGCCCGCCCCTGGTTCGGTGACGGCGAAGGCGTCGAAGCGCTCGCCGCGGATCACCGGCAGCAGGTACTTCTCGCGCTGCGCCTCGGTGCCGTACGCGAGGACGTTGGCGGGCCGCCAGGGGATGTCCCAGAGACAGTTGGTGACCTTGCCGAACTCCTCCTCGACGATCACCTGGTCGAGCAGGGAGAGCCCGGCACCGCCCCACTCGGCGGGCATGTTGATGGCGTAGACGCCGGCGTCGATCGCCGCCCGGGTCAGTTCGCGCACGGTGTCGGCGGGCAGCGGGCCGCCCGCTTCCTCGGACTGTTCCTCGTGACGCATGAGGATCCGGGTGTAGGCCGCGGCGCGCGCCTTGAGTGCGCTCTGCTCGGGGGTGTAGCGGAAGTCCATGGTGCGGGTCTCCTCCGGGGCGGAAGCTGTGGGGTTACGGGGTGAGGCCGCGGACGTCAGCCGAGGACGGCTCTGGCGTCGAGCGCGAGGGCGCCGTCCGGGCGTACGAGCAGAGGGTTGACCTCCAGCTCGGCGATCTCGGGATGGGCCGCCGCGATCTCGGTGAGGCGGGCGACCACGGTGGCCGCCGCGGTCACGTCGACGGCCGGCCGGCCGCGTACGCCGTCGAGCAGGGCGGCGGTCCGCAGTCCGCGCAGCAGCCCGGCGGCGTGTTCGGCGGTCACGGGGGCGAGGGCGAAGGCGACGTCGCGCAGGGTCTCGGTGAGCACCCCGCCGAGGCCGACCATCGCCACCGGCCCGAACCGGGGGTCGCGTTGGACGCCGACGATCAGTTCGACGCCGTCCGAGAGGTCCGCCATGGCTTCGACGGAGTACGTCGGGGCACCGAGCCGCGCGTCCATGTCCCGGTACGCGGCCAGCAGCGCGTCCCGGTCGGCGAGCCGCAGCGCCACCCCGCCGGCGTCGGACTTGTGCAGGACGTGCAGCGCCTTCAGGACGTACGGGCCCTCGAACGCCTCGGCGGCGGCGAGCAGCCCGGCCTCGTCGGCGATCTCGCGTGCCGGCGGGAACGGCACGCCCGCCTCGGTCAGCAACGCCCGCAGACCGTGGTACGAGGGGTCGGCCGGGCGTGCCGAGGCCGGAGGTTCCGGGGCGGGCCCGGCGGGCGCGCCCGGCGGACGGCCGGTGAGAGCGGCGAGCGCGCGTGCCGCGTCCTCGGTCGCCGCGAACACCGGGATCCCGGCCTCCGCGAGCACCCGGCAGCTGGGCGAGCGGGGGTACATGGACTGCACGACGAGTGGTTTCGGCGCCGCGGCGAGGTGGCCGGCGATCTCCTTCGCTGCCCGGCGCTCCCCCTCGGCGAGGACGGATCCACCGGCCGGCCCGCCGCCCAGGCCGCCCTCGGCGGCGGCGTACCCGCCGAAGTAGCCCGTCATCAGGACGGCGTCGACCTCGTCGGCGGCCAGCAGCTGGCGGACGGCGTCGGCGTACGCGAGGGGGCGTCGCTCCCCCATTCCCGCGAGGTCGACGGGGTTGCGGACGGCGGACTGCTCCCAGAGCACGCTTCGCAGCCGCTCCTGGGTGGGGGCGCCCAGCTCGGGCACGGCGAGGCCGGTGTCCTCGGCGGCGTCGGCGGCGACGGCGCCGTGGCCGCCGCCGTCGGTGAGGACCGCCGTCCTCCGCCCCGGCGTGCGCCGCCCGCCGGCCAGGGCCGCGAGCACCACGGTCATCTCCCGGGGAGTGCGGACGAGTTCGACGCCCGCGTCGCGGCAGGCCGCGGCGACCACATCGGCCGAGCTGGTCAGTGCTCCCGTGTGCGACTGGGCGCTGCGGGCCGATGCGGTGCCACGGCCGGCGGTGAGGAGGACCACGGGCTTGCCCGCCGTGGCGGCGGCGCGGGCGAAGGCCCGGCCGTCGCCGAAGTCCTCGGCGTACACCGCGATGACGGAGGTCGGTTCGTGGCGGGCGCAGTCCTCGACGAGGTCGACGAGCGTCACGTCGGCCTGGTTGCCGAGGGAGACGAAGCGGGAGAAGCCCAGGTCGTGCGGGGCTCCGCGGAGTTGGAGTTCGAGGGCCAGGTTGCCGCTCTGGCTGAGCAGGGCCACCCGGCCGGGCGCGAACCGGTCCGAGGCCAGGTACAGCTCGGTGGTGTTGTCGGCGACGCCGAGACAGTTGGGGCCGACGAGCACGGCTCCGGCGGCCCTGACCCGCTCGGTGACGGCCCGCTGACGTGCCAGACCGGCTGAGCCGGCCTCCGCGAAGCCGGCGGTGATGGCGACGATGGCCTTCGCGCCGCAGACGAGGGCGTCGTCGACGGCCTCCTCGAAGCCGGTGCCGGGCACGGAGATCACCACCAGCTCGACCGGCTCGCCGATCTCGGCGAGGGAGGTGGCCGCCTTGCGGCCGAGCACGGTGCCGCCCCGCCGGTTGACCAGGTGCACCGGACGCCGGCCGGGGGCGCGCAGGGCCTGGGAGGCCACCGCGTGGCCGTACTTCGCCGGGTCGTCGCTGGCGCCGACCACGGCGACGGAGCGGGGGTCGAAGAGCGCGGTCAGATCGCGGGCCATCTCATCCCTCCACGCGGAGGGCGGAGTTGGGGCAGCTGTCCACGCAGGCGCGGGCCCGGTCCGCGGCGGCGGCCGGCACGTCGATGGCGACGACCCGGGCGTAGCCCCACTCGTCGAGTTCGACGAGTTCGGGGGCGTTCTCCTGGCAGAGGCCGTAGCCGTTGCACAGCGTGGCGTCCAGCAGCAGTTTCATGACGTTCCTTCCGGTGTGGCGGCCATGGGCACGACGGTTGCGATCGGGGTGGGCGGGGTCGGAGCGGACGGATCCGGGGTGGGCGGGGTCGGGATGGACGGGATCGGAGTGGGCGGGGTCGGAGTGGGCGGGGTCGGTGGGGTCACCGTCGGTACCGGCACGCTCAGGCGCGTCGGGTGGTGCGCGTCCCGCGCGGGGGCGTCGGCTCGGCACACCGGGCAGGGGGCGTCGAGGTGGGCGCGGACCGCTCCGGGGAAGGCGCGCAGCAGGCCCCCGGCGAGGCCCGCCGCGGCATCGAGCAAGCCGCACGCGCCCCGCCCGGGCAGCTCCCGCGCCCACCGGTCCAGGCGCTCGGCGGCGTCGGGTCCGGCGGTTCCGGAGGCGAGGCCGTCCAGGGCGTCGCGGATCGCGGTCGTGCCCGACACGCACACGCCGCACTGCCGTGCGCTCTCCGCCGCGAGATGGCCGACCGCTTCGAGGGTCACGCCCACCGGGCAGGCGTCGGGGGCGAGGAAGCGGATCGCTCCGCAGCCGAGGGTGGTGCCCGCGTCGGTGAGCGCGCCGGGTTCGAGGGACAGGTCCAGGGTGCGGGCCTCGACGATCCCCCCGAACAGCCCTCCCATGAGCGCGCCGGCCGCGTCGGGGGTGCCGTGGACGCCCGCGAGGGCCCGCAGGGGGACCCCGTACGGCACGTCCGTGAGGACGGGTGCGGCGCTCCCGCCCGACAGGGTGACGAGGGTGGAGCGCGCGATCGCCTCCCGCAGGTCGGGCCGGGCGGCGACGCGTGCGATCCGGGCGAGCGTCTCGACGTTGGCGATCAGGGTCGGCGCGCCCCGTACGCCCCTCTCGAAGGGGCGGGGCGGTTTGGCGGTCGGCAGGGCCGGACCGCCGTCGATCCGGCGGACGACCGCGGTCTCCTCTCCGGCGACGTAGGCCGGGTCGGTCAGCACGACGTCGACGGGCAGCGACGGTGCGCGTTCGGCGAGGGCCAGGCGGACGCGGCGAGCCGCCTCGGGGTCGGAGAGGTAGACGTAGCCGTGTGCGGCGCCGGTGATCGCGGCGGCGTGTGCGAGGCCGTCGAGGACGAGGTGCGGGCGGGCCCGCAGGAGCCAGCGGTCCTTGACCGAACCGGGCTCGCCCTCCTCGCCGTTGGCCACGACGACGGGGGCGCCGGCACCCGTGGTGGCGTCCGCGGCGCTCCCCCGTTCGCGGCGCCCGTGCTCGCGTACGGCGCGGAGCTTGACGGAGGCGGGGAATCCGGCGCCGCCGCGGCCGCGCAGACCACAGGCGTCGAGGTGACGCAGCAGCTCGTCGGGGTCGGGGGTGCCGGCGTAGCCGCCGGTGGCCTCGTACGCCGCGGCGCCCTCGGTCGCGTACGGCGTCGCGCCCAGGAGGGAACCGGGGGCGGGGGCGGTCGGGTGACGGATGGTGGTCGGGGTGCGTTCGGTGGTCGGCGCCCCGGCGACGCTCCGCGGGCGGTCGGCCATCGGAGCGCGGCTGGTGGTCACCGTGCGGCTCGTGGTCATCTGCCTTCTCCTGTACGGGCGGTGGGGGCGGGTTCCGCGGCGTGGGACCGGGCGCGCAGGAGCCGTATCGCGTCCTCCAGCGCGGCGCGGTCCCCGGCGGTGCGGCCGTATCCGGCTCCGGGAAGGCCGATGAGCATGCGGTGGTGGTCGAGGATCACCTCGGCGGCGAGCAGCGCGGCCTCGGTGGCCGTGTCCGCGTCGGTGCCCTCCTGGGCCCTCGGCTCGTCGAGTCCGTCGGCCACGGCGGTGATCAGCGCGGTGACCTCGGCGAGGTAGCGCAGCCAGCTGTGGCTGCCGCCCCGCAGGACCAGGCGTTCCACCCGGCGCCGCTCGGCGGACGCCGGCGGGGCCGGACCCACCGGGGGGTGGCGTGCGGTGGGGAGGGAGGCGCGCAGGGCGGCGACCGCTGCGGGCAGTTCCCGCTCCGGCTCGGGGGTGAGGCCGAGCCAGGCCAGGTGCCGTCGACCACTCATGTGTGCCTCCGGAGGGAAGAGGGGTGCCGTGGACGGCCGGCCGGTCGCCCTGACGGTTGCCCGTGCCCGGCCGGACGAGCCCGAGGCTCGTGCGCTTCGGTCGCGGCGGGCGGGGTGGGGAGGAGAAGGGAGGTGCGGGGCGTACACGTGCCGCGGCACGCGGAGCCGCGTCCGACGCGAGGGCCGACGCCCTGGCCGCACACCCAGCGCGACCGGACAAAGCGCAGGTCAGAGGTGCTGTAAGCGACGGAGCAGCAACAGGAACACGTTTACTGACCGATCGGTCAGGCAATAACCAAGTTAGCTGACCGATCGGTCAGCGACAAGTCTTGACCCGACGCGTTTCAGCCACCACCCTGGCTGTCCCATCGGTCAGCCGGTCCCGGCTCCCGCCCCGACCCGCTGCCCACAGCCCGGTTCGCACGCCATCGACACCCGACACCGATCGCCGCGTCCACGGCACGAGGAGTCACCGATGCACCCCAGAGCCCCCGCACCCACCACCGACACGACCCGCACGGCCGCCCAGGCCCTTCCCGCGTCCGCCCTGTCGGCCCGCCACTACACCGATCCCGCCCTCGCCGCCGCCGAGACCCGGAAGGTCTTCGCCAGGTCCTGGCAGCTCGTCTGCCACGAATCCGACCTCGCCGGCCCCGGGGCCCGGCTCACCGCCACCGTCGCCGACCGTGAGGTCCTGGTCGTCCGCACGGAGGACGGCGGCCTCGCCGCCCATCTGAACGTCTGCCGCCATCGCGGCACCCGGCTGGTCACCACCCCCGAACCGGCCGGAAAGGCGATCCGCTGCCCGTACCACGGCTGGACCTACCGCCTCGACGGCAGCCTGGTCGGCGCCCCCGAGGCCCGGCAGATCCCGTGTCTCGACCGGCCCAGCCTCGGCCTGTTCCCGGCCCGGGTCGAGTCCTTCCTCGGCTTCGTCTTCGTCAACCTCGACCCCGACGCCGTACCGCTCGCCGAGAGCTGCGCGGGACTCGCCGAGGCGATCGGCCACTACGCGGGAGCGGACCTGGTGCCGGTCGGCCGTGACCGGATCCACGACCTGGCACGCGCCGAGGTCCAGCAGGCCAACTGGAAGGTGGCCGTGGACAACTACCTGGAGGGGTACCACGTGCCCGTCGCCCACCCCGGCCTGATGCGGCTGCTCGACTACCAGGGCTACGGCTGCGAGATCCACGACTCCTACGTGCTGTTCACCTCGCCGCTGCGCGACAAGCCCTCCTCCAACTGGGCCGAGCGGCTCTACCAGCGCGTGGCCGCGCCGATGCCCGGCCTCACCGAGGCCGACCGGAGGGTCTGGCGGTACGCCGTGATCTACCCGAACACCCTCATCGACTTCTACCCCGACCACGTGCTCGCCTGGACCGCCCTGCCGACCGCGGTCGACCGGGTGGCCGTCCCCGGCGGCTTCTACACCCGTCGCGGAAGCGGCCTGCGCACGCGACTCGCCCGGCGCCTGAACATGCACATCGGCTGGATCACCAACGACGAGGACGCCGAGCTGGTCGCGCGGGTCCAGCACGGCCTGTCCACGCCGGGGTTCGAGCCCGGACCGCTGTCCCGGCGCGAACTCGCCGTCGGCTGGTTCGCCGACCGCGTCCGCGCGGACCTCGCCGAGCGGCCCGGACCCACGGAGCCGGCCGGACCCGACGAGGCCGCTCCCGGCCCCCCGGTGCCCTGAGCAGGCGGATCGCACCGCCGTACGGCCCCGTCGGCAGTCCACCGCGCCATCCCGCCGTACGACCGCGTCGGCAGTCCACCGCGCCACCCCGCCGTACGACCGCTTCGACGCCTCACCGTACGACCGCGTCGCACCCGCCGCACCGCACCCATCCCTCGCTCCACCCCACGCCGTACCGCCGGCGGCCGGTTCCGTCCGTCCCGTGCCGGAACTCCGCATCCCGCGTACGCGCCCGGACCGACGCCCCGCGCGCCACGGCGCCGTACGTTCTCACCCGCCGTCCCCCAGCGGCCCCTACGGAGAGGACCCCATGTCCCCCGAGGCACGTTCCCTGTCCCGCCGCTCGCTGCTCCGCGCGGGCATGAGCACCGCCGTCGGCCTGACGGCGGCCGGCTGCGGATTCGTCGCCGCCTCCGACGCCGCAGACCGGGCGGCCGCCGACGCCCCGATCGACGTCAAGGTCGACGGCGACCTCGTCTACTTCAACTGGGCCGACTTCGTCGATCCGGCCGTCTTCGCGGGTTTCTCCCGGGAGTACGGGGTCAAGGTCGTCCAGTCGAACTACGACTCCATGGAAGGCATGGCGGCCAAGCTCAACACCGGCAACCGCTACGACGTCGTCTTCCCCAGCGCGAAGTGGGCGGAGCGCCTCTCCCGAGGAGGCCGGCTGCGCCGGATCGACCACGCCCGCCTGAGGAACGCCGAGTCCGTGTTCGGCACGTACGACTACTTCGCCGACCCCTGGTACGACCCGGGCTCCGCACACACCGTCCCCTTCACCATGTACAAGACCGGCATCGGCTGGCGCCGGGACCGGCTCGGTGACCTGACCGGTTCCTGGGACGACCTGTGGGACGACCGGGCCGAGGGCAAGGTCTTCGTCCTCGACGACCGCGACGAGGTCCTCGGCATCGGCGCGCTCAAGCACGGCCTCCCCCTCACCACCGGCAGTCCCGGGGACCTCGACCGCGTCACCGAGACCCTGCGCACCCTGCGCCCCCGGCTGCGCGGCTTCTCCAGCGACAGCTACAACAACCTGCTCAACGGCAACGCCGACATGACCCAGGCGTGGAGCGGCGACATGGCCGCGATGCTCGCCCAGGCGAAGGACCCGTCCGTCTTCGGCTTCGAGACCGCGCGCGAGGGCGCCCCCGTCAACTCCGACTGCTACGCCATCCCGGCCGACGCACCGCACCCGGGCACCGCCATGCTCTTCATCGACTACATGCTCCGACCGGAGAACGTGAAGCGGAACATCGAGTACATCGGCTACCCGATGCCGGTGCGCGGCACCGAGGACACCTACAGCGCGCTCGTGGAGCCCTTCCCCCAGTGCCTCGTGACCGCCGGCGAGCTCAGGGACGACCGGTTCTTCCGCAACGGCACCGCGGCGGGCGAGAAGGCCCGCGATGCCGCCTGGACCGACGTGAAGGCGGGCTGACATGGCCGACACGGCCCGTACTCCACGCTCCGTCAGGAAGCACGCCCGGGAGCGGCTGTGGACCTGGCTGATGCTCCCCGGCACGGCGTGGATGACCGTCTTCCTGGTGGCCTCCCTGATCCTCGTGGCCACCCTGGCGTTCGGCACCACCGACCCCCTCGGCAACCCGCGCTTCGGGTTCGTCCTCGACAACATCACCGCCCTCGCCGACCCGGCGTACCTCACCGTCCTGCTGCGCTCCCTCGGCTACGCCCTCGTCACGTGCGTCGTCTGTCTGCTCGTCGCCTATCCCGTCGCCTACGCCATCGCGACCGGCGGCGGCCGGTACAAGAACCTGCTGATCGCGGCGATCGTCGTACCGTTCTTCGCCAACTACCTGGTGCGGATGTACGGCTGGTCGGTCGTCCTGTCCGACGACGGCCCGCTGCTGCGGGCGCTGCGCGCGATCGGCCTCGCCGACGCGGGGACCCGGATCCTGCAGACCGGCGCGGGGGTCGTCGCCGGGCTCGTCTACGGCTTCATCGTGTTCATGATCATCCCCTTGTACGCGGCGATGGAACGCATGGACACCTCGCTCATCGAGGCCGGCCGCGACCTCTACGCCGGACCGCTGCGGACCTTCCTGTTCGTCACCGTCCCGGCCACCCGGCAGGGCGCGGCCGCAGGCTGCGTCCTGGTGCTGCTGCCCGCCATGGGTGACTTCGTCAGCGCCCAACTGATGGGAGGACCCGACCAGATCATGATCGGCAACCTGATCCAGGACAAGTTCTTCCAGGGCCAGAACTGGCCCCTCGGTTCCGCCCTCACCATGCTGCTGATGGGCGTCCTCTTCCTCGGGATGCTCGGCTACCTGCGGCGCACCCGCAAGGACGAGGCGGAGGCGGTCCGATGACGGCCGTCCACGGCCGCCGTCGCGGCGCCGGGCGCCGGCCCCGGTTCGCCATCGCCGTCACCGCGGTGTTCTTCGCGCTCCTCTACGTCCCCATCGGCGTGGTCGTCCTCTTCTCCTTCAACTCGAAGAAGTCCCTGACCGTCTTCGACGGCGTCAGCCTCCGCTGGTACGGGGCGTTCCTGCGCGACGAGGTGCTCCTCGACTCGCTCGGCATGAGCCTGCGGATCTCCCTCGTCGCCATGGCGGGATCGGTGGTGCTGGGCGTCGCCCTGGCGCTCGGCCTGGTCCGCGCGCGCAACCGGCTCGGGTCCTTCGCGGGACTCGTGATGCTCGTCCCGCTCATCACCCCGGAGATCGTCACGGGCGTCGCGGCGATGCTCCTGTTCAAGGGCCTCGGCATCACCCTGTCCTCGACGACCGTGACGCTCGCCGAGATCACCTTCTCCATCTCCTACGTGACGGTGATCCTGCGCTCCCGGGTCGCCGCGCTCAACCCGGAGATCGAGGAGGCCGCCATGGACCTCGGGGCCACCCGTCGGCAGGCCGTGCGGCTGGTGACGCTGCCCGCCCTGCTGCCGAGCGTCCTGGCCTCCGCCGTCCTCGTCTTCGCCCTGGTCTTCGACGACTTCGTCCTCGCGTACTTCACCACCGGCGTCGATCCCCAGCCGCTGTCGGTCCGCATCTACTCCGCGATCCGGTTCGGCGTCCAGCCCACCATCAACGCCGTCGGCACCCTGATGCTGGCGGGCTCCGTGGGGCTCATCGCCCTCGCCCTCGTCATCCCGCGCCTGTTCGGCCGGCGCGGCGGCCTCGACCTGCTCTCCGGGAAGTGAACGCCATGCACCCGCTGCCCCCCGACCTCCTGCCCCCGCACCCCGCTCATGCCGATCCCGCCGTCCGGCTCGACCGGGTCGGCAAGCGCTACCCGGGCGCCGCCGCTTCCGCCGCCTCTTTGGAATCCGGTGACGCGTCCGGTTCCCGCGGTTCCTCCGCGTACGCGGTGCACGGCATCAGCCTGGACATCGCCCCCGGCGAGTTCTTCTCCCTCCTGGGCCCCTCCGGCTGCGGCAAGACCACCCTGCTGCGCATGATCGGCGGGTTCGCCGACCCCACCGAGGGCCGCGTCCTGCTCGCGGGCGAGGACGTGACGGGACTGCCGCCCCACCGGCGTGACGTCAACACCGTCTTCCAGAGCTACGCGCTCTTCGACCACCTCACCCTCGCCGACAACGTGGCCTTCGGCCTCAAGCGCAAGGGTGTCGCCCGCACCGAGATCCGGCGCCGCGTCGCCGACATGCTCGACCTCGTCCAGCTGGGCGACCTGGCCGGCCGCCGG
Source organism: Streptomyces sp. NPDC096079 (assembly GCF_040303145.1). Classification (NCBI taxonomy): domain Bacteria; kingdom Bacillati; phylum Actinomycetota; class Actinomycetes; order Kitasatosporales; family Streptomycetaceae; genus Streptomyces; species Streptomyces sp. NPDC096079. The sequence goes on from NZ_JBEOST010000012.1 coordinate 171,758, forward strand.
CCGGCCACGCTCTCCGGCGGACAGCGGCAGCGCGTCGCCCTCGCCCGCGCCCTGGTCAACCGCCCGCAGGTGCTGCTGCTCGACGAACCGCTGGCCGCCCTCGACCTGAAGCTCCGGCGCCGGATGCAGGTCGAGCTCAAGCAGATCCAGCGCGAGGTCGGCATCACGTTCCTGTTCGTCACCCACGATCAGGACGAGGCCCTGACCATGTCGGACCGGCTCGCCGTCATGAACGAGGGCCGCATCGAGCAGTGCGGAACGCCCGAGGACGTGTACGAACGCCCCACCAGCAGCTTCACCGCCTCGTTCCTCGGCACGTCCAACCTGGTCCCCGGCACCTACCGGGCCGGACGCGTGCTGATCGACCAGGGGCCCGAGCTGCCCGTCGGCGAGCGCCCCGGAGTGACCGACGGCAGCAGGGTCAACGTCTCCCTGCGCCCCGAGAAGATCTGGCTCTCCGACTTCGAGGACGGAATGGCCCGGGTCACCGGCACCGTCCGGGAGACCGTCTACTCGGGGCCCACCACCACGTACCTCATCGATCTGGCCCCGGGCGTCACCGTGCACGTCCTGGAGCAGAACACCGCCCGCTCCCGCAGGGAGGACCGCTGGAGCGGCGGCGAGGAGGTCGAACTCGGCTGGCGTCCCGAGCACTGCCTGGTCCTGGACTGACGACGGCCCACCGGAGGAACACCATGAACCACGACGTCATCGTGCTCGGCGCCGGACTCGCCGGACTGGCCGCCGCCCGCGACCTCGCCGCCGGGGGTGCCGACGTCCTCGTCGTCGAGGCCCGCGACCGGGTCGGCGGCCGGGTGGAGCAGACCGCCCTGCCCGACGGCCGCCTCGTCCAGCTGGGCGGGGAGGTCGTCGGCACGGCCCACACCGCGTACACGGACCTCGTCGCCGAACTCGGCCTGACCCTGGTCCCCAGCTACGTCGCCGCACCGGGGCTCCTCGCCCGCGCCATCCCCGAGGGCGTCGGCGCCGGGGACCCTCCGCACTGGTTCGGGCCCGGCGACGAGGCCGCGCACCGGAAGGTGACCGCCGCCTTCGCCGCGCTGTCCGCGACCGTCGACCCCGACGACCCCTGGGCCCACCCGGAGGCCATCGCCCTCGACCGGCTGTCCGTGGCCGGCTGGCTGCGCGACCAGGGGGCGAGTCCGGCCGTCGTGCGCCTCTGGGAGATCGGCCAACTGGCCCTCGCCGACGGGTCGTACGAGCGCACGTCACTGCTCGCCGCACTGCGCAAGCACGCCGCCGTGCCGGGTCTCGGTCACTACGAGTACGACGCCTGGGAGGGGCTGCGGGTCGCCGAGGGCTCGGCGACCGTGGCCCTGCGGATGGCTGCCGGGCTCGACGGCAGGATCCGCACCGGCGCGCCCGTCGTGTCACTCACGGTCCGCGGCGGCGGCTGCTCGGTGGGGCTCGCGGGAGGCGAGACGCTCACCGCGGACGCGGTCGTCAGCGCCCTGCCCGCCGGCCCGTTCCGCAGCATCGCCGTCACCGGGGTGAGCGAGGAGCGCCTCGCCTCCCTGCACCGCCAACGCCACGCGCTCGCCGCCAAGTTCGTCGCCGTCTACGACCGGCCGTTCTGGCACGACCTCGGCCTCAGCGGCCTGTCCGAATGCGAAGGGGTCCTGGGCAGCACCTGGCCGCAGAACGAGGCCGTCCTGTCCGCCCTCGTCCCGCCCGAGAGGTACGCCGTCCTGCTCGGCGCCCCCGCGCCCGTGCGCGCCGCCGAACTCCTCGCCGAGATCGCCCGGTTGTACGGCGACCAGGCCCGCCGCCCCCTCGCCGCGTACCTGCGGCTGTGGGGCACCGACCCCTGGACCCAGGGCTACGTCACCCATTGGGTCCCCGGCGACGTCATGGCCGTCGGCCCCCGTCACGGCACCCACGAACCGCCCTTCTACGTCTGCGGATCCGACCAGTGGGTGGCCGGCTACATGGAGGGCGCCGTCCGCACGGGACGCGCCGCCGCGAAGGAGGCGCTGCGCCGTGGCTGACGCGCTGCTGAACCACATCGGCGGCGAGGACCGCCCGGCCGCCTCGGGCGCGACCTCCGAACTGGTCGCTCCCGCGACCGGGCGGGTGCACGGCCGCGCGCCGCGCTCCGGCCCGGTGGACACCGACGCGGCCTGCGCGGCCGCCGCGGCCGCGTACGGCCCCTGGTCCGTCACCTCGCCGGCCGAACGACAGCGGGCCCTGCTCGCCGTCGCCGAGGCCGTCGAGGCCCACGCGGACGAGCTGACCGCCGCCGAGACGACCGACACCGGGAAGCCCGCGGAACAGTTCCGTACGGAGGAACTCCCCGCCGTCGCGGACACCTTCCGCTACTTCGCCGGGGCCGCCCGCAACCTCCCGGGCCCCGCCGCGGCCGAGTACACCGAGGGCCGCACCTCCCTGCTGCGGCGCGAACCGGTCGGCGTCTGCGCCCAGATCACCCCGTGGAACTACCCCCTGCTGATGGCCGCGTGGAAGATCGCGCCCGCCCTCGCCGCCGGCAACACCACCGTCCTCAAACCCGCCGACACCACCCCTTCCTCCTCCGTCCTGCTCGCCCGGATCGCCGCCGCCCACCTGCCCCCGGGCGTCCTCAACGTCGTGTGCGGCGACCGCGACACCGGCCGCGCGCTCACCGCGCACCCCGCCGTCGCCCTGATCGCGCTCACCGGCAGCGTCCGCGCCGGCCAGGAGATCGCCGCCACGGCCGCCGACGGTCTCAAGCGGCTCCACCTCGAACTGGGCGGCAACGCACCGGTGATCGTCCACGACGACGTCGACGTCCCCGACACCGCCGCGGCCCTGGCCCGGATCGCCTTCTACAACGCCGGCCAGGACTGCACCGCGCCCACCCGCTTCCTCGTCCACGCCCGTGTCCACGACGCCTTCCTCGGCGCCCTCGCCTCCGCCGCCGCTGCCCTGCGCCCCGGCACCGATCTCGGACCGCTCAACAGCGGGGCCCAGCTGGCCTCGGTCCGCGCCCTGCTCGACCGGCTGCCCGGGCACGCGCGGATCGTCGCGGGCGGCACGCGGCCCGCACGGCCCGGCTTCTTCCACGCGCCCACCGTGGTCGCCGGGGTGCGGCAGGACGACGAGATCGTCCAGGAGGAGGTCTTCGGACCGGTCGTGACCGTGCAGCCCTTCACCGACGAGGCGGAGGCGCTGCGGCTCGCCGACGACGTCCGCTTCGGGCTCGCCGCGAGCGTGTGGACCCGGGACCATGACCGTGCGATGCGGGCGACCAGGGCCCTGCACACCGGGATCGTGTGGGTGAACACGCATGGCACCACCGTCTCCGAGATGCCCCACGGCGGGGCCAAACACTCCGGCTACGGCAGCGACCTGTCCCTGTCCGGCCTCCTCGACTACACCCGGCCCAAGCACGTCATGCTCTGAGCGCCCGCCGCGCGCACCCGTGCGCCGGGTTGGCGGCCTCCGGGGCAGGGGAAGCCACCAGGGGCCGCCGGGTCGGTCCCGTGCGTCGCGCGTACGGGCCGGAGGGGGGCGGCCGCCCGGTACTTCCCGTGACGGAATGGGGGGAGCTCAGCACATGACCACCGCCGCGTTCAGGAACAAGGCGACCCTGACGTACTCGATCGCCTTCTTCGGACACCCGGACATGGAAGGAAAGTTCGAGCGCCACTCTCACTCCCTCCCCGAGGGGGACAACTACTACCAGGACCTTCCCGAGCCCACCGGCTCGGTCTTCGCCCGCGAGAACGCCTACCAGCACGGCAAGGACGCCGAACGCCAGGTGATCAACCTCCTCGCCGACAAGATCTACGACCACCTGCGCTGCACGAGCACCGACGACTACACGACGCGGATCAGGACGGTCCGCGGGGGGACGCTGGACCTGTACTCCGACATGGGCCCCTGCCACTCCTGCCGCTCGGTGATCGCGGCCTTCCGCAAGGACTTCCCGGCACTGACCGTCACGGTCCGCTACCGCAACGCCGTGAGGGGTGGACGATCCGCGGCCCTGATGGAGGCGGGCGGCGGCCTGTACGGGGCCTACGGCATCGGCGACGCCACCCAGGGCCGCGACGAACTGTGGAGCAAGACCTACCCGGGCGTCCCGGTGTTCGGGGTCACCGGAACCTTCGCCGTCCAGCACGCCAAGGGCAGGTACACCGGCTCCGTGACCACCGCCGACGAACGGCCGTACTCCTCGTACCTGTACCCGGTACCGGGTGAGAACAGCGCGGAACGCGACGCGGTGACCGCCGTCCTGGACCTCATCGCCCGGGGGCTCGGCACCCAGCTGTCACCCCGGACGCCGTTGGACCCGCCCGTCTTCCGGCGTGCGGTCCAGGGCGCCTCGGGCACCGTCCGGCTCGACTGCGACCGCGGGATCGTCCAGCAGGGGCGGAAGTCGGTCGCGGCGTTCCAACGGGACTTCCCCAAGGTGTCCGTCGAGGTGGCCTTTCCGGGCACCGGACCGATGGTCGACGGCCGCGGCTACACCGACGCCCTCCGGCAGACCGACGGGACCTGGCTGAAGTCCTTCCCCGCCGCCACGTAGCGCCCCGAGCCGGAGGCTCCTCGCCGGCCGGGGGCACGAGCCACCCCCGGCCGGGATCCGGAACCTCCGGCACCGGGCCCTCGGGTCAGCGCAGGGCGAGGGCGACGATCTGGGTGACCGCGTCCTTGTCGAAGTTGTCGTCGCTGACGAGGACCAGCGTCCGCTCGCCGGTCGGGAGGACCGGTCCCCAGGTCATGCCTTCGGTGTTGTCGACCGTCGACAGGCCGAGGGTGTGGAAGTCGGCGACGAGCCTCTTGCGCATGGGCACGACCCGCTGCCCGGCCAGGGAGTCCGTCGCGCGCACGTCGGTGGCGCCGCGCGTGGTGGCGTCGTACAGACGGATCTTGTACCCGGAGCCGGCGACCCACGTCCGTTCGAGCACCAGGTAGCGGTCGGGGTCGTCGGGGAAGGCGAGGAGGGAGGGGACGCCCGTGTCGGGGCCCCAGGGGCTGTTCGGGTCGGACTCGGCGAAGATCTTCTCGATGGGGTAGGCGAACTGTCCCAGCACCCGCCCGCCGCGGCTCTGCTGCGTGACGCGCACCAGCGCGCCGTGCGTCAGGTCCGGCACCGGGCCGTCCTGGAGCAGCGGGCCCTCGATCGCGCTGGTCACGATCCGGCCCCGGGCGCCGAAGGTGAGCGCTTCGACCGCCTGGTTCCGGCGGGGGCCGCGCTCCGGCGTGATCAGGTAGTTCTCGGGCAGCCGCAGCCTCCCGCGGTGGGTGCCGTCCGGCTCGGAGATCTCGATGGACGGCTGGATCACGGGAGGGCCGACGACGGCGGGCCGGTCTCCCTCCTGACCCCACCAGTAGGCGCAGTCGAGCGGGTCGACGCGGATCTCCTCGGGGTCGATCGCCTTGCCGTCGCCGAGCGCGGGCGAGGGGTAGACCGATCCGTCCGGCTGAAGGAGGGGGTGGGTGCCGGTGAGGTCGACGGCGTGCACGCCGCCCGCGTCGACATCCAGCTTCGCGGTGTAGAAGCGCGCGGGCTGGAGGAAGGACCGGTCGTCGCTGATGAGGACGTACTCGCCGGTGCAGCGATCGCGGTCGATGCCGGAGAGGCCGCCGACCGTGGTTCCCCGGAAGTCGAGCTTGTGCGGAAGGATCTTCTCGCCGAGCAGTCGGGCCTGCACCGCGCGCGTGGCGTCCGGCCCCGGGGAGGCGGGTTGCGGTGCGGCCGCGACGGCGGGAGCCAGCGTGGACGTGAGCATCAGGGCCGCGGCGCAGGCGCGGCGGATCAGGGAGGCACTCATGCCGATGATCATGGCCCGGCCGGCAGGCGCTCCGCAGTCGCCCACGCGGGTGTTCCTTGCGGGTACTCGGCCGTCTTCTCGCCGACCGGTCGGACGGTCTGATGAACAGTCACCTGCCGCGTCTTCGATCGCGTCGGAAAACCTTGACGCGTCGGAGAATTCCGACGTATCGTTGCGGCATGCCGACCGACGTGTTCAGCGTTCTGGCCAACCCGGTACGCCGCAGACTGCTCGAAACGCTGCGTGACGGCCCCCGATCGACGGGCGAGCTGGCCGGGCTGTTCGAGCTGGGCAGGCCCGCGGTCTCCGAACACCTGGCGGTGCTCCGTACCGCCGGGCTCGTGCGCGAGGAGCCCCGCGGCCGGCACCGCTTCTACCACCTCGAAGCGGCCCGGCTGGCCGAGGTGGGCGAGTGGCTGCATCCGTTCGAGCACCACTGGAACCGGCGCCTGGACGCGCTGTCCGATCTCCTGGACGAGGAAGAGAAGGAGGAGAAGTCGTGAGCGACGCCGACTCGATCACCTGTGAGAGGTTCCTGCCCCACCCGCCGGCGGCGGTCTGGAGGGCCCTGACCGATCCCGCGCTGCACGCGCGCTGGTGGGCCGCGGGCGACATCAAGCCCGTCGTCGGGCACCGCTTCACCCTGGACATGGGGGGCTTCGGCCGGCAGCCCTGCGAGGTGACCGAGGTGGACGAGGAGCGACTGCTCGCCTACCGCTTCGCCGAGGGCTCCCTGGACACGACCCTCACCTGGACGCTTCGGCCGGAGAACGAGGGCACCCTCCTGACCCTCGTCCACGCGGGCTTCGACCTCGACTCCCCCATGGGCCGTCAGGCGTACGAAGGCATGGGCAGGGGCTGGCCCCACGTCCTGGACAACCTCGGCGAACTCCTCGGGCCGTCCGCCTGACACCGGCGGCCCGTCTGCGGGCGGAGCAGGGGAAGGCGACGGACACGCCGCCGAGGTACCCGACCCCTCGCGGAGCCGGCCGACGTCCGCCGGCGCCGATACGACCTGGTGGACGCGGCGTGCGCAGACCATACTGGTCGGGCCCCGATCACCCACTGAATGGTTCCATGGCCACCAACAGCACTTCATCGACCATCGCCCCCGGCACCGCGTGGCTCCTGCGGGGGCGTCATCTCGGGCCCGATGCGGAGCAGGACGTCCGGCGCAACCTGATCGCGCTCAAGTCGGCCCGGGTGATCGACGACTTCCTGGACCTCGACCCCGTCGAGGCGGCGCGGTCCACGGACCTGTTCCCCCGGGACGGGTCCGCCGACCCCGGTCCGTCGGCCCGTCGTGTCTTCGAGGCGCGCTGGCGCGTGGCCGACGACGTCACCGTACGCGCGCAACTGACCACCTACGACCCCGAGTCCCGCCGCGCCGGGCGGGACGGCACGTCCTGGGTGCTCGCCGCCGAGGCGGAGCGGGCGTGGGAAGAGGACTGGGCCTCCCCCGCCACCATGTTCTGGCCCGACAGCGACCAGGTCGCCTGGGACCACGAAGAGGCACCGGGCGTGCGTCTGCGGACGGCGAACCATCTGCCGAAGGACGACGGCGAGCTGCGGCGCCTGCTTAGGGACTGCACCCAGAAGAGCTGGGCCATCCACATCGTGGTGCACGAGGCGATGACGCCGGACGCCCCGGGCCGGCGACCGGTCACGGTGTTCCTGCCGCCGAGCCTCAGGCACCGGGTCGTCGAGCACCGGGCCACGCCGGACCAGGCACTGATCGCCGACTTCGCGATGAAGCGCGAGCTGGGCGTGGGACTGCCGCGCGGCGGCGCCGTCATCCTGCCCCCGGCGCCGCGGGCGCCTGACCACGACGCGGAGCGCTTCACGGTGCGCGACGTCTTCCTGGACGGTACGGAGCCGACCGAACTCCGCTCGAAGATCCTGGAGTTCGCCGCGCTGCCGCGCCCGCTTCCGGCCGACGCCGAGCGGGCACTGACACGGCTGCGGCAGGGCTGGCACCTACTCACCCAGGAGGAGGAACTCGTCCACGCGCGGGCCATGGTCACGACGTACGCCACGGCACTCCACGCGATGACGGAGTCCTGCAACCTCTATCAGGAGGCGGCGGAATCGGCGCTCGCCGCACTGGCCGAGGCGACCGGCGGCGAGCATCAGCTCCGGACACCCGCTCCGACGGCCGCCAAGCAGGACGCCTCCCCCTTGAAGAGCCTCACGAAGACCTTCAGCGCGTTCCGGCGCCCGAACAGATGAAGCGGGGGGTCCGGTGCCGTGCGCCCCGGGCCCTCAGGGAGCCGCCGGTACGGACTCCTCGGTCAGCAGGGAGAGCCGGCTCGCCGTACGGTCGATGTCGGTGGGAAGGCCGTCACCGCCGAGGGCCTCGGCCAACGACGTGCGGCCGATCAGCGTGAGGTGGACGTCGCGGTCGCACAGCACGTCGACGAGGTTGGCGAAGCGCTGGGCGGCGTCACTGCCGGCCTCGGCGAGACGGGGCAGCCCGGAGAGCACCCATCGTGGATGGGCGTCGGCGAGCGCGAGGTAGTCCATCGTGGAGTGGGGGCGGTCGCAGAGGTCGTCGAAGTCGAACCAGACCAGGTCGTCGCGTACGGCGAGGGCCTCGACGGTGCCGTGGCCGACCGGCACCGTTCGCCGCTCCTCGGGCCGCGGCGGCACCGTGCCCGCCCCGAGCGAGTCCAGGTCACCCGCGTGCCGGAGGTAGCGGCCCCCGGCGAAACCGGTGAGTTCGCGGGAGGCACCCCGGGCGGAGCGGTAGTCGGGGCCTCCGGTCAGACCGACGACGTCCAGGGAGCGTTCGAGGAGGGCGATGGTCGGCTCGAACAGCGGGTGGAACACCGGGTTGGGCAGCAGACCGGACGGCGGGTAGTTGGACGTGGCCAGGAGCGTCGTGCCGCGCGCCATGAGCGCGCTGACGACCCGGCCCATCAGCATCGCGTCGCCCGCGTCGTGCACGTGGAACTCGTCGAAGTACAGGAACCGGCAGTCCCCGAGCAGTTCGGCCACCGCGAGCTCGCCCGCCCGGGGCTCGTCGCGGTGCCGGGCGTAGGCGGCGTGGAACTGACGGAAGAACTCGTGGAAGTGGAGTCGCCGCTTCTCCTCGACGCGGACGGTCTCGAAGAGGGTGTCGGACAGCCAGCTCTTCCCGCGGCCGACCGACCCCCACAGGTACACGCCGCGCACCGGCTCGGACACGGCCCGGCCGAACCAGCGCCGCCGTCCGCCACGCTCCAGCGCCTCGCCGAGCAGGACCAGGCGCGCGGCGACCGCCCGCTGTCCGTCGTCCAGCACCAGGCCGTCTCGCGCCGCCGCCTGCTCGAACCGCTCCATCACGTCGCCCCCCTGAAAGGATCATGTTCATGATCTCCTCGGGCACCCTACGCGCATCGTGATCAACGACGCGCGCGGGGCGGACCGGGTGCGGGGGTCGTGGTGCCTCAGGGGCGGGGGCCGATCGGCCGGAAGGCGAGGCCTGTCGGCGTGTTCAGGCCGGTGAAGGGAAGGGTGGTCTGGCCGCCGCCCGTCTCCTGGACGCGGACCACACGGTTGTCGAAGCCGTCCGCGACGTACAGGCCGCCGCAGCCGTCGAGCGCGAGACCGAGCGGGTCGCTGAGGCCGGTGACGGGGACGGTGGTCTGGCCTCCGCCCGCGCCGATCCTCACCACACGGTTGTTGCCGCTGTCGGCGACGTAGAGATCCCCCGAGGCCCCGAGTGCCAGGCCGGTCGGCTGGGAGAGGCCGGTGGTGGGAACCGTGGACTGGCCGCTGCCGTCCCCCGCCACCCTGACGACCCGGTCGTTCACGAAGTCGGAGACGTACAGGTCCCCTGCGGCGTCCAGCGCCAGCCCCCAGGGGTGCAGCAGCCCCGTGGTCGGTACGAGCGTCTGGGTGCCGTCCGCCAGGGACACCTTGACGACCCGGTCGTTGAAGCTGTCGGCCACGTAGAGATGGCCGGTGCGATCGACGGCCAGCCCCAGCGGACGTGACAGACCGTCGGTGGGCACGGTCGACTGGCCGCTCCCGTCCGCCGCCCTCACGACCACGCGGTTGTTGCCGGTGTCCGCCACGTACAGGCGGCCCGCCGTGTCCCACACGATGCCCGTCGGCCGTACGAGACCCTCGAAGGGCACGGTCGTCTGGTCGCCGCCCTCCGTGGGCAGCGCGACGACCCGGTTGTCGCCGTAGTCGGACACGTACAGGACCCCGCGCCCGGAGGGCCGGCCGTCCTCGGGCCCGGTGGCGCCGGCGGATGCCGTGGGCAGCGGGCACAGCGCCCCCAGACCCGCCGCACCGGCGAGCCGAAGGGCCCACCGGCGCGTGACTCCCCCGTTCGAGGACGCGGACGTCACCGTCGCGGACCTGGCCGTCGTACGTTCCATGACTCCCCATCGGGTCCGAGCGGCCAGTCGACGCCGCACCTGGACCGACCCTAGGAAGGCGCGCCGCCCACCACGGCAACCACGCCGCCCGCCGGCTCCCGCACCACTCCAATGTCCCGGGCCCGCCTCCAGGGACCGCGCCGCTTGCGGTGGCCGCTCGGCGTCGGGAGGATTCGGCACATGTCCAGTTCAGCCGCCACGGGCGTTTTCGAGGTGCAGGAGTTTCGCGATCACGGTCGTGTCGACATCCGCAGCGCGATGGACCCCGTCTCACTCCAAGCCGATCCGCTCCGGAAGGCCGGTTTCAAGCAGGCGCTCGCCTCGGCCGTCCAGAGGGCCACCGTCGGTGTCTTCACCCACGACGTCGAGGTGTCCCTGGTCTGGTTCGTCGAGGAGTCCCGCCGCTACCGGACCCATCTCGTGGCCGATCTCGACAACGTCATGAAGCCCCTTCTCGACGCGGTCACCGGAGCCGACGGCATCATGATCGACGACAATCAGATCCAGTCGATCCGCGCCTCCTGGACGACCCCCGGCCCGCGGTCAGGATTCGAGCTGCAGTTCACAGCGCTGATGCGTGACGAGTACGTGTCCCGAGAGGGGCTCTCCTTCGTCGAGTTCAGCGCGGATCGCTGTTACCTGCTGCCCGGAGTGGACAGAGCCGTTCAATCGGAGTTCGTGGGGGCGTATCGTGCGGCCCTCGAAGCCTACGGGCGGATGCTCGACGAGGGCATCGCCGAGAGCGACGCGCGGGGCGTCCTTCCGCTCGCCCGACCGTTCCCGCGGGCCCGCCTGGGACGGTTCCGGGTGCTTCACCACACCGCTTTCTGACGGTCTCACCACCGCCACGCCCGGCGGCCTCGCGGTGGCGCCTCCGCTTCGAGGTGCGGCCGCGAGGCCGGGGCGTCACGCTGCGGCCAGTGCCAGGGTCGGGGACTGGCGGGCGGCGCGGACCGCCGGGTACAGGCCGGCCACCGAGCCGATCGCGAGGGTCGCGACGAAGCCCGCCCCGGCTGCCCAGGGCGGGACCACCCAGGGCAGTCCGCCGGTGGACGCGTACACGGCCGTCGCGGCGGCGCCCAGGGCCACGCCCGCGAGGCCGCCGAGGCCCGACAGCATCAGGGACTCCGTCACGAACTGGATCCGGATCTGGCCCCGCGTCGCGCCGAGCGAGCGGCGAAGGCCGATCTCGTGGCGCCTCTCGAGGACCGAGATGATCATGGTGTTCGCGACGCCGACCCCACCCACCAGCAGCGCGATCCCGCCCAGCCCGAGGAGCAGCGTGGAGAAGGCGCCCTCGGTCGCCGCCTTCGCCTTCAGCACCTCGGAGGGATCGCTCACCGAGACGTTCTGCGGGTTCTGCGGGTCGATCGTCGGGGCCAGGAGCCGCTGGACCTGGCGGACCGAGGCGTCGGTGGACCGCTCGTACACCGCGGTGGGATGTCCGTCGAAGCCGAGGAACCGCTGTGCGCCCTCCCAGCCGACCAGCGCCGAGCGCTCGATCTCGGGGGCGAGCGGCAGGGGGTCGAGGATGCCGACGACGGTGAAGTACCGGTCGTCGATCCAGACCTGCCGGCCGGGCCGGTCGATGCCCAGCCGTTCCGCGGCGACGTGCCCGAGCACCACGGAGGGGTAGCGGCCGTTGGCCGCGTTCAGCCACGTGCCCGACGCCGTCGTCCCGCGCAGCACGTCGAGCAGTCCCGGGGTCGCCGCCTTCACGGCGATGCCGCCGGTCTCCTCCTCCGGGATCATCTGTGAGCGGCGCACCGTGTGCGGGAGGTCCCCGCTCGCTCCGGCCTCCTGCACGCCCTCGATGCGTCCGACCATGCCGACGGCGTCCTTGGGCAGCTTCACCTCCTGTCCGCTGAACATGCCCTCCCCGGGTTTGGCGACCAGCATGTTCGTGCCGAGGGCGTCGAGGCGTTGGAGCAACTGCGCCTGGCTGGAGGCCGAGATGCCCACCACCGCGATCATCGTCGCGATGCCGATGGCGATCCCGAGCGCCGACAGCACGACCCGCACGGGCCGGCTGCGGAGCCCGGCCGAGCCGACGTGCAGGACGTCGCGCGGGCCCAGCCGGCGGGCGGTGAGCGCGACGGTCCGCTGTTCGGTCGCCCGCGGTGTCGTCCGCTTGCGCCTGCCGGGCATCAGACCACGACCTTTCCCCGGGCCGAGTCCGCGACGACCTTGCCGTCGCGGATCCGGACCGTTCTCGGCAGGCGCTGCGCGATCTCGGTGTCGTGGGTGATGACCGCGATCGTGGCGCCCTCCTGGTTCAGGGCGTGCAGCAGTTCCATGACCGCCTCGCCCGAGGCGGTGTCCAGGGCGCCCGTCGGCTCGTCCGCGAGCAGCAGATCGGGCTGTCCGACGACGGCGCGGGCGATGGCGACGCGCTGTTTCTGGCCGCCGGACAGCTCGTGCGGCCGGTGCCGTGCGCGGTCGGCCAGGCCGACGCGGGCCAGCGCCTCGGCGGCCAGTGCGCGGCGTCGGGCCCGTGGCAGGCCGGAGTAGAGCAGTCCCTCGGCGACGTTGTCCACGGCGGTGACGCCCGGGGCCAGGTGGAAGGCCTGGAAGACGAAGCCGATGTGGCGGGCGCGGAGCGCGGAGAGCCGGCGGTCGGTGAGGGAGGCGACGCGGTGACCCGCGATCGCCACCGTTCCCGCGGTCGGCCGGTCCAGTGTGCCGACGATGTGGAGCAGGGTCGACTTGCCCGAGCCCGAGGGGCCGACGATGCCGACGAGTTCGCCCTCGCCGATCGTCAGGTCGACGCCGTCGAGCGCGCGGACTCCCCCGGCGTACTCCTTGACGACGCCTTCGAGTTCGACGACGGGGACCCGGGTGGTGGCGGGGACCACGACGGCCGGTCGCGTGGTGTCGGTCATCAGGACGGCACCCCGACCTTCGTTCCCTCGCGCAGTCCGTCGCCGCTGATCTCGACCCTGCCCTGGGCGAACATGCCGAGCTCGACCTTGACGTCCCTCGTCGCGCCGTCCTCGACGACCTGGACGCCGAACCCGCCGTCGGGGAGGGCGAGCAGGGCGTTGACGGGTACGGAGAGGACGTCCCGGCGGGTCTCGCCGGTGAGGTCCACGGTGACCGGGGACTGGTCGACGCCCTTGGCCTTGGCCGGGTCGTCGAAGGAGACCGTGATGTCGATCTTCGGGGTCTTGTCCTGCGGGTCGTCGCCCGCCGTGGCGGTCCTGCCGACGGAGGACACCCTGCCCGGCAGGCGGGTTCCGTCCGGCAGCGTGATCCGGACCCGTGTCCCGGTCTTCGCCGAACCGGCCTCCGACGCCGGCACCTTGAAGCTGACGACCCGCTCGGAGCCGGTGACCGTGAGCACCGGGGCGCCGGGGGTGACGCGGTCGCCGGGGGCGATCCGCTCGCCGCCGCCCGCGCCCGTACCGGAGTCGGAGCCGGCGTCCTTGACCCGTACCGCGCTGCCCGCGAAGGCGATCCGGTCGGGGCCGACGGTGCCGGTCTGCTTCAGGTCGTGGGACTTCTGCCAGCGTGTGACCGCGGCGGCGGTCTTCGCCGTGTACTCCTCGTCGACGTCGAAGCCGGTGTACCCGAGGGCCGCGAGGTTCTCCTCCAGCTGCCGCACGTCCCTGCCCTCGTCCCCCGTCTTCAGGGTCCGGTACATGGGCTCGTCCCCGTACATCAGCCGGACGGCCTCGCCGTCGACCTCGTACAGCCGCTCGTCCCGCTCGACGACGGAGCCGGGCGGGGCGAGCCAGGTGAGGGTGCCGCCCGGGCCGCCCGCGTTGATCTTCCGTTCGCCGAGGTGGCCGAGCGTGCCGTCCTGCTGGGAGCTGTCGGCGAGGTCGCCCCGGGCGACGGGGGCCGTGGCGGGCGGGAGTCCCTTGGCGTCGGTGCGGTCGGGCGAGGGTTCCTCCGGGGCGGCCAGTGCGGTGACGGCGACGCCGCCTCCCGCGAGGGCGACGACCGTGAGGAGGGCGAGCCCGAGCCGGCGCCTCCCCAGCGGCCGCCGGTCGCCCGCGTGGGCGTCGGTCGCGCCGCCGCTCATCGGGCCGCGCCTTCGCAGGCCTTGGCGGCCTTGTCGAACTTCTCCTTCTGCGCGCCCTGCGGTATCGGCAGGGCCTGCTGTGCTCCGCCGTCGAACTTCGGGTCGGGCATGTTGAAGCCGTTCTCGCGCATGCACCTCGCGTAGGCGAGTGCCTTGTCCTTGTCGGCCTGTGTCGGCTCCTTGCCGAATCCGGCACCGCCGGCCTTGTCGGCGCACGCCTTGAAGGCCTTCTCCATCTTCTCCTTGGACATGCCGTCGCCGCCGATGGTGAGGCCGACTCCGCTCTCGCCCGGCTTGGGCTCGGGCACGTCGAGCCCCTGCTCGCGCAGGCACTTGCGGTGCTCGAAGGCCTGGTCGGCCTTCTTGCCCTCCTCGTTCACGCTCCCGTCGTCCTTCGCGCCCGGGTCGGTGCCCGAGCAGGCGGTGGCGAACAGGGCGAGGGCGGCGGCCAGCGAGGGCGCCGCGGCGGTCCGGATGATCCGTCGAATCGTCATGCCGCCGAGGCTGCCCCTCGGGGAGGTTTCGCTTCTCTCAACGGTTCCGTTTACATCGGCGAAAGGTCCCTTTCGGATAGACAGGGGCCATGCGCGTACTGGTGGTGGAGGACGAGGCGTTCCTCGCGGAGATGATCGCCGAGGGGCTGCGCCGCGCGGCGCTCGCCGTGGACGTCGCGGCCGACGGCCTGGAGGCGCTGCGGAAACTGCAGCTCGGGGAGTACGACGTCCTCGTCCTGGACCGCGATCTGCCAGGAATGCACGGCGACGACGTGTGCCGTCGGGTGGTCGAGCAGCGGCTGATGACCCGGGTCCTGATGCTGACGGCGGCCGGGACCGTACGCGACCGGGTCGAGGGCCTCGGTCTGGGCGCCGACGACTACCTGACCAAGCCCTTCGCGTACGACGAACTTCTCGCCCGGGTGCTGGCGCTCGGCCGGCGTGCCAGGCCCGCGCTGCCGCCCGTCCTCGAACAGCGCGGGATCGTGCTGGACACGGCACGCCGCCAGGCCAGCCGGGACGGCCGGCACCTGCACCTGTCGCCCAAGGAGTTCGGCGTCCTCGAGGCGCTGCTGCGCGCCGAGGGAGCCGTGGTCAGCGGTGAGGACCTGATCGAGCAGGTCTGGGAGGAGCACACCAGCTACCGCACGAACGCGGTCCGGGTGACGCTCAGCAAGCTGCGGGCCAAGCTCGGCGAGCCGCCGGTGGTGGAGACGGTGCCGGGCGCGGGCTACCGGATCGCGTCGTGAACGGCGTACGAAGGCTCCGCACCCGGCTGCGCCCGCGCGGATCGCGGGCGCCGGATCTCGGCGGACGCTCCGGCCGCCTGTTGCCGTTCCGCAGCGAACGGGCCCGGCTGACGGCCCTCTACACCGGACTGCTCGTGCTCGCCGGCGCGCTTCTCACCGGAGTCGTGTACGTGCTCGTGGAGGAGGGCATGTACTCGTCGATCCGCCTGGCCGTCACCATGGCGGTGCCCGCGCGACGACTGGAAGAGCTGCCGTCCGCCTCGCCGACCGACCTCGCCACCGCGCTGCCGAGTCCCGCTCTCGCGAGTCCCGCGCCCAGCTCGGGCACCGCCCTCCCGGGCGAGGCCGTCGCGATCACGCGGACGCTGAGCGACGCGGCCGAGTCCGCGGCCCTCGACCGCCTCCTGACCGTGTCGGTGACCGTCTTCGTCTGTTACGCGCTGCTGTCCCTCGCGCTGGCGTGGTGGACGGCGGGCCGGGTGCTCCGGCCGATCGCCGTCATCACCGAGACCGCCCGCCGCCTCTCCGGTGAGAACCTGCACGAGAGGATCGCCCTCGACGCGCCACCCGGTGAACTCAAGCGGCTCGCCGACACCTTCGACGGCATGCTCGGCCGCATGGAGCGGCTCGTCTCCGCCCAGCAGCGGTTCGCCGCGAACGCCGCGCACGAGCTGCGCACGCCCCTGGCCGTGCAGCGGGCGGCCGCCGAGATCGGGCTCGGCGGAGATCCCTCCCCCGAGCGGGTGGCGCGCATGCGGTCGAAGCTGATCGAGGTCGCGGACACCAGCGAGCAGATCATCGAGGGGCTGCTGCTCCTCGCGGCCTCCGAGCAGGGTCTCAAGGAACGCCGCCGGGTCGCCGTGGACGAGCTGGCCCGGCAGGTGGGGGCGGCGTTCGCCGACGAGGCGACGGAGCGGGCGGTCCGCGTCACGGTCCGGGCCCTGCCGCTGACCATCGACGGGGATCCCGTACTCCTGGAGCGCCTGCTGCACAATCTGGTCGCGAACGCGGTGCGGCACAACGTCCCCGGGGGCCGGGTACACGTGCGCACCGGCGCGGACGTCGGCATCGAGGTGTCCAACACCGGTCCGGTCGTGCCGTCCGCCACGGTCCCCCTGCTCTTCGAGCCCTTCCGCCGGCTCGGCGAACGCACCCACGCTCCCGGGGAGGGGGCGGGGCTCGGCCTGTCGATCGTCGACGCCGTCGCCCGGGCGCACGGGGCCGAGGCGTCGGCGTCGGCCAACCCGGAGGAGGGCGGCCTGACGGTCCGCGTGGTGTTCCGGCCGGTCACACCGTAAAGGTGAAGGTCAGGGTGAGGGTCGGTGAGGGGACCGGGTGTGGGGGGCGGTCATAGGACCGGGTGCCGGGGTCGGTCATGGGGCCGGGTGTGGGGTCGATCATGGGGCCGGGTGGGGGGGCGGACATGGGGCCGGGCATGGAGGTCGGTCATGGGACCGGGTGGGAGGGGGACGGGTCAGAGGGCGATGAACGGCTCGGTCAGGTGCGGTGTCGCGAGGTGGAGCGCCTCGGCGTTCCGGAGGCGCAGCACGCGCTCCCGTGAGGCCCTGGCCAGCGCGGGGTCCTGCTCGTGGGCGTAGGCCAGTTCCGGGTGGAGCAGCTGGACCGCGTGGACGAGCAGGTCACCGGTGACGGCGACGTGCTCGCGCCGGGAGGAGACGAGCACGCTCTGGTGGCCGGGTGTGTGACCGGGCGTGGCGAGGACGCGCTCGCCGCCGCGCAGTGGGGTCTCGCCGTCGAGGAGCCGGAGCCGACCGGTCTCGCGGAGGGGGTCGATCACGCCGGACCGCAGGTGCGGGTTGATGTCCTCGATCGCGTCGAGTTCGGCCCGCTGCAGGAGGTACTCGGCGTTCGGGAAGAAGGGCCGCGCCCGCGCGCCGCCGACGACGGCCCAGCCCACGTGGTCGGTGTGGAGGTGGGTGAGCACCACGGTATCCACCGCGGACGGTTCGATGCCCGCGGCGGCCAGCGAGGCCGGCAGTTCCCCGGGGACGGGCGCCCAGGAGGCCGCCGGGCCGTCGGCCGGTCCGATGCCCGCGTCGACCAGCGTGACGCCGCGGTCGCTGCGGATCGCGAACGCGCGGAACTGGAGCCACCAGCGCCCGTCGGGGGCGAGGGCCCCGGGATCGAGGCGGTCGGCCGCCGCCCACTGCTCGGTGGTGGCGTCGGGGAACGCCTCCGACCTGGAGGAGAAGAAGGGGCCCGCGGCGTCGGTGAGCGCCGTGACGGTGAAGGGGCCGACCTGGAGGGAGGGGAGCATCCCCCGGATCGTGCCACCGAAGGGTGGCCCAGGGCCAGCAGGTCTCTCCCCCCCCCGGGTGCCGGGCCGCGCGGTGTGCCGGCCGTCTCAGTCGTGGGGTTCGGCCGTCCAGGTGACGCGCGGCGGCACCACCCGCGCGCACACGGGTTCGCCGCAGGCGTCGGTCAGGCCCAGCCGTGCGACGAGCAGTCCGCCGCTGACGGCGGACTCCAGTGCGTGGGCGGGGACGGCGTCGAGCATCAGCTTCGCCCGTCGGAACATGGTGAACGAGCCCTCGTCGTCGACGGCGCCCCAGGACAGATAGACGAAGCGGTTGCCCGGGCGTCCCTGGATGTAGGGGCCCTTCACGTCCGTACCGCCGTCGGACGACGCGACGGCGGTGCACTCCAGTGTCCAGGTGACCCGCGCCGCGTCGCCGGGCTGCGGGTCGAGGAGTTCGGCCGGACGGTCCCGGCGCTGGACCGCCACATGGACGTTCCGGTGGGCGGCGTCGGAGGGGTCCCCTGGCGGGCAGGTGAGGCCGGGCAGCTCCACGGCGTCGATTCGGATGCGCATCCGCCCAGCATCCCAAGGATCCACGCGTTGTCGGTGTCCCGACCGTACGACATGATCGACTGCTGGTTCGGACGTCCCGGACCGGAAGGAGCGCACATCGGCATGGCTACGGACATGGGTATACGGGGGCGTGGGTTACGGCCCGTCCTCGGGCGGCGCGGCCCGGGAAGAGGCTCGCCGCGCTGGTCCGCACTGACCCTGCTGGTCTGCTGGGCGCTGCTGCTCGGCGTCCTCGCCGAGCCCGCCGCGGCGCGGGGCTCGGAGGCCGGGGCCGCCCCTCTGTGCGGCACCCACGCCACGTCCTTCGCCACCGAGAGCGAGCAGGGCGCGCCGGTGTCGGTGCGGCTGGGCTGTGCCAAGGACGCGGGGGGTCTGCGCTCGCTCGCGGTGCACGACGACGACCTGGTCATGGCCGTCGACTTCCTGCCCACCGCCGAGAGTCGCCCGCACGTGCGCGAGTTCATGGCGGCGCTGGTCGACCGGACCCGTGCCGATCAGGCCGCGGGCATGACGCTGGGTGCCTCGTTCACCAAGTGGGCCCGGGAGCACAGTGTCGGGATCTATCCGCCGCAGGAGGGGAGCGGCGACTTCGAGGGCACGGTGCACGCCGTGGAGGACAGCCTCGTGATCGTCGCCGCGACGGACGTCGTCGGCTTCGGTGCGACCCCGATGCAGAAGTTCATCGCCAGCGGCGTCGCGTGGGCGGTCACCGGCCTGGTCTGGGCCGGGTGCATGGCCGCCTTCAACGTCGGCGCGCCCGCCGCCGCTCCGGTGTGCGGCGCCGTCTCCGAGGGACTGGGCACGCTCGTCGGCGAGTTGCTCAACGCCCACTTCGACGACCGGTCGCTCGGCGACGCGGACGTCTGGGCGGGGGCGCTGGCAGCGTCGTTCTGGCCGGCCGTGAAGGGTGCCTTCCAAGGGGCGTTGCTGGCGTGGACCTCGGAGCGCGGTGCCACGGCCATCGCCCAGGTGCAGCAGGCCCTGCGCAACTTCGGGACGAAGGTCAAGTACTTCGGTACGGTCACCACCTACATGGCCGGCGCGATGGCGGGCCTGGCGCCGAAGCTGCTGGCATCGCTGCGAGCGCTGGAGCGGGGTATCGGCAGCACGGGCGCCCCCCTGCGGGTGATGGTGGTGGGCGATTCCATGACCCAGGGCATGGAGGGTGACTGGACGTGGCGGTACCGGCTGTGGGAGTGGTTCCGCGACCAGCACGTCGACGTCGACTTCGTCGGCCCCTACCAGGGCACCAAGCAGCAGGCGGCCCCGACCGGGCCCCCCGCGCCGCCCCGTCTCCAGGGGGAGGTGCTGGAGAACCCCTCGGTCGCGGATCCGCCCGTGACCGGGGCGTACGCGCAGGGCGTGCGGGCGGGTTTCGACAGCGATCACTTCGCCGTGTGGGGGCGGCAGGCCGCCCAGGACAAGGACCTGATCGGGCCGATGGTGGCCCAGTACAAGCCCGACCTGGTGCTGTTCGGCATCGGGTTCAACGACATGGGCTGGCTGGTCAGTGACGCGACGGGCACCTTGGACAGCATGAAGACCCTCGTCGACCGGGCCCGCGCCGCCAAGGGGGACGTCCGTTTCGCCGTGGCGAACGTTCCCATGCGGCCGCTCATCGACGGCCGTCAGGACCTGATCGTCAAGACCAGGCAGTACAACACGATGCTCAAGGACGCGATCCCGTCCTGGAGCACCCCCGCCTCCCCGGTGAAGCTCGTCGACTGGGAGGCGGCGTACGGCTGCGACACGAACACCTGCCCCGCCGGCTACGACGACCTGCATCCCAACGCCCTGGGAGAGTTCCAGATCGCGTCCGCCTTCGAGCGCACGCTCCACGACGCGTACGGCATCGGCCAGTTCGTGCCCGGCATCCCCACCACGATCCCCCGGCGGCCGATCTTCCCCGTGAACAGCCTCGTGGCCGAGCCGGTCCCGAGCGGCGTGAAGGTCACCTGGGCACCGGTCTTCGGCGCGCGCGGGTACACCGTCCGCTACCGCCTCGCGGGCGCGGCGAACTGGAACCAGACCCACGTGTCGACCAACCGCTACGACACGACCTGGACGGAGGACGGCTGGACCTGGGAGTACCAGGTCAACACCGACAACGGCAGCGACGGCGTGTCCGTGTGGTCCGGGACGGTCTCCGCGACCGCGCACCCGGAGACCGCCGCCCCGCCCACGAACGTCTCCACCCGTCCGTCCTCCACCGGCCTCGACGTCTACTGGGACGCGCCGACCGGCGCGCACACGGACAGCATCGACCGGTACGAGATCATCACCTGGGACAAGGACGTGCCGGGTTCCTACATCGACAGCACGGCGGTCAAGGGCACGTCCGCGCAGATCGACGGCCTCGTACCGGGCCACCACTATCTCGTGGCGGTGGCGACCTGGAACCGGGCGGGCGGCGGGATGCCCACCGTGGCCAGGTCCGTGACGGTCGGCGCGGGCGTGCCCCCCGTGCCGACGGACGTGCGGATCCAGTCCCTCGACGCCACGACCGTCCGCCTCACCTGGCAGGGCTCCGCCCAGGCGGCCGGATACCGGGTGTGGGTGCGCAACGCCTCTGCGGGCGGCCCGTTCACGGCGGACCAGTCCACCACCGACACGACCTCGCACGAGATCGCGTTCCTGTTCCCGGGCAACTGGAACTTCGAGTTCTGCGTCTCCGCGTTCAACGGCGCGCTGGAGTCGGGCCGGTCCGGCTGCGTCTCGGTCCCGCTCCCGCCGCCGTCGGCGGGTCTCGCCGGGCGATCCTCCACGGCCGTCGGCCGCTCACCGGATCCCGCGGCGCCGTCCCCTTGGGCAGAAGGGCGTTCGGCCGACCCGGGGCGTGACCTGGTCGCGGCCGCCCCCGGCCGCTGACGCCGAAGTCCCTCCGCCCTGGTGTGCCCGCGGCCCCACCCGGCCCGCGGGCACACCTGCGGAGGGGCCTCGTCGTCGCGCCGCTCCGTGGCCCGGCGCGTACGTGCGCGGGTACGCCCTCGCCTCATCGCCTTCCGGTCGTGCCCCCGGGCAGCAGTGCCTCGGCGGCGACCGCCGCGACGGCTTCGGCGACCGCGGACAGGGCGGGCGAGTCCAGCTTCCACTGCTGCCAGTACAGCGGGACGTCCATGGGGCGGCGTGGGGCGAGCTCCACGAGCCGTCCGGTCCGCAGCAGTGGCGCGGCCTGCGGTTCGGGCACCAGGCCCCAGCCGAGGCCGGCGGCCACCGCGTCGCGGAACCCGTCCGAGGCCGGCACCATGTGCCGGATCCTCCCGGCCCCCGACCGGCCGCGGGTCAGCGCCCGCACGAAGGTGTCCTGGAGTTCGTCGCGCCGGTCGAACACCACCGTGGGCGCCTCGCCCAGGTCCCGGGCCAGGGCTCCGGTCAGGTGCCGGGCCGTGAACTCCGGGGTGGCCACCGCCAGATAGCGGGCCAGGCCGAGGAGCCGTACGGTGCATCCGGCCACCGGGTCGGGCGAGGAGGTGACGGCCGCCATCACCTGTCCCTCGCGCAAGAGGGCGGTGGTGTGGGACTCGTCCTCCCGGTGGAGCTCGAAGCAGACCGGAGGGTCCTGCGGCACCCGCGTGAGCGCGGGCAGGAACCAGGTGGCGAGCGAGTCCGCGTTGACCGCCACCGGGACCCGGGCGGGGCCCTGCTCCGCCGCGAGGCCCAGCTCGGAGCGGGCGTCCCGCTCCAACCGGGCCAGCTGCCGGGCGAACCTGACCACCACCTCGCCGGACTCGGTGGCCCGCACGGGCTTGGTGCGCAGCAGCAGGACCCGGCCGGTGCGCTGTTCCAGGGCCTTGACGCGCTGGCTGACGGCGGATGGGGTCACGTGCAGGGCGGCGGCCGCGGCGTCGAACGTGCCTTCGTCGACCACCGCCAGCAGGGTCCTGACCTGATCCAGGGGAAGCTCATCCATAAGTACGGCTAAGGGTACGTAAGAATCCTTAGCTGTACTCATCGCTCGCCGATTCGTACGGTCGACGTCATGACCAGCACCATCGCCGCCGTGCTCGCCGGATTCGGTACCGGCCTCTCCCTCATCGTGGCCATCGGCGCCCAGAACGCCTTCGTCCTGCGCCAGGGCGTCCGTCGCCACGCCGTCCTCGCGGTCGTGGCCATCTGTGCCGTCTCGGACGCGCTGCTGATCACGCTCGGCGTCGCCGGGGTGGGCGCGGTGGTCACGGCCTGGCCGGCGCTGCTGACCGCGGTCGGTCTGGCGGGTGGGGCGTTCCTGCTCTGCTACGGGTTCCTGGCCGCCCGCAGGGTGCTGCGCCCGGATCCGGCGGCCGCGCTCGCCACCGGCGGCCCGGCCGCCGGTTCGGCCCGGCGGGCGGTCCTGACCTGCCTGGCGATGACGTGGCTGAACCCCCACGTGTACCTGGACACCGTCCTCCTGGTGGGCTCGCTCGCCTCCGACCGGGGCGACCTGCGCTGGGCCTTCGGCGCCGGAGCGGCCCTCGCCAGCCTGGGCTGGTTCTTCGCCCTCGGCTTCGGTGCCCGCCTGCTGTCCGGTGTCCTCTCCCGCCCCCGGGCCTGGCGGGTCCTGGACGGTCTGGTCGCGGTGACCATGCTGGCGATGGGCGCGATGCTCGTCGCGGGGGCGTAGACCGCCACCGCGCGACCCCGGGCGGTGGCGGTCTACGCCCCGCGCCGACCGCTACCGGCGCGGGGCGGGAACGAGGCGCAGGACGCTGTGGAGGACGGCATCGATCGTGTCCTGCGCGGGCTCGTCGCTCACATGGGTGAGCAGGCGGGCCAGGACCCTCAGCAGGTGCGGGGATGCCATCACCCGGGGGTGCAGGAGGGGACGGTAGCCGAACCGGGAGAAGAGGAGGTCGCCCGCGAGGTTCCCCAGCCGGTAGTAGCGCGCCCACCGGCGCTGGATCTCGGCCGGGTAGTGGTGCAGCGCGTGCTCCCGACGCGGTCCGGCGGGCCTGGCGAGTGCCAGGGAGACGATCTCCGCCGCCACCTCGGCGGCCTCCATCGCCTGGGCGATGCCCTCGCCGCTCCACGGGCTGACCATGCCGGCGCTGTCACCGACGAGGAGCAGGCCGCGGCGGTACTGCGGACGCCGGTTCAGTCCCATCGGCAGGGGCGCGCTGCGCAGCGGGGAATCGGCGCTCCCCTCGTGCACGTCCCACTCCTCGGGCAGCCGCGGCAGCCAGTGCTCCAGCGCCGCCCGCAGGTCCACGGGGCGGCGCCGCCGCTGCTGCGGCAGAGCGCCGAGGCCCACGTTGACCCGGCCGTCGCCCATCGGGAACACCCATCCGTAGCCGGGCAGGTCGAGTCCGGTGCGGGGACAGCGCAGGTCGGCCCACAGCTCCAGGTAGGGGTCGTGGGTGCGGGCCTCGCTGCGGTAGTACCGGCGGGCGGCCGCGGCGACGGGCCGCTTCGCGTCCCGTTCGAGCCCGAGGCCCAGGGCCGTACGGGCCGAGGCGCCGTCGGCGGCGACCACCAAGGGGGCCAGGTAGCGCACCGGTTCCGTCCCCGGTCCGCGGGAGGCGGTCACGCCGATGATCTGCCCCGCCCGGTCCGTCAGCGGGCCCGTCACCTTGACGTGGGTGCGCAGGCGCGCCCCGGTCGCGGTCGCGTGCGTGGCGAGCAGCTCGTCGAAGTCGTGCCGGCTCCGGGTGAGCCCGAAGTCGGGAAAGGCGCCCAGGCGCGGCCAGTCCAGCTCCGCACGGTGTCCGCCGCAGACCCAGCGCATCCCCTTGTTCCTCATCCAGCCCGGCGCGTCGATGTCGATGCCCAGGCGCACGAGCTGGTGCACGGCGCGCGGGGTCAGCCCGTCACCGCACACCTTCTCCCGGGGGAAGCCGCTCTTCTCCAGGAGCAGGACGTCCACACCGGCCCGCGCCAGGTGCGCGGCGGCGGCGGAGCCCGCCGGCCCCGCCCCGACCACGATGACCTGGGCCTCCTCGCCACCTACGCCGTCAGCCGCCCCGCGGCCGCCGTCACTGTCGCCACCCTCGTCACTTTTGGTGATCACTCCCCTACTATGCCCCTCGACGGGCGGCCGCAGTCCGCGCGGCGCGACCGATGCCGCCCGTGGTGCGGGCTCATGCTCTGAGCAGCCGCTCCGTCACCTCGCGGTAGGTCCGCAGGGCGAGCCGGAGCTGCTCGGTGTCGGGGGTCTGTCCGTCCGGGTCGCCGTTCGGCCGCCATCCCGCCCGCAGAGCGGTCCGGCGGTCCCGCAGCGACGCGATGAGGTGCCGCTCCACCTCGGCGAGGACCTCGTCCGCCTCGGCGACCGAGGCGCAGGGCGCGTCGACGAACGTCGCGAGCACCTGGTGCAGGCGCTGCCCGAGACGGTCGCGCTCGGCTTCGTCGAGCAGCCGTCCGTCGACGCCCGCTCCGTCCGTGGCGGGCTCGCCGCTCCGGCCGCCGGACAGGGCGCCTTCGAGGGGGCCGTACCCGGGGTCACGCGCGTCGTCCGCCCCGCCCGTCGTGTCCCGTCCGCGCGGCGCGACGGGGGGTACGGAGGGAGCCTCGCTGCGGCTCCCACCGCTCCGGCCCGTGGCACTGGGGTCATCGGACGGAACGGCGGACGGCGGCGCCTGAGGGGGCGTCACCGGCGGCCGGGCGGGCGGCGGGGGGACGGGTGGGCTCGCCTCGGACAGTGGTGCCGGGGAAGGGCCGGTCCGCTGAGCGGGCACGGACACGGGCGCACCCGCGTCGCCGGCAGGCCTCCGGTCCCCTGCGGCACTGTCCGCGCCCGGGCGTGCGGGCCGCCGCCGCGCGCCTCCGTCGTGCTCCCCCGACGGCTCCTCGTTCCGGTTCTCGCCTGCCATCACGCTCCACTTCCCTTCGGTCCCAGCAGGTGCCCACGGCCTCGCCCCGGGCCGGGTCGGACGGCGCGGACGCCGGTCGGACTCCCGGTCTCCATCAGCGCGTCGAACAGCGCACGCGACTCGATCAGTGCCTCCCTCAGCTCCTCGGTGGAGGCCGTCGAGGAGTCCCTCGCACGCCGGAGCGCGCGCAGGCCCCCGACATGGCTCGGATGGTGGACGGACAGGGCGGCGAGCTGCATTTCGCGGTGGTCCGCGTCGGGGAAGCCCTCGGTCGCCGCGACCCGCGCGAGGAGTTCGTCGGCTTCGGCGACGGCTTGCTGCGGCGCGTCGACGAAGCGCTCCTGGAGGAGGGTCCACTGGGCGGCGCATCGCTCGCGGACCGCCGGTTCCAGTGGCAGGGCGCGGATGCACCCGTACGTGTCGAGCCGCTCGCGCAGATCACGGTGCGCCGACTCGGTGTCGCCGCCGTGCCAGGCGAGCGTGCGGTCGTACTCGGCGCCGAAGCGCCGTGCGAGGGGGCTCGCGCTTCTGTCCGTGCCCGAGAGGGCTCGGACCAGGAAACCGGCCGCCACGAGGACGGCGACCGCCGCCGCGAGGACGAGTAGTGCGTTCTGGGTCGACATGACTGCCCTTCTCTCCGTCTCGCGTCTCCTTCCCGGTTATGCCGCGGTCGCCCCGGTCTCCGGGGACGGCTGACGCTCGCTCACCGTGCGGCCGCCCCAGACTCCGTACGGCTCGGACACGCTGACGGCGTGCCGCAGGCACTGGGCCCGCACGGGGCATTGGTCGCACACCGCCTTGGCGGCCCGCTCGCGGTTCACCCGGCTCTCGCCGCGCTCGCCCTCCGGGTGGAAGAACACCTCGGTGCCCAGGCCGCGGCACGCGGCCGCCCTCTCCCAGGCCCACTCGTGCTCCGCCCGCCCGGGGAGGTGTGAAATCTTCGACATGTCAGCCCACTCCTTCGCTCCGGTGGTCGAACGGTTCTCTTCATCGTCTGGCCGCGAAGCCCCGCGTGAAACGTGCCGAGGGCTCGCCCGCTCCGTCGGAGCGTCCTCGCGCGGGGCGCACGCGGTCACTCCGTGTCGACGAAGCTGTACGGCGGCAGGGGTCCGGTCGCCTGGGTCCGGAGATGTGTGTGCTCCTGGTGCAGGCCGCGCAGCGCCTCCTCGAACTCGTGGCGGCGCTCTCGCTCGACCAGGAACGACAGGTCGGCCAGTCGGCCGACGGCCCTCGGTCCGCGGACCACGGCCGTCGCGTGGGCGGCGAGCACGCGCTCCACGAGCGCCGCGTCGGACCTTCCCCGTTCGAACACGGCCCGGGCGACCAGCTCGCCGAAGGTGGCCGTGTCGTGACCGTCGACGCCCGCCGTGCGGCCGGCCGGACGCCGGCTCGTCAGGTGGGGTTCGTCGGCCAGCACCACCTGCCGTACGGCGTCCTCGCCGTGATGCACCGTCACGTGGAACTCGTCCTTGCCGCCGAGCTCTTCCAGCCGGGCCAGGTAGCGGTCGTGGTGCTCCTCCAGGACCGCGGCGACGGTCTCGTCGTCGGGGGAGATCCCTCCGAACCGCAGGGGCAGGACCGCGCCGTCCTTGCCGGCCTCGATCACGACGTGCAGATGCGCCAGCAGATCGCGGCGTTTCGGTACCAGTTCGTTCGGGGCGTCGCTGCACAGGGCCACCAGGTCGCCGCTGCGTACGGCGCGCACGGGCCTGGGCGGGTCGCCCACGCCCTCGATGTCGCCTGAGAGCGTCCGGCCGGCCGGGGCTATGCCGTAGACGTACGTGGTCATCGTTGATCCTCTCGTCCGGTGCGCAGCCGTCTCCGTCCCGTCGGCACGGGTCCTCACGGAGGGCCTCGGGAGCGCCCGGGGCGCCGCGCGGGCGCCCCGGGGCCGGGAGCACGCGTCGGACCGGGTGACGTCGTGGGGGCGGTACGGTGCCGTGGCCCTGTCCGTCTTTCCGGCCGTCCCGCTCCCAAACCGGGCGGGGTTCCCGGTCGGTGACGGACTCTTGCGCCCCGCCCGTGGGAGCGGGTAGATGTCGAGCATGGACATGCCAATTCGGGAGCCCCGCCTCGGCGTGGGCCCACGGTCACGAGTGCGCTCGGTCCGGACCGCTTCCGCACGGCGGGCCGGACCCGTCGCCGTGATCCTGCTCCTCCTGTTGGGCCTCGCCGGAATCCCGGCCGCGGCCGGCGCGACGCCGCCCGACGCCCCCGCCCGCGCGTCCGCGGTGGCGTCGGACGCGAACGGCGCGGCCGTCGCCCAGGCCCGGGCTCGCTGGGGCGACCGGCGGCTCGACGAGGTCACCTTCCTGGGCACCCACAACGCTTTCACCAACTACGAGGACTCCCGCTGGAGTTCGGTCTCCCAGTCGGAGTCGCTGCGTCATCAGCTCGACAACGGGGTACGAGGCCTCAGCCTGGACACCCACTGGTACGAGCGCAGCACCTGGCTCTGCGTCATCAGCTTCGGCAGCGACTGCTACCCGAGCGACGTCTACCTCTGCCACGGCGACTGCAAGACCTTCGCCGGGGCCACGTACGCGCTGCCCCGGCAGTCCTTCCAGAGCAGCATGCAGACCGTGGTGGACTTCCTCGCGGCGAACCCCCAGGAGTTCGTGACCGTCTTCCTGGAGGACTACGTCAGCGCCCAGCAGCTCGGCGACTCGCTCGGCCGGGTACGCGGCCTCGACCAGCTGCTCTTCCGGCCCGACGCGTGGAACGTGCGCCAGCGCGGGTGGCCGGGCATGACCGAACTCGTGGGCTCGGGAAAGCGCCTGCTGATCTTCAGCGACGCACCCGGCCGTGAGCACCTCGGTGTCATGTACGACAAGGACTGGACCGTCAGCAACTTCTGGAGCCTCGGCGACCTCGGCGACGACGTCTCGTGCGTCAGCCGGTGGTCCGACGTGCCGCTGGACCGCCAGGAGCCCGGTTTCCGCCGGCTCTTCACCATGAGCCACCACCGGAACGTACCCACGGTCATCAACGCCGCCCTCGACAACGGGACCAAGCTGCGGGACCGCATCACCGGACGGTGCCGCCCCGCGGCCGGCGGCCGCGACCCGAACTTCGTCTCCGTCGACTTCCATCGGGTGTCCGACAGCAGCGGTCACACACCGGCCTCGATCGTCGCGGAACTGAACGCCCGGAACTGAGGCTCCGCGCGCGCCGTCCAGCGGGATCCGGACACCCGCCGGATCCCGCTGCGGATGCTCGCGGAGCATGATGCGGATACTGTCGATGGGCGCGCCGCGACCGAGGAGGTGCCCCGTGCGGGACGCGGCGACGGCCGCACGCGCGGTCCGCCGTGGAGCGGCCGCCAGGCTGTGACTCGCTGTGACTCCGCATCCCCACCTGGTCAAGGAGCGTGGTCGACGTGGCCCGCAACCGCCGTCTGATCCTCAGCTCGCCGTCCGAGGTCTGGGACCTGTTGTCCGATGGCCATCGCTACGGAGAGTGGGTGACCGGCACCCAACAGGTGCTCGCGGCGGACGCGCACTGGCCGCAGGCGGGGGCGCGCCTGCGCGTCCGGGTCGGCCTGGGCCCCCTCACCCTCGACGACGCGTGCGTCGTCCGCATCTGCGATCCGGGACACCGGCTGGAGCTGGAGGCGAGGGCCCACCCCTTCGGCGCGGCACGCATCGCCATGAACCTGATCCCCTGGGGCGACAACACCCTGTTCATCCTGGACTGGCATCCGCTCCGCGGTCCCGGTACCCGGATGCACGGACTCCCCGTGGACTACGTCGTCGCGGTCCGCAACGGCATGATGCTGACGAAACTGTCACGGATCGCGGTACGCGAGCACAACGCACACGCGGGGTGAAGGCTGAGCACCACGCACTCCCTCGATGTTTAAAGTCGAAGCAACTGCGCACACGCACATCGAGAAGGTGGAAGCCACGGGTGATCCGGTTCCCCCGGTCACCCGTGGCTTTCGAGGTACGAGTGCCCGGCGCATGCGATCGCGAGGGGATTCCCGTGAGACTCGGCTTGGGCCGCCACGGTCACAGGAGACACAGAGTTCTGTCCCGGTGGACACCCCGGGCGGTCGTCCGCCGGAGCCTGGTGCGCCTGACCAGATGGGAGCTCGGCCTGATGGCCTGGGGCGTACGGATGACGCTGCGAAGGGCCCTGCACGGCATGCTCCCCGCGCCGGTGCGGCGCAGGGTGTGAGCCGGCGCGCGGCAGGACCCGGGGAAGGACGAGAGATGAGCACCTGGGAGAAGACCAAGGGGCAGATGGAAGAGGTGGCCGGCAGCGCCATCAGGAAGTCCGCGCACGCCCTGGGCAACGAGAAGATCGCGGCCAAGGGCGGCGCGCTGCAGATGCGCGGCAAGGCCCGGCGGCTGAAGGAGAAGGGGAAGGACACGCTTTCCTGATCCGGCCGGAGAGCCGAAGACGCCGGGGGCCGTCAGCGCCCACCCGTCACACCCATCACACACGTCACTTCACACAACAGAAGGAATCATGGGAATTCTCGCTTGGATCCTCCTCGGGCTGCTCGCGGGCATCATCGCCAAGATGTTGATGCCCGGAAAGGACCCGGGCGGGATCATCATCACCACACTCATCGGCATCGCCGGCGCCCTGCTCGGCGGATGGCTCGGCAAGGTCATCTTCGACGTCGACTCCGTCGACGGATTCTTCGAACTCTCCACCTGGGTCGCCGCCATCGTCGGGTCGCTCATCCTCCTCGCCGTCTACCGCCTGTTCGCACGGCACAGGTGACGCCTCGGCGCACCCGCTCCCACCCGCCGGCCGCCCGTCAGCCGGCGGGTGGGAGCAGGGTTCCCAGAGGACCCAGGTCCAGGTTGAGGTCGTCGAGGGCGTAGCCGTGCTCGGCGCACAGGTCGGTCATGCGGTCGTGGAGGGCCAGGAGGGTGGCTCCGAGTTCCTCCTCCTGTTCGTCGCTGAGGTCACCCGCGTCGACGCGGCGCAGCGCCTGGCGTTCGATCAGCTGCCGCAGGAGTTCGACGAGGGTGAGGACGAGCTTGAGCAGGTCCTCGCCGACGGCGTCGGGATCGGTGCGGACGCGGTGGGCCGGGGGCCCGGTCTCGCCGGGCGCGGCCGGAGGTGCCTGGAGGAGCCGGAAGGCGTGTGCGAGGGGGGCACCGACGGCGTCCGGGTCGGGAGGCCGCGATCGGCCCGTGGGCTCCGGCGTCATGGCCGGCTCCGGAGGGCGAAGGGGACGTCCTCGTTCGTGACGGAGGTGATGAGGGCCCGCAGGGAGATGCGTACGAGGTCGATGTCGGCGATCGACAGCACGATGTCGCCCGTGATGACGACGCCTCCGGCCAGGAGGCGGTCGAGGAGATCGACGAGGGCGACCTGCCTGCCGGGCAGGGGTTCGGATCGTCCGGCGGGGGTCATGATCGTGCACCGGGGCGGCCGGTCGTGTCGGCCGCCTGCGTCGGGGGCATGGCGAAGGAGTAGGGCGCCCAGGGTCCGGTGACCTCGACGCGGATCCCGGGCAGGCCCCGGCCGGCCCGTTCGAGCGCGGTGCGGAAGGCCTCCGCCTCCTCGTCCGGGACGAGATAGGCGTCGTTGAGGACGTTCTCCCCGGACTCGCCCCGGGTGAGCGGACCGGTCTGCGTGGGATGGCGGACGGTGTGGGTGGCATGGAGGGCCGCGGTGGCGGCGATGCGGTCCGCGGCCTGTCGGGCTTGCCGGTAGCGGTCCTCCCGGGCGTGGTGCTGGGCCCGGCGTGCGTGGAGGTAGGCCTTCCCGGGACTCGGAGCGTCCTCCGGCACGGTGTCGTGCGCGGTGGTGGAGCGGACGTCGCCGGCCGTGTCGGGTTCGGCGGCCGCGACATAGACCTTGACTCCGTACTCGGCGTGGCGGGCCAGCAGCGCCAACCGGGCCGAGAAGACGTCCTGCTGCTCGCGCAGGGCTGCCAGGGCGCGTGCGCTGTCCTGGTAGAGAGTGGCCAGCCGGAGGGGCAGGACGACGGTCTGCTCGGTGAGGGCCTGGATGACGTCGTGATGGGCCCGCGCGGTGCTCTCCAGCCAGGCGAGGTCCTCGAACCGGGATCTGAGGGCCTCCTCCCGCCATGGGCCGGCGGGGACCCGGCTGATGACGAACACCGGGCCGGGGGTCTCGGCGCCCTGCGGGTCGAGGAGCGTGCCCTGGGCGTCGAGGAGCGTGACCGGGGCGTCCCCCACGCCGCGCAGACCCGCGAGTGACTCGCCCAGCCGCGGGGCGGGAGCCGCCACGGCGTAGACGTAGGTGAGGGTGGGTTCGCCGTTCACGGTGCGCGCCTCCCCTTCTCGGTGGCCTGGGGCCGAACCGCTTCGGGTGGCTCCGGGCCTTCTGCCGCGCGGTCGCCGGGGGCCGGCTCCAGCCGGTCGCGCAGGGCGTCCAGCTCGGCGCGCAGGCGGCGGTTCTCCTCCGCCAGCTGACCGCCGCTGTGACGGGAGGACAGCGAGGGGTCGTGCTCCCACCAGTCGATGCCCATCTCCTTGGCCTTGTCGACCGACGCGATCAGGATCCGCAGTTTGATGGTCAGCAGCTCGATGTCGAGCAGGTTGATCCGGATGTCCCCGGCGATCACGATGCCCTTGTCCAGGACGCGTTCGAGGATGTCGGCCAGGCTGGCCGACGAGGACGGCGGATACGACATCGGGGTCGCCCTGGACGGCACCGGGGCGATCCGGTGGGCGAGCGGGTCAGTCACGGTGCCCGACCTCCTGGGTCACGGCTGGTTCTGCCGGAATCGTGCGATCTCGTCGAGTCGGTCGAGGAGTTCGTCCTCCTGGCGGTCGAAGCCGGCCTGGTCGATCTCGCCGTCCCGCAGTGCGCGTTCGAGCTCGGCGAGGGCGGCGTACACGGGGGCGGGGTCGTAGTACTCCTCGTTCGCCTGGTCCAGGGCCCGCTGCGCCGCCCAGGTCACGAGCCGCACGGGCAGCAGCGGTGCGGTCAGCAGCTTGGTGAGCATTCCCATGGCTCTTCTTCCTCGGCGCCTACACGAAGCTGTAGGGGGGCAGCGGCCCGTTGAAGCGGAACCGGACGCGCTCCGTCTGATCCGCCAGGCGGGTCTCCGCCCGCAGGAAGGCGTCCTTGTTGTCGTCGTGGACGAGAAGGGAGATGTTGA
This sequence comes from Streptomyces sp. NPDC096079, assembly GCF_040303145.1. Classification (NCBI taxonomy): domain Bacteria; kingdom Bacillati; phylum Actinomycetota; class Actinomycetes; order Kitasatosporales; family Streptomycetaceae; genus Streptomyces; species Streptomyces sp. NPDC096079. The sequence continues at coordinate 203,892 of NZ_JBEOST010000012.1, forward strand.
GGATGTCTCCGTCGGACGGAGCGCGGACGCTGTGGTCCTCCGCGAGGGCGACGAGCGACTCGACCAGGCCGGCGGCCAGGCGTTCCTGTCGCTCCCCCACCTCGGCGGCGACCAGCTCCCCCAGTTCCAGCGGCAACCGGGGATCGGCGTCGCCGGCCTTGATCCGCTCGTTGAGCTGCCGCGCCCGGTCGGATCCGCCCAGGATCTCCCGCAGGAGGGCCTCTTCGTCCTGCGAGGCCTTCACGTGGTGCTCGGCGCAGTTCCGCAACCGTTCCAGCGCCGCCAGATAGCCGTCCGCGTGCTCCAGGAGCACCTCGGACACCGCTCGGTCGTCGGGCGCGGTGTAGCCGAACTGGAGGGGGAGGACCGTTCCGTCCGCGATGAGCCGGTCCTGCACTTCCTGGTGAGCGGTCAGGTCCCGGCGTTTGGGCCGGATCTCCTCGTCGACGTCCGACACGACCGCTCGCAGCCGCCCCGCCGTGATGGCGCGCACCGGCGCGGGATCGGTGCCGACTCCCGTGAGTCCGTCCAGTCGGCACGGGTGCGTGGCCGCGGTGATGGAGTACACGTAGAGAGGCATCGTCTACTCCCTCTCGCGGCGGGCCGTGCGCCGGGCGGGCCGACGCCGCCGGGGAGCCTCTTCCTCTTCCGCCTCTTCCTCGGGCTCTTCCTGTTCCTCCTCGTCGTCGGAGGTGCCGGTGAGGGACTGCGTCACCGCGTCCATGACACCGCCGATGGCACCTTTGGACTTGCCGCGCGCGCCGCTCTCGACGGCGTCGCCGACGACGTCGGTCAACTGGGCGGGAGCCTTCCTGCCGGCTTCCAGGTCGAGCCGGTTGCAGGCCTCCGCGAAGCGGAGGTAGGTGTCGACACTGGCGACGACGATCCGTGCGTCGATCTTCAGGATCTCGATGCCGACCAGGGAGACCCGCACGAACACGTCGATCACCAGGCCGCGGTCCAGGATCAGCTCCAGGACGTCGTAGAGACTGCTCGTGCCTCCGCCGGCACTCCTGCTGAGGTTGCTTCCGCTCTGCGGCACCACGGTCATGGCCGCTTCCCTTCACGGGGCCGGCCCGGTCAGGTCGGCCGGTCGATCATGCCCCGGCTGTACCGCCGGGTGCGCTCGTACGAGATCAGCTCACCCTCCGCGTCCACGGTGACCTTGTAGCTGGCGAGGATGCTGGTGGTGTCCGGGATCCGTTCCAGTTCGAGGACCTCGACCTGGGCCTCCCATCCGTCCTCGATCGGCCGGACGGACGACACCGACTCGGGAACACGTCCCAGCAGCTCCGCGAGCTGTTCCACCGCGGCCCGCATCGCCGCCGCCGCACCGGTGACCTTCCGTCGCGCGGGTGCCTTGCGTGCGGTCTTCTTTCGAGCCACGGCCTTTCGGGCGGTCACCTCTCGGTCCTGCCCTTCCTCCGGCGGAGGACGTCGGCTGCGGCCCGGCTCTGCTGAGGCCATGCGCCTGCTCCCCTCGCGAACTGATCCGTACGCCTGCCCACCCTCGTCCGCGACAAACACCGTGAAAAACATCGGATTTCTACTAACGGAACATTCCATGCATATCTGGCACCGGTCGGAGCAGTCCCCGTAGTAAGAGCGCGAGCGGTGCCGTCCCGTCGTCCGTACCCCTGCGTCCGCCGTGGCGCGGAGTCGCGGCGGCGGTGGCCCGGGCACCAGGTGAAGGGAAGAAGCTCATGGAGGACACGACCAAGATCGCCTTGGCGGCCGCAGTCGCCGGGGGCTACGTACTGGGGCGGGCGAAGAAGGGGCGTCTGGCCTTCTCCCTGATCACGTACGTCGCGGGCCGCCGTCTCGGCCTCGACCCGCGAGAACTCGCGACGCAGGGCCTCAAGAAGCTGAGCGAGATGCCGCAGGTGGAGGAACTCGGCGAGCAGATCAAGGGGGAGGCCCTCGACGCCGGGCGCAAGGCCCTCGTGGCCACCGCGAACCGCCGGATGGCCGGCCTCGCCGACTCCCTGCGCGAACGGACTCTCGCCCTGGAACGGGGCGGCGAGGACGACGAGGACGAGGACGAGGAGTACGACGAAGCCGAGGAGCCCTACGAGGACGAGGCGGAGGAAGAGGAGGAAGAGCCCGAGGAGGAGGACGAACTCGGCCCCGAAGAGCCCGCAGCCGAGGAGGAGCCGGACGAGGAAGAGGAGGAGGCAGAGGAAGAGGAAGAACCGCCGGCTCGACGCCGGACGGCCCGCCGGTCCGGTTCCGCCTCCTCGTCCAAGGCGGCCCCGCGTCGCACCTCGGCCCGCACGTCTCCGGCCAAGAAGGCAGCTCCGGCGAAGAAGGCGGCCCCCGCCAAGAAGGCCGCGCCGGCCAAGAAGGCGGCTCCGGCGAAGAAGGCCGCTCCCGCCAAGAAGGCCTCGACCGCCGGAACGAGGAGTTCGACGCGGAGGACGAGCGCCGGCACGACGGCCAAGCGCTCCACGAGCGGGACGAAGCGCAGCACCCCCGCCAAGAAGACCGCGTCGAGGCCGGCCGCCAAGAAGACCGCGCCGGCCAAGAAGAGCACGCGTGCGTCCGCCTCCAAACCGGCGGCCAAGAAGAGCACCGGCGCCAAGACGGCCGGCCGCAAGTCCACTGCCCGGAGGTGAACCATGGCCACGAATCGTGCGGCCGACGACGGCCAGTCCGGCTTCGACCGGCTGATGGAAGAGGCCTCCGCGTATCTGGCCAGTCAGGCTTATCACCTCGCGGACAAGGCCGTGGACAAGCTGGGCGATCTGACCGACGGCCTCAATGACGTCGCCGAGAACGGCGGGCGGCTCGGGGACCTCGGCGGCCGCCTGCTCCAGGGCGACTCCCCCGTGAAGGCCGTGCTCGGCCAGACGTTCGGCGGACTCAAGGACAAGGTCAAGGACGTGGGCTCCGGGCTGCTCGGCGGCAAGAAGAAGAACCGCAAGGGCGGCGGCAAGTCCATGAACATCGTCGAGTCGATCGACGTGGGCGTGCCGTTGCGCACCGCTTACGACCACTGGACGCAGTACGAGAACTTCAGCGGCTTCGCCAAGGGTGTGCGGAGCGTCTCCCAGGGTGATGACACGACCAGCGACTGGAAGGTCAAGGTCGGCCCGTCCACCCGCAGCTGGAAGGCCACCGTCCAGGAGCAGATCCCGGACGACAGGATCGTCTGGACCTCGGAGGGGGCCAAGGGGACCACACGCGGATGCGTGAGCTTCCACGAGCTGGCGCCGTCCCTCACCAGGATCCTTCTGGTCGTGGAGTACTACCCCTCCGGGCTCTTCGAGAAGACCGGCAACCTCTGGCGGGCCCAGGGACGGCGGATGCGCCTGGACCTGAAGCACTTCGACCGCTACGTCTCCCTGTCCAACGAGGAACCGGACGGCTGGCGCGGGCAGATCGAGGACGGGGAAGTCGTCCGCACGCACGAGGAGGCCCTCGAAGAGGAAGGCGAGGGCGAGGACCGGGGCGAGGAACCGGACGAGGACGAGGAGTACGAGGACTTCGAGGAGGGTGAGGACCAGGAGGAGGAACCCGGCGAAGAGGAAGAGGAGGAGTACGACGCGTACGAGGACGAGGACGAGGACGAGGACGCAGACGACGCCGAGGCCGATGAGGACGAGGAGCCACGTCCCGCGGGGCGCCGTCGCTGAGGAGGACGGCAGCCGGGAGGGCCGACAGCTTTTGCTGTCGGCCCTCCCGGCTGCCGCCGGTCAGTGCTTGAGCGCGTCCTTCGCCTTCTGGGCGGCCTGCTTCGCGTCGCCGAGCGCCTGCTCGGCCCTGCCCTTCGCCTCCAGGCTCTCGTTGCCGACGGCCTTGCCCGTGACCTCCTTCGTCTTGCCCTTGGCGGTCTTGCCCATGTTCTTGGCCTTCTTCCCAGCAGCCATCGCTGTCACCTCCCACGTGAACTATGGGTGCCGCTACCCACAGAGAACGTGCCGAAGCACTCCACGGGCACGCCGCCCCCTAGGGGGTGTTTCGAAAGTCCTGTGCGGTGCCCTCGGCGTGCCGGACGAAGGCCCTCGTAGCGGAGCTACTTGGGTCTTTGGCCGGTGCGGCGAGGGGGCGCGCCGGGCGCCGCGGGTGCTGTGCGGGACTTTCGAAACACCCCCTAGTCCTCGGGCAGGGGGCGGTCGTCGATGACGTTCTTCATGACCAGCGTGGAGGTCAGGCGCTGGACCCCGGGCAGTCGGGCGAGCCGCTGGTCGTACAGCTCCTGGAACGCGGTCAGGTCGGCGGTCGCGACGCGCAGGAGGTAGTCGGGTTCACCGAAGAGGCGCTGCGCCTGGAGTACGTGGGGCTCGGCGGTCACGGCCTCCTCGAAGGCCGTGACGGTGTCGGCGTCCTCCCAGCGCAGGGTGGCGAAGACCAGCGCCTCGAAGTTCAGGCCGACGGCGGCCGGGTCGACGACGGCCCGGTACCCGCGGATCGCCCCCTCCCGTTCGAGATCGCGCAGGCGCCGGTGGCAGGGCGAGACGCTGAGCCGCACGCGGGCGGCCAGCTCGGTGATGGTCAGGCGGCCGTCGAGCTGCAGCTCGGTAAGAATCTTCCGGTCCAGGGCGTCCATGGAGAAGATTCTTCCCTACTGCGCGCGATCATGGGGTAAAGACGCAAACACTTTCGGGCAATTCCGACCTAGCCTTCCCTCCAGAGCAAGACATGTGAGAGGGAACGATCGATGGACACGACGACACTGGCGGCCTTCCTGGTGGTGGACCTGCTGCTGGTGTTCACCCCGGGCGCGGACTGGGCCTACGCGATCTCCGCCGGTCTGCGGGGCCGCTCGGTCGTTCCGGCCGTCACGGGCTTGATCGCCGGCCACATGGCCTATGCGCTGGTGGCCGTCGCGGGTCTCGCGGTGATCGTCGCGAGCTCCCCGACCGCGCTCACGGCGCTGACCGTGGCGGGTGCCGGATACCTGCTGTGGCTGGGCTGGGGCGTTCTGCGGCAGCCGGTCGTCCCGGCGGCCGCAGGCGAGAGCACGGACACCTCCCGGGCACGGGTCATCCTCAGGGGGGCCGGGACCAGCGGTCTGAACCCCAAGGCGCTCCTGCTGTACTTCTCCCTCTTCCCGCAGTTCATCGACACGGCCGACGGATGGCCGGTCGCCGCGCAGACCGGCGTGCTCAGCACGATGCATCTGACCGCGTGCGCCGTCGTCTACCTCGGTGTCGGCGTTCTGGCGCGCACGGTCCTGAGCACCCGGCCCTCGGCCGCCCGGCTCGTCACCCGCATCAGCGGCGCCATGATGATCGTCATCGGCGTCCTCCTGTTGGTGGAACGGCTGACCGGCGGCTGAGGAACACGTACCGAGGCGGTCTCGCGCCGGGACGCCGGCTGTTGCGCGGCCGAGTGCCTGGACCAGGGCGACACCGACTGGGAGGTCGTCCGCACCCCTGGTCACACTCCCGGGCACCTGGCGCTGTGGCAGCCGGACGAGCGGCTGCTGGTGGTGGGTGACGCGCGGTCCGACCACGACGTCGGCTGGGTGGGTCGGCCGCGCACCCGCCCTGACGCCCGTACCCCTCCTGCTTCTTTGGCATCATGAGGCCGTGCATCCCGCGGACCCTTCCCTCCCTCCCCTGCTGGTGGTCGACGGCGCCAACGTCGTGGGGTCGGTGCCCGACGGCTGGTGGCGCGACCGGCGCGGGGCCGCCGAGCGGCTGCGTGACCGGCTCGCCGCGACCGGCGGACCGAGCGACGGCCTGCATCCGGGCCCGTACGAGATCGTCCTGGTCGTCGAGGGCGCCGCACGGGGCGTCGCCTCCGTGCCCGGCGTACGGGTCGAGGAGGCGCCCGGCAGCGGTGACGACCTGATCGCCGAGCTGGCCCGGCAGGCGAAGGGCCGACCGTGCCTGGTGGTCACCGCCGACCGCGAGCTGCGCCGACGGGTGGAAGCGGAAGGCGCCCGCTGCGCGGGTCCCCGCAGCGTTCTCCGACCGCCCACGTAGGGATCCGGGGCACTCCGGCCCGTCGTACCGCACCGCACCACCGTCTCGCCGTCTCGCCGTCTCTCCACGGATGGACCCCGCTGACGGCGATTCCTTCGTGACCGGAGGCCGTTTCGTGGTCTCATGCAGGCAGTCCGTGTCCGGTCGGTTCCTCACCCGGATGGCCTGATGAGCACTCCGTACCCTGCGGCCGCGTCGCCGCCGCCTTCGCCCTCGGGCCCGTCCGAGGGCGAGGCCGAGCCCCGGCACGCCGGATGGCTGGAGCTCTTCTTCGACCTGGTGTTCGTCGCGTTCGTCGCCCAGCTCTCGCACGGCTTGCACGGCGATCCCGGCTGGCGTGAGTTCGGCGTGTTCCTGGGGCTCTACTTCCCGCCCTGGTGGATGTGGGCCAACCTCACCGTCTCCGCCAACCTTTTCCAGGACGACAGCGCCCGGCGTCGCCTCGCCATGCTCGCCGCCATGTTCTGCCTCGCCGTGATGGCCGCGGCGGTCCCGGAGGCCGACGGGGACCGGGGGCCCGCCTACGCGCTCGGCTACGCGGGGACGCGCCTGGTCCTGCTGGCCCTGTGGTGGCCCGCCACGCGCTACCCCGCGCCGAACAGGGTCCCGCGCTGGCGGCCGCTGACCTACTGCCTGCTGTCCGCGGTGCTCTGGGCGGCGTCGGCGGCGGTTCCGGCGCCGTGGCGGTACGCCGTCTGGGCGGGACTGCTGGTGGCGGAGATGGCCCTGCTGCTCACCGCGCGGGGGCAAGGCGTCCCCCGGCGGGTCCACACCGGGCACCTGGTCGAGCGGGTCGGGCTGTTCGTGATCATCGTGCTCGGCGAATCGGTTCTCGGCCTCATCACCTCCACGGACCACACCTGGACCGCCCGGGCCGGGTTCGTGGCGCTTCTCGGGTTCATCCTGCTGGCCGCGCTGTGGTGGTCGTACTTCGACTTCGCGTCGACGGCGGCGGAGCGGGTCCTCGGCAGCGCGAGCGCCCGTGAGGCGTACCTCCTCGCCCGGGACGTCGGCGGCTTCCTGCACTTCTTCGTCACCGCCGCCGTGATCTCCATGGCCGCGGGGCTGGCCACGGCCGTGGACGAGTCCGCCCACGACCACCTCGCCCCGGGCACGGTATGGGCGCTCGCCGGCGGGCTCGCCGTCTACCACGCGGCACACGCCCTGATCGGCCTGCGCTTCGGCCGGCCCCTGCGCGAGGTCGCGACCTGGGCGGTGCCGGGGGTGGTGATCCCCCTGCTCGTGGTCCTCGGTGCGGACGTGCTCGCTCCCTGGCTGGTGGTCCTGATCCTGACGGCCGAGGCCATCGCCCACCTGCTGTACGCGAAGGCCGCGATGGCCCGCCGCACGGGGGCCGCCGCCGGCTGAGCGAGACGGAAGCGACGGGAGGAACCGGCGAGAAGGAACGGGCGGGACGGGCCCACGGGACAGACCGACGAGACGGACCGACGGTCGGACGAGGGGAAGGAACCGTTCCCCTCGTCCGGCCGTCCTGTGCACGGGAGTCGGTTCACACTCCCTCCGTCACTCCTTCACTCCCCCGTCCGAGGAGATCCATGGTCGACACCGTCAACTCGCTGGCCTCGCGCGTTCACGAGCTGCTGGTCGGCATCCTGACCCATGGGCCCACCACGAGGGACACCTCCGGGCTGCACGATGTCATCGCGCGCTCCACGTCGCTCGGGTCCGACGGCGCGTGGCTCGGTGCGGCGGGTCATGCCGTACTGGGGGTGCTGGCCTGCGTGCAGGGGCAGGAGGAGCAGGCCGTTCACCATCTCGACGCCGCGGTGACGGCCGGCTACAACGACTGCCTCACGCTGCACAGTCCGCCCATGCGTCCGCTGCACCGCGATCCCCGCTTCCGCGCCCTGTACGCGCGGATGCGCATCACCCAGGCCGACCTCGACGAGGTCCACTGGCTGCACCAGGAGATGCACATCCTGGCCGGGGAGGTCCAGCAGGCGAGTGTCGACAACATCGGCCGGCTCGACACCGGGGTGTCCCCGCTTCCGCTGGCGCCGATGCCGACCCGTGAGCCGCATACGCGCGGCGTCCTCATCACGCGCATCGATCTCGCCGCGACCCAGACCGCGCTCCACCAGGCGGTCATGAAGGCGGAGTTCGAGCGCAGCGCCGGGAACACCAGCCTCAGCCTCATCGACGACACGTGGGACCACCCCCAGGCGCGGCGCGACGCCTGGCACGCCGACGAGCTGGACGACCGGCGCCTGCGTGCCGCCGAGGCCCGTGCCTTCGTCGAGCGCCGCGGCGCCGGAGCGCTGCTCCTCCCCTGTCCTCCGCTGGGATCGATCGTCTACCCGGGCTGAGGGGATCTCAGCCGATCTGTTCGGCCAGGGCGAGGATGATGCCCGAGGGGCCGCGGAGGTAGCAGAGGCGGTAGATGTTCTCGTACTGCGCCACCTCGCCGAGCAGTTCGGCACCGTGGCGGCGCAGACGGGCGATGGTGTCGTCGATGTCGTCGACGGCGAACATGACGCGGTGCAGGCCCAGTGTGTTCGGCGGCGCGTCGTGCGAGGCGTCGCCGACCGCCGCGGGGGCGTGGTACTGCGCGAGTTCCAGCTTGCCGTGGCCGTCCGGGGTCCGCATCATCGCGATGTCACTGCGGACCCCGTCGAGCCCGACGGTCTGATCCGCGAAGAGGCCCTCGATCTCCGCCTTGGCCTCGACCTCCATGCCCAGCTCGGTGAAGAAGGCGACAGCGGCGTCCAGGTCCTCGACGACGATCCCGACGTTGTCCATGCGCCGAAGCGTCACGATGGTTCTCCCTCTGCGTTGCGCGGCCCTTCGAGGCCACCGGTATACCCGGGACGGAACCGGCGGGCCGTTCTCGACACCCCCGAGGCGGGGTGAGTTCCGTTCAGGACGAGACCCTGTCCTGGAGGGCCGACTGCCAGGCGGGGGCCGGGACCGCGGGCTTGGTCTCGGGGCGACGGCCGCCCTGGGCGAAGAAGTCGACCAGCGGCAGCAGGGCGGCCCCGACGGTGACGGCCTCGGGTCCGAGGGTGCCGAGGCCGATGCCGGTGCGGCTGGCCGGGTACCGGAGGGCGTACTCCCGGGCGTGGCCGGACACCGTCTCCAGGAAGCGGGTGCCGAGCTGGAGGCCCGCCCAGCCGCCGACGAGGATGCGCTCGGGCTGGAATAGGTTGATGAGGTCGGCGAAGCCGGCGCCCAGGTACTCGGCGGTCTCCGCGAGCACGGCGAGTGCCGTGCCGTCGGGTTCCGCTCCCGGCTCCGTCGGGTACGCCGCCGCGAGCATCGCGGTGAGGGCCGTCTCCTCGTCCGTGCCCGTCGGCGGCTCTCCGCCGGCCTCGCGCCAGCGGTCCAGGAGCGCCTCGGCTCCCGCGTACGCCTCCAGACAGCCCTGCGCGCCGCAGCGGCAGCGGCGTCCCCTGACCCGGACCGTCAGATGGCCCCATTCGAGGGCGCGTCCGGGCCCCATCGGGTCCGTCACCACGCACGCGCCGACGCCCGAGCCGAAGAGCACGACCACGGCGCTGCGCGCACCCCGGCCCGCGCCGAACCACATCTCGGCCTGGCCGAGGGTCTTGGCGCCGTTGTCGATCCGGTAGGGGACGTCCTCGGGCAGGTCGACGGCCGCACGGAGGAGGCGTTCGAAGGGGACGGCGTCCCAGCCGACGGTCTGGCCGTGCACGACCGCCCCGCTCCCGGGATCGCGGGCGACGATGCCGGGGACGCCGATCCCGACGCCGATGAGGCGGTCGGCGGGCACGTCCGCCGTACGCAGCACTTCGGCGATGCCCTCGCGGAGGTGGCCGACGACGAGGTCGACGTCGTAGCGGGCGGTACGGGGGCCGGAGCTGGCCAACGCGCGTTCGGTGCGGGCGAGTTCGGTGAGGGTGAGGTCGAACAGCTCGATCCTGACCCGGGTCTCCCCGATGTCGACGCCGATCATGAAGCCGCTGGCGGGGGTGATCCGCAGCAGCGTACGGGGGCGTCCGCCGGCCGAGTCGACGCTGCCCGCCTCCTCCACCAGGCCCTCCGCCACGAGCTCCGCGACCACGTTGCTGACCGATCCGGAGCTGAGGCCGGTCGCGGGGCCGAGCATGAGGCGGCTCATCGGGCCGTCGAAGTACAGCCGGCGCAGCACGGCGGTGCGGTTCTCGCGCCGCAGGTCACGCACCGTGCGGCCAGTTCTCGCGTGCACGTTGGTCCCCGTCTCCGTAGTCGTTCCTTGCAACATACCCGCAGTACAAGCCTTGACGCGACCTTCTCATGGGGTTTAACTCACATCCTAAATTAAGCCGGTGTCACGGCGAGGTCTCCTGACGCTCACCGCATCGGCACTCCCCTCGTCCCCGAAAGGGCCCAGGAGTCATGCGCAGAATCAGAGCCGCTGTCACCGGTGCCGTCACGCTCTCCCTCGCCTTCGGCGTCACCGCCTGCGGGGGCGGTGACGGAAGCGGGTCGTCACCGAAGACCCTCACCTACTGGGCCTCCAACCAGGGCTCAAGCATCGAGGTCGACAAGAAGGTCCTGCAGCCCGAACTCGACCAGTTCGAGAAGGAGACCGGGATCAAGGTCAAGCTGGAGGTGGTCCCCTGGTCCGACCTGCTCAACCGGATCCTCACCGCCACCACCTCCGGCCAGGGCCCCGACGTCCTCAACATCGGGAACACCTGGAGCGCCTCCCTCCAGTCCACCGGCGCCCTGCTGCCCTGGGACGCGAAGAACCTCGACGCCATCGGCGGCAAGGACCGCTTCGTCGACTCCGCGCTCGGCTCCACCGGCGTCCCCGGCAAGGAGCCGGCCGCCGTCCCGCTGTACTCGATGGCCTACGCGCTCTACTACAACAAGCAGCTGTTCAAGGACGCCGGCATAGCGAAGCCGCCGACCACCTGGGACGAGGTGATCGCGGCCGGCAAGAAGCTCGGCGAGGACGGCAAGTCGGGCATCGGCGTCGAGGGCTCCAACCTGTCCAACAACATCCACCAGGTCTTCGTGCTCGGGAAGCAGCACGGCGCGGACTTCTTCACCGCCGACGGCAAGCCGGACTTCACCTCCGACGGGGCCGTCGCCGCCGTCAAGCAGTACGTCGACCTGATGGCCGCGCAGAAGATCGTGGCCCCCGGCAACGCCGAGTACGCCCAGAACCAGTCCCTCAGCGACTTCGCCAAGGGCAAGACCGGCATGGTGCTGTGGCAGACGCCGCAGCAGACGTTCGCCTCCCAGGGCATGGCCCCGGAGGACTGGGGCGTCGCGCCCGCCCCGGTGTCCTCGGGCAAGCCCGGCCAGGGCACCCAGACCAACTCGATGGTCGCCGGCATCAACATGGCCGTCTTCAAGAACACCAAGAACCTCGACGGCGCGCTGAAGTTCGTGAAGTTCATGACCAGCGACGAGGAGCAGATCCTCCTCAACAAGGCCTACGGCTCGGTGCCGCCGGTGAAGGGCGCCCAGAAGGACCCCGTCTTCGCCGACCCGTCGCTCACCGTCATCCGGGAGACCCTCGCCTCCAGCGCCGCGGCCCTGCCGCAGGTTCCGGAGGAGTCGCAGTTCGAGACGGTCGTCGGCACCGCGGTCAAGGAGCTGTTCGCCGACGCCGCCGCAGGCCGCCCCGTCACCACGGAGTCCGTCAAGGCCAAGCTCGAAAAGGCCCAGCAGCAGATGCCCACGAAGTAGGCCGCCCCACCATGACCGAGACCGCCGTCACTCCCCCGAGTGAGCGGGCGGTGCGCAAGGCCGCACCCGGAGAGGCACGCGCACCGCGCCGCTCCGGGCGTCGCCGCATCGCCCTGCCGTACCTGCTGCTCCTGCCCGCCCTGCTCCTCGAACTGCTCGTCCACCTCGTCCCGATGCTCATGGGCATCACCATGAGCTTCCGGGAGCTCACCCAGTTCTACATCCGGAACTGGTCGGAGGCCCCCTGGTCGGGCCTGGACAACTACACCGTCGCGATCGACTTCGACGCCCCCGTCGGCCAGGCCCTCCTCAAGTCCTTCGTGACGACGTGCGTCTTCACCCTCGCGTCCGTGGGGCTGTGCTGGCTCCTGGGGACGGCAGCCGCGATCTTCCTCCAGGAGAACTTCCGGGGCCGCGGCTTCCTCCGGACGCTGTTCCTCGTCCCGTACGCCCTGCCGGTCTACGCCGCCGTCATCACCTGGGCGTTCATGTTCCAGCGCGACAACGGCCTGATCAACCACGTCCTGCACGACCAGCTCGGCATCGGCGACAGCCCCGCCTTCTGGCTCATCGGGGACAACAGCTTCTGGGCCCTGCTCGTCGTCTCCGTGTGGAAGGGCTGGCCCTTCGCCTTCCTCACCGTCATGGCCGGACTGCAGAACATCCCCCGGGACATGTACGAGGCGGCGGCCCTCGACGGGGCCGGCGTCTGGAAGCAGATCCGGCACATCACCCTGCCGTCGCTGCGCTCCGTCAACCAGGTCCTCGTCCTCGTCCTCTTCCTGTGGACGTTCAACGACTTCAACACGCCGTTCGTGCTCTTCGGCAAGGCGGCGCCCGAAGCGGCCGACCTGATCTCGCTCCACATCTACCAGTCGTCCTTCCAGACGTGGAACTTCGGCACCGGCTCGGCCATGTCCGTCCTGCTGCTGCTGTTCCTCCTCGTCGTCACGGGCGTCTACCTCCTGCTCACCAGCCGCGGAAGGAAGACCTCCGATGTCTGAGCACGCATCCCGGCGCGCGGCACCGCGCTCCCCCATGGCGGCGCCCCGCTCGTTCCTGTGGACGCGGCGGATCTTCCTCACCCTGCTCACCACGTTCGTGGTGCTGCCGGTGTACGTCATGGTGTCCAGCTCCCTCAAGCCGCTGGCGGACGTCTCGGGCGCGTTCGAGTGGATCCCCTCCGGGCTCACGCTCCGTCCGTACGTCGACATCTGGGAGACCGTCCCGCTCGCGGACTACTTCGTGAACTCGATCGTCGTCGCGGGCGCGGCAACCGTCTTCTCCGTGGCCGTCGCGATCTTCGCCGCGTACGCCGTCAGCCGCTACAGCTTCCGCGGCAAGCGGGTCTTCACCGTGACGGTGCTGTCCACGCAGATGTTCCCCGGCATCCTCTTCCTGCTGCCGCTCTTCCTCATCTACGTCAACATCGGCAATGCCACCGGCATCGCCCTCTTCGGCTCCCGCGAAGGCCTGATCCTCACCTATCTGACCTTCTCGCTGCCGTTCTCCATCTGGATGCTGACCGGCTACTTCGACTCGATCCCGCGCGAACTCGACGAGGCGGCCAAGGTCGACGGCTGCGGACCGATCAGCGCGCTGTTCCGCGTCATCGTCCCGGCCGCGTCCCCCGGCATCATCGCCGTCGCCGTCTACGCCTTCATGACCGCCTGGGGCGAGGTCCTCTTCGCCTCCGTCATGACGAACGACACCACCCGCACCCTCGCCGTCGGTCTCCAGGGATACGCCACCCAGAACGACGTCTACTGGAACCAGGTGATGGCCGCCTCCCTGGTGGTGAGCGTCCCCGTCGTCGTCGGCTTCCTGCTCCTCCAGCGCTACCTCGTCGCCGGCCTCACGGCAGGCGCGGTCAAGTGACGCCCCTCTCCACACCCATCACGAAGAGGTTCCCCGTGCCCGAATCCACCGACTCCCGCACCACGCTCGACCTGGAGGCCTTCCCGCCGGACTTCGCCTGGGGCACCGCGACCTCCGCCTACCAGATCGAGGGCGCCGTCGCCGAGGACGGCCGCGCCCCCTCCATCTGGGACACCTTCTCGCGCGTCCCCGGCGCCGTCGACAACGGCGACCACGGCGACACCGCCTGCGACCACTACCACCGCTGGCCCGAGGACATCGCCCTGATGAAGGGACTCGGCACCGACGCCTACCGGCTGTCCGTCGCCTGGCCGCGCGTCCTGCCCGGCGGCGACGGCCCCGTCAACACGGCCGGACTCGACTTCTACGACCGGCTCGTCGACGGACTCCTCGACGCCGGCATCACCCCCTCCGTCACCCTCTACCACTGGGACCTGCCGCAGGCGCTCCAGGACCGGGTGCGGGACAGCCACGGCGGCTGGACCGAGCGCGCCACCGCCGAACACCTCGCCTCGTACGCCTCCGTCGTCGCGGAGCGCCTCGGCGACCGGGTCACCCAGTGGGCCACGCTCAACGAACCGCTCTGCTCGGGCTGGATCGGCCACCTCGAAGGACGGATGGCGCCGGGCCTCACCGACCTCACCGCCGCGGTCCGCGCCTCGTACCACCTCCTGCTCGGCCACGGCCTGGCCACCGAGGCCATCCGCGCCGCCGCCCCCGGGGCCCGGATCGGCCTGGTCACCAACCACTCCACCGTCACACCCGCCTCCAGCCGGCCCGAGGACGTCGCCGCCGCCGCCCGAGCGGACGGCCACAGCAACCGCTGGTGGCTCGACCCGGTCTACGGCCGGGGCTTCCCCGCCGACATGCGCGAGCTGTACGGGGTCGAACTCCCGGAACGTCCGGGCGACCTGGAGGTCATCGCCGCGCCGCTCGACTGGCACGGCCTCAACTACTACTTCCCCGTCACCGTCGCCGACGACCCCGAAGGCCCCGCCCCGTACGCCCGCGAGGTGCGCCTCCCCGACGTCCCCCGCACCGGCATGGACTGGCAGGTCGACGCGGGCGGCCTGGAGGCCTTCCTGCTGCGGCTCACCGACGACTACGGCGTCCGGAAGCTGTACGTCACCGAGAACGGCTCCGCCTTCCCCGACGCGGTGGGCCCCGACGGCGAGGTCCACGACCCGGAGCGCACCCGCTACCTGGAGGAGCACCTCGCGGCCTGCGCCCGCGCCCTGCGCAAGGGCGTGCCGCTCGCCGGGTACTACGCCTGGTCCCTGCTCGACAACTTCGAATGGGCCTACGGCTACGACAAGCGCTTCGGGCTCGTCCACGTCGACTACGCGACCCAGCGCAGGACCGTGAAGACGAGCGGACGCCGGTACGCGGACATCGTCCGCGCCCACCGGGAGACGACCGCGGGCTGACGGGGAGCCCTTCGCGAAGCTCCGGAAGGCCGCCCCGCCACGACCGGGGCGGCCTTCCGGCGTCCGCCGGGCCCCGGCCACCGTCGTACGGCTCAGGTGGACGCGCGCACGACGAGCACCGGCTCGAACACCTTCGCGCCCGGCTCGGACCGGGTTCCGTCGAGCTGCTCGACCAGGAGTCCGGCCATCGCGGCCGCCATCCGCTCCACCGGCTGGCGCACGGTGGTCAGCTGCGGACGTGCCTTCCGCGCGGCCACCGAGTCGTCGAAGCCCACGACGGCCACCGCGCCGGGGACGGCCACACCCTGTTCGCGCAGGTACTGGCAGGCGCCCTGGGCCATCAGGTCGTTGGCGGCGAACACGGCGTCGGTGCCCGGGTGGTCCTTCAGGAGCTTCGCCATGGCGCGTCTGCCGCTGTCCACCGTGAACCGGCCCCGGACGACGGGGACCGATGTGATCCCTCGTGCCGCGAGGGCGTCCCTGAATCCGTCCAGGCGCGCGTCCGCCGTGGGGGCGGTGGCCGGTGCGGCGATGGTGGCGGGGCGACGGCGGCCGGTGGCCCACAGGTGCTCGGCCGCGAGACGCGCACCCGCGGTGTTGTCGAGGTCGACGAAGCCGCATCCGTCCCCCTCGCGGGGACGGCCGAACAGCACCGTGGGCAGGCCCGCCGCCGTCAGCATCGCCGGGAGCGGGTCGTGCTCGTCGAGCGGGACGACGAGGGCGCCGTCGGCGCCGCCCTGTCCGAGGTACTCGACGAGTCGGGTCCTGGCCTGTTCCGACTCGGCGACCAGCAGCACGGGCTGGATGCCGCGCCGGCGCAGGACCGGCAGGACGCCGTCCACCACCCGGCCGAAGAACGGGTCGGAGAACACCCGGGCGGTGAAGGACCTGCCCGTGGCGGAGAGCACGAGGGCGACCGTCCCGGTGCGGCGCGTCACCAGGGAGCGGGCGGCCTGGTTGGGCGTGTAGCCGATGCGGGCGATGGCGTCGCGCACGCTCCGCTGGATGTCGGGAGCCACGTTGCGCACGCCGTTGACGACGCGGGACACCGTCGCGCGGGACACCCCCGCCTCACGTGCGACGTCTTCCAGAGTCGGTGCTCGATTCCCCACTCACGCACCTTAACGGTGCCGTGTGTCCGGTGGGAGGACGGTCCGCGGGCGGGCCGCACCCCCCCAGAGTCGACACTTAATGAAAGCCAAAAGAAAAGGCGTGTCGTACGCCTTGACCGTCAACTCGCCCTGCGGGCAAGGTTTCGGGAGAGCGCTCTCCCACGTTTCCCCCCTGTATCCAGAGGAGACCCCATGTCTTCCGTCGGGTCCCCGCCGGTCTTCCGGCGACCCGCCTCACGCGTCCGCCGGGCCGCCGTCGGCGCACTTGTCACCTCCCTGGCCGGCGGCCTGCTCGCCCTGGCCCCCGCCACGTCGGCACAGGCCGCTCCCACCCTGCTCTCGCAGGGCAGGCCGGCCACCGCCTCCTCCACGGAAGGGGCCGCCTTCTCCGCCGGTGCCGCCTTCGACGGCGACCTCACCGGAACCCGCTGGGCCAGCTCCTGGCAGGACGCCCAGTGGATCCAGGTCGACCTCGGCAGCAGCGCCACGCTCAGCCACGCCGTCCTCACCTGGGAGGCCGCCTACGGCAGGAGCTACGACATCCAGGCCTCCGAGAACGGCACCGACTGGCGGACCGTCACCTCGGTCACCGGGGGCGACGGAGGCACCGACGACGTCACGCTCTCCGGCACCGGCCGGTACATCCGCATGAAGGGGGTCACCCGCGCCACCGGATACGGCTTCTCCCTCTGGGAGTTCCAGGTCTACGGCAGCTCCGGCGGCACCGGACCGACCCTCCCGGGCGGCGGTGACCTCGGCCCCAACGTGCACGTCTTCGACCCGTCGACCCCGGGCATCCAGGCCAAGCTGGACCAGGTCTTCCAGGAGCAGGAGTCGGCCCAGTTCGGCAGCGGCCGGCACGCCTTCCTCTTCAAGCCCGGCACGTACAACGGGCTCAACGCGCAGATCGGCTTCTACACCCAGATCGCCGGCCTCGGTCTGCGCCCCGGAGACACCACCATCAACGGTGACGTGACCGTCGACGCGGGCTGGTTCAACGGCAACGCCACCCAGAACTTCTGGCGCGGCGCGGAGGGCCTGACCCTCAACCCGGTGAACGGCACCGACCGGTGGGCCGTCTCGCAGGCCTCCTCCTTCCGCCGCATGCACGTCAAGGGCGGGCTCAACCTCGCGCCGAACGGCTACGGCTGGGCCAGCGGCGGCTACATCGCCGACTCCAAGGTCGACGGGCAGATCGGCAACTACTCGCAGCAGCAGTGGTACACCCGGGACAGCTCCGTCGGCGGCTGGTCCAACAGCGTGTGGAACCAGGTCTTCTCGGGCGTCGAGGGCGCTCCGGCCACTTCCTTCCCGGAGCCCCGCTACACCACGCTCGACACGACGCCGATCTCCCGCGAGAAGCCGTACCTCTACCTCGACGGGAACGAGTACAAGGTCTTCGCCCCGGCCAAGCGCGTCAACGCGCGCGGCACCACCTGGGCCAACGGCGCGCCGCAGGGCGAATCCATCCCGCTGAGCCAGTTCTACGTGGTCAAGCCGGGCGCCACCGCCGCCACGATCAACCAGGCGCTGGCGCAGGGCCTGCACCTGCTGTTCACCCCGGGCGTCTACCACGTCGACCAGACGATCAACGTGAACCGCGCGAACACCGTCGTGCTCGGCCTCGGCCTCGCCACGATCATCCCGGACAACGGCGTCACGGCGATGAAGGTCGCCGACGTCGACGGCGTCCGGCTCGCCGGCTTCCTGATCGACGCCGGCCCGGTCAACTCGCCGACCCTGCTGGAGCTCGGACCGCAGAACTCCACCGCCGACCACGCCGCCAACCCCACCACCGTGCAGGACGTGTACGTCCGCGTCGGTGGCGCCGGCGCGGGCAAGGCCACCACCAGCGTGGTCGTGAACAGCGACGACGCGATCATCGACCACACCTGGGTGTGGCGCGCCGACCACGGCGAGGGCGTCGGCTGGGAGACCAACCGGGCCGACTACGGCGTCCGCGTCAACGGCGACGACGTGCTCGCCACCGGTCTGTTCGTCGAGCACTTCAACAAGTACGACGTCGAGTGGTACGGCGAGCGCGGCCGCACGATCTTCTACCAGAACGAGAAGGCGTACGACGCCCCCAACCAGGCCGCCATCCAGAACGGCGCCACGAAGGGGTACGCCGCCTACCGGGTCGACGACTCCGTGAACACCCACGAGGCCTGGGGCCTCGGCAGCTACTGCAACTACAACGTCGACCCGACGATCGTCCAGGACCACGGCTTCAAGGCACCCGTCAAGCCGGGAGTGAGGTTCCACAGCCTCCTGGTCGTGTCCCTCGGCGGCATGGGGCACTACAACCACGTCATCAACGACACCGGAGCGTCCACCATCCCCGCCGGTACGTCCACCGTGCCGTCGACCGTCGTCAACTTCCCCTGACGGTCCGCCGGGACGCGCCCCCGCACCGGCGCGTCCCGGCCCTCCCCACCCCTTCCGGGCGGCGCTCCCGTCCCGTCGCGCCGCCCGGAAGGCGATCCCCTCCCTCCCCCGTCCTCCGTCCAGGAGCCCCCATGACCGCGACCACCACCCCACCCTCGCGAAGGTTCGCCCGCGCTCGCACGACCGGCTCACTCGTCTCCCTGGGTGCCCTGCTGGCCACCTCCGTCACCCTCCTCACCGCGCCGCGGGCCACCGCCGCCGAGACCCTCCTCTCCCAGGGGAAGACCGCCACCGCCTCCTCGACCGAGGGTGCCGCCTGGGGCGCCTCCGCCGCGTTCGACGGCGATCTCACCGGAACCCGCTGGGCGAGCCAGTGGAGCGACGCCCAGTGGATCCAGGTCGACCTGGGCAGCAGCGCGGACATCAGCCGCGTCGTCCTGAACTGGGAGGGCGCCTACGGCAAGGCGTACGACATCCAGCTGTCCGACAACGGCAGCGACTGGCGCACCGTCACGTCCGTGACCGCCGGCGACGGGGGCACCGACGAGCTGGCGGTCACCGGCACCGGACGCTACGTCCGCCTCCAGGGGATCACCCGGGGGACCGGATACGGCTACTCCCTGTGGGAGTTCCGGGTGTACGGCGGCGGGTCCACGCAGCCCGAGCCCGGCGGCGCCGTCCGCGTGAGCGGCTCCCAGGGCGCCTGGCGGCTGACGGTGGGCGGGCAGCCGTACACCGTCAAGGGCGTCACCTGGGGTCCCGCCATGGCGGACGCCTCCCGCTACATGCCCGACGTGAAGTCGATGGGCGTCAACACCGTCCGTACCTGGGGAACGGACGCCTCCAGCAAACCCCTGCTCGACGCGGCGGCCGCCCACGGCGTCAAGGTGATCAACGGCTTCTGGCTGCAGCCGGGCGGCGGCCCGGGCTCCGGCGGCTGCGTGAACTACGTGACGGACGCCGCGTACAAGGACAACGCGCTCAACGAGTTCGCGAAGTGGGTCGACACGTACAAGTCCCACCCGGCCACCCTCATGTGGAACGTCGGCAACGAGTCCGTCCTCGGTCTGCAGAACTGCTACGGCGGCACCGAGCTGGAGGCCCAGCGCAACGCGTACACGACCTTCGTCAACGACGTCGCCAAGAGGATCCACGCGATCGACCCGGACCACCCCGTCACCTCCACGGACGCGTGGACCGGAGCCTGGCCCTACTACAAGCGCAACGCCCCGGACCTGGACCTGTACTCGATGAACGCGTACGGCGACATCTGCGGGGTCCGCGAGGACTGGGTGGAAGGCGGCTACACCAAGCCGTACATCATCACCGAGACCGGGCCCGCCGGCGAGTGGGAGACCCCGAAGGACGCCAACGGCGTTCCCGACGAGCCCACCGACGTCCAGAAGGCCGACGGATACACCAAGGCCTGGAACTGCGTCACCGGCCACCAGGGCGTCGCCCTCGGAGCGACCGTCTTCCACTACGGCGTCGAGCACGACTTCGGCGGCGTCTGGTTCAACCTCCTGCCCGACGGGCTGAAGCGCCTCTCGTACTACGCCCTCAAGAAGGCGTACACCGGCTCCGCCACGGGCGACAACACTCCGCCCGTCATCAGCGGCATGACGGTCACGCCCGCCGGATCCGCCCCGGCCGGAGGGGAGTTCACCGTCCACGCCGACGTCCGCGATCCCGACGGCGACCCCGTCACCACCAAGATCTACCTGAGCGGCAACTACGCCAACGGCGACAAGCGCCTCGTCGACGCGCAGTACCGCTCCCTCGGCAACGGCACCTTCGCCGTCACCGCGCCCGAGAAGCTCGGCGTGTGGAAGGTGTACGTGCAGGCCGAGGACGGCCGCGGCAACGCCGGCATCGAGACCAAGTCCGTCAGGGTCGTCGCCCCGCCGGTCGCCGGGACCAACATCGCCCTGGGCAGGCCCACCACCGCCTCCTCCTTCCAGGCCTCCTACGGCGACTGCCCCTGCCCCGCCGCCAACGCCACGGACGGCAACGGCACCACGCGCTGGGCCAGCGACTGGAGCGACCCGCAGTGGATCCGGGTCGACCTCGGCTCGGTCCGCACGTTCAACCGGCTGCAGCTGGTGTGGGACCCGGCGTACGCCCGCGCCTACGAGGTCCAGGTCTCCGACGACGGCACGACCTGGCGGACCGTCCACACCACCACCAGCGGCAACGGCGACGTCGACACCATCGAGACCGGTGCCACCGCACGGTACGTCCGGCTCCAGCTCACCGCGCGCGGCACCGGCTGGGGCTACTCGCTCCACGAGCTCGGCATCAACAGCTGACCCCATCCCGAGGAGAACGAGGAGATCAGGATGAGAATCCGCGGCAGGACCCTGTCCGCCTTACTGCTCGCCGCCGCCCTGGGCACCTCCGCCCTGACCGTCGGCACCTACAGCGCGGCGGCCGACGGGAAGACCCCGGCACCGGCGTCCGCCCACGCCGGACACGCGGCGGGCAGCTCCGCCGGCGCGCACGTCATGGGCGCCTCCGCCCTGCCCTCGGCCGACGACCCCGACGGGGACGGCTACATACCGGCCGTCCCGCAGGTCACCGGTGTGACGCCGTCCGACAGGACACCGGCGCCCGCGTACCACCACGAGTTCCAGGCCAACTGCTCCGTCACGCACACCGCGCCGGACGACCCGATCGTCTACCCGGGCCGGCCGGGCGCGTCGCACGACCACACGTTCATGGGCAACACGTCCACGAACGCCCACTCCACCACCGCGTCCCTGACGGGCGGGGCGACCACCTGCAACGCGCCCGACGACTCCTCGGCGTACTGGATGCCCTCGCTGTACAAGGGCGACCAGAAGATCCTCCCCGTCGGACCCCAGGTCATCTACTACAAGTCGGGCGTCACCGACTACACGAGCGTCCGTCCCTTCCCCAAGGGGCTGCGGTTCGTCGTCGGCAGCCCGGCGCAGAGCGCCCAGGAGTTCCGCGGCCACAAGGGCTTCGTCGAGGGCTGGGAGTGCGGTGACAGCTTCTTCAACGTCGACTTCCCGGCGAGCTGTCCGAGCCGGCCCGACGTCCAGCTGAACATCCGCTTCCAGGCCCCCAGTTGCTGGAACGGCCTGTACCTCGACACCCCCGACCACAAGAGCCACATGGCGTACCCGGTGGTCAAGCCCGGCACCAACGACAACATGTGTCCGGCCTCCCACCCGGTCGCCCTGCCGATGATCGAGTTCAAGATGGCCTTCCCGGTCAACGGCGACATGTCGCAGGTCCGGCTCTCCAGCGGCCGCGGCTACTCCTTCCACTACGACTTCTTCAACGCCTGGGAGGAGCGCACCCTCAAGGCCCTGGTGGACCACTGCGTCGTCGGCGGCCTCCAGTGCGACACGCGCGGCTACGACCTGTACCACCCGGAGCGCGGCGCGGTCCTGAACGCGGACCACCGCCTGCCCTGACCCTCCCCGTCCCCAGCACGGCCCGGACGCCCGCGAGGCGCCCGGGCCGTGCCCGCGTCCCCCTCCCCTCCAGCCACCAGGAGCACCCATGACCGCCCACCACGACGCGCTCATCGACCTCCTCCCCCCGCACTTCCGCTTCGGCGCCGCCACCTCCGCCTACCAGATCGAGGGCGCCGCCGACGCGGACGGCCGCACCCCGTCCATCTGGGACACCTTCTGCCGTGTCCCCGGGGCCGTCGACAACGGCGACACCGGCGACGTCGCCTGCGACCACTACCACCGCATGCCCGAGGACGTCGCGCTCCTCTCCGCACTCGGCCTCGACACCTACCGCTTCTCGGTCTCCTGGAGCCGCGTCCAGCCGCGCGGGCGCGGTGCCGCCAACCCGGCCGGAATCGGGTTCTACGACCGTCTGGTCGACGAGCTGCTCGCCCGCGACATCACCCCCTGGCTCACCCTGTACCACTGGGACCTGCCCCAGGAGCTCCAGGACGCCGGCGGCTGGCCCGCTCGCGACACGGCCCACCGGTTCGCCGACTACGCGGAGCTCGTCCACGACCGCCTCGGCGACCGCGTCACCCACTGGACCACCCTCAACGAACCCTTCTGCTCGGCCGTGCTCGGCCACGTCGAAGGGGTCCACGCCCCCGGCGGGCGTTCCTTCGCCGACGGGGTACGGGCCGTGCACCACCTGCACCTCGCCCACGGCCTCGCGGTCCGGCGCCTGCGCTCCGCCGCCCGGCGCCCCCTCGACGTGGCCGTCACCCATCTGCTCGGGACCAGCAGGCCCGCCACGGACAGTGCCGCCGACCACGAGGCCGCCCGGCGGGCCGACGCCCTCGGCTTCCGCTTCTACCTCGACCCGGTCCTGCGCGGCCGGTACCCGGAGGACCTCGTCGACGACCTGGCCGCACGGGGCGTCGCGATCCCGGTCGAGGACGGCGATCTGGACGTCATCAGCAGCCCCGTCGACACCCTGGGCGTCAACTACTACCGGTCGATGCGCACCTCGGGGGCGGACGAGAACGGCGCCGGCGTCGACGCCCTGGGCCTCCCCGTCACCCGGAACCTGCCGCACGGCGGACTTCCGGTCACCGGCCTCGGCTGGGAGGTGATGCCGCACGACCTCACCGACCTGCTGCTGCGCGTCTCGCGCGACTACCCCGGCACGCCGATGGTGGTCACGGAGAACGGCGCGGCGTACGACGACGTCCCCGACGCCCACGGCTACGTCGACGACGCCGACCGCACGGCCTATCTCGCGGCCCACCTCGCCGCCGTGGCCGAGGCCCGCGCCCTCGGCGCCGACGTGCGCGGCTACTTCGCCTGGTCGCTCCTCGACAACTTCGAATGGGCCTACGGCTACGACAAGCGCTTCGGCCTCGTGCGCGTCGACTACGCCACCCAGACCCGGACGCCCAAGCGGAGCGCCCTGTGGCTGCGCGACACGGCCAGGCGCGTCCGCGGTGCCGCCGTGCACGGATGAGGAGGCGCGGGCACGGGCGCGGCATCCGTGCCGGCGTCCCGTGGGAGCCCCCCGTCAGGACCGGTCCCGTGTCTGCTCCTCCCGCCCCACACCGGGGCGCTCGCGCTTGTCCCGATGACCGCCCGCCCCCGGCAGGTCCGTGTCACCGGCTCGGCGCGTCACGGCGGCCTCGGCCTCCTCGCGCGCCTCCTTGTCGCCGCTCTCGCCCTCGGCGTGCGCCGGTGTGGTGGGGGCGGCACGGCGGTGCCGGCGCCGCTCCTGCTCGTTCGTCTCGTCCTTCACGGCGTTCTCCCTTCGTCGTGATCCCGGGCCGCGCCTCAGCCGGCGACGACCGCCCGCACGTTCTCGACGGTGCCGCAGTCGGACTCCAGCTGCCTCGCGCGCTCCTTCTGGAACGCGTCGCCCAGTTCGGCCCGGCGCTCGTCGGGGACGCTCTCCCTGGCTCCGTTGAGGATGGTCCGCTCCTCCTCGTCCACGTGGTGACCCACCGCCTCGACGAGGTCCTCCAGGCGCGCGTCCCACTCGTCCGAGCCCACGTCCTGCACCTCCAGCAGGGCGAGGAGTGCCTTGTTGCCCTCGGCGTGCTCCTCCGTGCCGTGCTCGACCTCGTCGTCGTCGACGCCCCTGAAGCGCTTGAGCGCCCCGTAGACCTCGGCCTCCTCGGCCTCGCCGTGCGCGATGAGCAGCGCCGCGAAGTCCTCCAGCGCGGCGGCGCGATCGGCCTCGACGCTCCGCATCCGGCGGAACAGGTCCTCCATCCTGCGGTGGTCCTCCAGGATGACCGCGACCACGTCACGGCCCTCGCGGACCTCGGCGTTCACCATCGCCCTCCTCCTTCGGTTCGCGGATCCGGCCGTTCCGCTGCTACCCCCCGGATGCGGGAGTAGTCACGGCCTAGCGCTCGCCCGGGGGCGTGTCACGACGCTTTTCGGGCGTTTCACCAGGTCCGGCACCTTGCAACCAATTCACGACGAAGCATCGCGAAAACCAGTCATATTCCCGTGACACTGTGCCGCCGTGTGAACGAACTGCGTAGGTTCTGGGCTCGGTTCGGGACGTTCTGTGACGCCCGGGCCGCAGAGTTCTTCCATCGGAACCGGAGGGGACATCTCATGGCGGACATCGACCTCGGCGTGGCGTCGGACTGGGACGAGGGTGACACGCACGGCCGCGTCAAGCTGCGGCAGAACCAGACGTACCCGAACTCCCCGAAGAAGGACGTGCTCATCAGCTCCCCGGTGAGCATCGAGCTGTCCGTGAACACCAACTTCTCCTCCTCCCAGGAGGCGGACAAGATCTACTTCACGACCCACCACGGCTCCACCAAGAAGATCATCGCGGTGCTCGACTCCGACGGCAATCTGCACATCGCCGGCCGCCTGATCCCCGAGCAGAAGGACCTGCGCTACTAGGACGGGCACGGGGGTGCGGTCGGCCCGGGTGGCGGCCGCACCCCCTCGACGCAGGGCATCGACCGGCCGCCGTCGGGCGCCGCAACCAGGTCTCAGCGCACTCCGCGAGGGCGGAACTGGACACTGATGCGGGGGCCGACGGCGCGGCTCGTCTTGGGTACGGCGTGCTCCCACGTCCGCTGGCAGGAGCCGCCCATGACGACCAGGTCGCCGTGGCCGAGCGGCAGCCGGAGGGCCGTCGGGCCTCCGGAGCGGGGACGGAAGACGAGGTCGCGGGGGTCACCGAGGGACAGGATGGCGACCATCGTGTCCCGGGTGGCGGAGCGCCCGGTCCGGTCGCCGTGCCAGGCGACGCTGTCGTGACCGTCGCGGTAGAGGCAGAGACCTGCGGTGGCGAAGGGCTCGCCCAGCTCGGCGGCGTAGTGGGCGCCGAGGGCGTCCCGGGCCTCGGCGAGCGCGGGGTGCGGGAGGGGGGCGCCCTCGCCGTAGTGGGCGAGGAGCCGGGGTACGGCGACGACGTTGTCGTACATGGGGCGCTCCTCGGCCCGCCAGGGCACGCGTCCGGCCAGCTCCTCGAACAGCGCGTCGGCGCCGTGGAGCCAGCCGGGCAGGTGATCGATCCAGGCGCCCGCGTCGAGGGGTGTCCTCCGGAGCCCGTCCAGCGGTCCGCACCGGATGTCGTCCCCCTGGTCGAACAGGGAGGCCTGGAGTCCGGGCAGGGCGGGTCGTGCTGCGGTCATGGTCCCAGCGTAGACCATGACCCGAACACATGAACGAATCGAAGGCCGGCGCGTCCTCCCGGTGGGGCCGCTACGCGCAGATGTGCTTGAAGCCCCGCGCCCCGGGCCGGGCGCGGAACCTCACCTCGTGCCCGGCGTCGTCGGTGAAGACCGCCTCCGTGTCGGACGTCAAGGTCATCGAGCCGCGCTGGCTCGGGTTTCCCCATCCCTCGGGCGGGTTTCCCGAGCCGTCGGACAGCGGGGTCTCCGCTTCGAAGTACGTCGAGCCGATCAGCGCCTCGTCGATCCCGCAGTGTGTGTACAGGTCGTACGGCATCGTCCGGGCGGACGGTGCCGCCCGGACGACCCCGGTGCGCTCGGCGCCGTCGTCCGTCTGGGCACAGCCCATGAGCGCCCCGGCAACCAGCGTGAAGGTGAGGGTCGTCCGCCCCGCTCTCGCAGTCATGGCCTTGCGACGTGCCGAGCGGGCCGACGGTTCCACACCGCGTGCCCACGGGACGGCGGCACGCCGGAGCGACGGGAAGGAGCGGTGTTCAGCCGAGGGGCCAGGGGACGTCGGTCTCGACGGGGGCGGTGTAGTCGACGCCGGGGACGGAGAAGCCGTAGAGGCGGCGGACCTCGTCGCCGAACCAGTCCAGATCGGCGAGTCCTGCGACGGTCTCGCCGGTCGCGGTGTCCCACCGCTCGGTGACGGCTTCCTGCACGTCGGTGGCCAGTTCCCAGGTGTCGAGGCGGACCCGGCCCTCCTCGTCGAGGGCGAGGGGGCGGGCGCCGGTCAACCGGTCCCACAGCTCCACCAGTTGCCCGACCGGCGTCACCATGGCCTCGCCGAGGACACCCCGCAGCAGGCCGACGTACAGGGCGATGCCGGGGATGGCGGTGGAGGACTGGGTGACGGCGGCGGCGTTGACGGACGTGACGGCCCGGCCGCCCACGGCCTTGCGCAGGCGCTCGTCCAGCGTCCGTGCCGTGGCTTCGAGATGGGCCTTCGCGGCACCGATGGTGCCCTGCCGGTAGATCGCCGCGGTGAGCGGCGAGCCGATGTACGACAGGGCCGCGGTCGTGAAGCCGTCGGCGAGCAGGGAGCGGTCCGCCAGGTACGTGATCCAGCGCTCCCAGTCGGTGCCGCCCATCACCGCCACGGTCTGCTCGATGTCGTCGCCCTCGGCCGGGGCCATGGTGACCTCCTTCACCTCCGGGTCGCCGAGGTCGTCGAAGACGAGGGTCCGGGTGGTGTGGGGCGAGCCGACGGGCTTGAGGACCGAGGCGTACAGGTCGCCGGTGTCCGGGTCGGTGCGGCGCGGGGCGGCCACCGAGTAGATCAGGTAGTCGAGCCGCCCCCCGAACCGCTCGGCGAGGAGCTCGGCGACCTGTTCCTTCATCGTGTCGCCGAACGCGTCGCCGTTGAGGAAGACCATGTCCCGCCCGTGCTCCCGGGCGATGCGCGCGGTCGCCGCGGTGCGGTACCAGCCGGCCGTGCCGGTGCGCCGGGCCGGCGCCTTCTCGAAGCTCACGCCGATGCCGCGGATGCCGACCCGGGCCAGGCCCGCGATCGTGGCGGCGAGGCCGTATCCGGCGGACGAGCCGATCACCAGGGCCACGGGCCCTTCGCCGCCCGCGGCGGCCGGGGCGGTCACGGCCCCCCACATCTCTTCCACGAGCTGTCGGCAGCCATCGGGATGGGAGTCGAGGAACAGGAAGCCCCGGTTCTTGGGCGCGATGACGCGTTCGGTCATGTGTGGTTCCCCCAGATGTCGTCACGGTCGAGGTCCGGGCGGCCGCGCGGGCCGCTCCTTCCCGTAAGTCTGGGGGCGCGCGGACGAGCGTGGTGATCTTGCCCGACACAACGATGACCGGCGGATATTGGAGGGTTCCCTCACGTCGCGCGTCCCCCGCTGCCGCGACGTCCCGACCGCGCCCGCCGTCAGGGCCGCTGCCACACGAGCGTGTAGCGCCAGAAGAGCCGTCGGCGCAGCCGCACGCCGGGGAGGACGCCTCCGGCCTCGCGCGCGATGTCGTCGAAGGTCATGTCCGCCGGGCGCGTGGGGGCCGTCATGGCGACGGGCCGCGCGGAGGGGCGGCCCTTGTTCTTGAGCCAGCCCAGGGCGGCGTTGGCCGGGATGGCGAGCGCGCCGAGCAGGTGGTCGACCGGGGTCCGCGCGCGGGACAGGCCCACGATCACGAGGGTTCCTCCGGGCGCCAGAAGGTGGCGGCACCGCGCCAGCGTCGGGGCGAACGGCATGTGGTGGACGGTGGCGACGCACGTGATGACGTCGTAGGCGCCGTCGGGGAGGTCGGTCGCCGCGTCGCCGACGGCGTAGGTGACGGGGAGCGTGGACGGGGTCAGTTGCCGGGCCCGTGCGGTGATCGCCGGATCGGCGTCGACGGCCCGCACCGCGTCGGCCCGTCCGGCCAGGAGCCTGGCGAGATCACCGCTGCCGGACCCGATGTCCAGGGCGAGGCGGAAGCGCGGGGGCAGCTGCCGCAGGATCCAGCGGTGGTAGTGGGCGTTGTGGTCCCACGGGTACGTGGCGTTGAACCGTTCGAGGGCGCGCAGGACACGGGGCGACAGGATCTTCATCCTGCCAGTCCATCAAGTCCCGGCGGCGGGTTCACCCCTTGCCCCCTGGATCAGCCTTCGCCCGTCCCTCGATGCCGTCCAGAACCGGTCGAGCCCCGACGCGTACTGCTCGTCGGAGACGAACCGCGCGAGGGTGTCCGCCGCCTCTGCCGTACGGGGGCAGCGCTCGGCCGGCACGGCGCGGAGCTGCTGCCGGCGGACCGCGACCCGCTCGGCGATCGGCGCGGGCGGTGCGGGTGAGGGGGGTGGGCGAGCAGGCGGTGGCGCAGGTCGGCGGCGAACGCCTGGACGCGGTCCCGCCAGGGTGTCGTGGTCGCGGTGGCGGTCCGGCTGCTCGGCGCCGGCGGCGCCGACGCCCTGAGCATCCGGGGGATCGCCGCCGAACCGGGGCTCGCGCCGAACGCCGTCCACACCTGCTTCCCCGACCGCGTCGCGGTGGTGCGCGCGGTCGTCGAGCACCTGCTCGGCCAGACCGACCTCATGGCCCTGACCACCCGCGACGCCACGTCGCACTCACCCCCCGCGCCCTCTCCGGCGTCCTGCACCATGGGCTCCTGCCCTCCACCGCTCCCGGCCGGGCCACCGGCCCGCACACCCTCCACGAGGTCGACGCATGAAGCACACCACCGCACCCCGTCACGTGATCTTCGGCACCGGCGCCGTGGGCACGGCCCTCGCCGAGGCGCTGGTGCGCCGGGGCGAGTCCGTCCGGGTCGTCAACCGGTCCGGACGCGCCGACGTCCCCGACGGTGTCGAGGTGGCCGCCGGCGACGCGGCCGATCCCGCGTTCACCACGGCCGTCGCGGCCGGGGCGGCCGTCGTCTACCAGGCGCTCAACCCGCCCTACCACCGCTGGCAGCAGGAGTTCCCCGCCCTCCAGGCCGGCGTGCTCGCCGCGGCCGAGGCGAACGGCGCCCGGATGGTGTCGATGGACAACGTCTACAGCTACGGGCCGCCCGCAGGCCGCGCCTTCACCGAGGAGTCCCCCGACGCCGCGACCACGCGCAAGGGCAGGCTCCGGGGCCGGATGGCCCGGGAGCTGCTCGCCGCGCACGAGGCCGGCCGCGCGGAGGTGGCGATCGGACGCGCCTCCGACTACTTCGGACCGCGCGGCGGCGCCCAGTCCAACCTGGGCGACCTGGTCTTCCCGGCCCTCCTGGCCGGGCGCACCGCGACCGTCCTCGGCGATCCCGGCCAGCCGCACACGTACACCTTCGTCCCCGACATCGGAGAGGGCCTCGCGCTCCTGGGGCTCCACCCCGACGCCCCGGGCCGTGTCTGGCACCTCCCCAACGACCCCCGGACCCGCAGCACCCGCGAGCTCGTCGACCTGGCGCACCGGGCCACCGGCCGGCCCGGCAGCGCCCGGCTGCGCCGGATGCCGACGTTCGCCCTGTACGCGCTGGGCGCGGTGAACCGCACCGTGCGGGAACTCATCGAGATGCAGTACGAGTTCGCCGAGCCGTTCGTCGTCGACTCCCGCCTCATCGAGGAGCGGCTCGGCGCCGTCGCCACCCCGACGGAGGAGGCCATGGAGCGGACCGTGGCCGCCTACCGGGCCCTCGGGAAGTGAGCCGGCGGCCTCGGCAGCGGCTCCGATAACTCCTGGACAGGTGTCCATGTATTCTGGACACCTGTCCAGGAAGACGAGGAGATCGGTTCCGATGCAAACGACCGCGAACGTGCTGGTGGGGCTGGTCGCCGCCCTCCACTGCTACATCCTGGTCCTGGAGATGTTCCTGTGGGAACGGGCCCCCGGCCGCGCCCTCTCGGGCTTCGACCCGGCCCTCGCCCGCGCCACCGCTCCGCTCGCCGCGAACCAGGGCCTCTATAACGGCTTCCTGGCCGCGGGCCTGATCTGGTCCCTCGTCGCGGACGACCCCACCGGGTTCCGCGTGCAGGTCTTCTTCCTCGCGTGCGTCGTCATCGCCGGCCTGTACGGCGGATTCACCGCCAACCGGCGCATCCTCCTGGCCCAGGCCACTCCCGGGGCCGTGGCCCTCGCCGCCGTTCTGCTCGCCCGGTGACCCCCGCGCCCGCCGATCCCCGAGCGGCACGGACCCGGGCGAAGCTGGGCCGGGCCCTCCTGGAGGAGTGCGCCGAGCGACCCCTGGCCGAGGTGAGCGTCGCCGCCCTGGTCCGCCGGGCGGGCGTGGGCCGGGCGACCTTCTACCTCCACTACGCCGACCTGGAAGCGCTCGCCGTCGACGCGTGCGCCGACATCGTCCGCGACGCCGTGGACGCCCTGCACGCCTGGCGCGGCACACCCGACCCCGAGTCCCCTCCCCCCGCCCTGCTCACCTTCTTCGAGCGCGTCGCCCCGCACACCGCGCTCTACCGGGAGCTGCTGCGCCCCGGCGGCAGCGGCCCGCTCGGCCTCGTCCTCCACCAGGACCTGCGGGCCCGCAGCCGCGCCGAGCGCGCCCTGGCCGGCGCCCCGGAGCCCGATCTGGTCGCCTCGGCCGTGGCCGCGACGTTCGCGGGCGTGTTCGCCGACTGGCTGCACGGCCTCATCGACGCCTCGCCGTCCGGGGTCGCGCACCGCGTCTGGCGACTCCTGATCAACCTGCACCGCACCCCGCTCCCCCGAGGGGACGCCGGGCGGATGCCCGACGCCTGATCCGCGGTGGCCGGGCGCGCGCGACGCGCCACGGCCACGGCCCGTCGGACCGCCCTCACTCGATCGCCGTGTCGCCCAAGGTCTCCAGCACCCGGCGCAGGCCGGCCGCCGTGCCGTCGATCACGTCGCGGTCCACGTCGGCGAGCAGCTGGGCGTAGTTCGCCAGGTGGTCGGCGAACGCGGCCCGGGTGACCTCGTGACCGTGCTCGGTGAGGCGGATCTTGACGTTGCGCCGGTCGTCGCCCTCCCGCACCCGCTCGACGAGGCCCTTGGCCTCCATCTTGTCGATGCGGTTGGTGATGGCGCCGGAGGTCACCATGGACGCCTTGATGAAGGCCCCCGCGGTGAGCGTGTAGGGCGGACCGGAGCGCTGGAGCGTGGTGAGCACGTCGAACTCGCCGTGCTCGACCCCGTGTGCCGCGGCCGCGGCCTTGGCGGACCTGTCGATCACCCGGGCCAGCCGCTGGATCCGCCCGAAGAGTTCCACCGGCCAGAGGTCGTCCACCACGTCGGGGCGCTCCTTGGCCCACTGGCCGATGATCGCGTCCACGGCATCGCTCATCGCCGCCACTCCTCTCAATGGACATCTTCTCAACGTTAAGACACTTGACGCTGAGAGAGTCGAGCTGCTTTTATCTCAACGTTGAGATTATCAAGGCTGAACGACAGGAGCACACCATGTCCGCGCTCGCCCTCCACCCCGCCGCCCAGGACCTCCTCTTCCGCGAGGCCCGGACCGCGAACGCCTTCACCACCGAGCCGGTGACCGAAGCCCAGGTCCGGGCGATCTACGACCTGGTCAAGTACGCTCCGACGGCCTACAACCAGGCGCCGCTGCGCGTGGTCCTGATCCGCTCCGACGAAGCCCGCGGGCGACTCGTCGGCCTCATGGACGAGGGGAACCGGCGCAAGACCGCCGCCGCACCGCTGATCGCGCTCCTCGCCGCCGACAACGAGTTCCACGAGGAACTCCCCGCCCTGCTCCCTCACTTCCCCCAGGCCAAGGACGCCCTCTTCGCCGACCGCCCGGTCCGCGAGGAGTCCGCGCTGCTCAACGCGACGCTCCAGGCGGCGTACTTCATCGTGGGCGTGCGGGCCGCGGGCCTCGCCGCCGGGCCGATGACCGGCTTCGACGTCGAGGGCGTCCGGAAGGAGTTCCTGGACGACGACCACACGCCCCTGATGGTCGTCAACATCGGGCGCCCCGGGGCGGACGCCTGGTACCCGCGCGCACCGCGCCTGGCCTACCACGAGGTCGTCACCACCGTCTGAGACCTCCGGCTCGACGCCGACCGCGCACGACCGACCTCTTCTCCTCCCGCTCACCCCTTCCGGAGCCTGCCATGTCCCTGCTCACCCGCCACCTCCCCCGCACCCGCCCCGCCGCCCCGGCCACCGCCGACGCGCCGCCCCGCCAAGTCCCCGCCGCCTGGCTGGCGTTGCTGGCCACCCCGGTCGCCGCGAGCGCCAACAGCCCGGTCCTGATCCTTCCCGACATGGCCGGCTCCCTCGGCATCCGTACGGCCACGGCGACCTGGCTCGTCACCGTCTTCGCCTGGGCCATGGCCGTCGGCACCCCGCTGATGGCGGCCCTGCTGCGCCGCCGCGGCCTGGGCACCACACTCCGGACGAGCGCCACGCTGATCCTGGCCGGGACGGCGGTGCTCACCGTGGCGCCCTGGCTGCCCCTGGCCATGGCCGGCCGCGCGGCCCAGGCCATGGGCGGTGCGGGCCTCATCACCGCGGCGATGAGCCTGGCGGGCTCGGTCCGCCGCATGGGCGTGATCACGGCGGGCTTCGGGACCCTGGGCGCGGTCGGACCCCTGCTCGGCTCCGCCCTGGCGGGCGTGGCGTCCTGGCGGCTCTCCCTCGCCGTCGGGGCCGTCGCCCTCCTCGCCCTGCCCGCGGTCATGCGCCGCGCCGAACTGTCGGCGCCCCGGCAGACCACCCCGTTCGACGGACGGGGCGCCGCCCTGCTGATCCTGACGGCGACCGCCCTGGTCCTCGTCCCCCGCTACCCGCTCCCGGCGATCGCCGCCTCGCTGCTGACCGCCGGCCTCCTGGCCCTGCACGTCCGGTCCCACCCCACGGGCTTCGTCCCCACGGCCCTGCTGCGCACCCGGGCGTTCGTCCTCTCCGCCCTGCTCGCCTGCGCCTTCGCGACCTCGTACTTCACCCTGCTCTTCACCGTCCCGCAGCTGCTGCGCGACCGTACCGACTGGTCGACCGCCACGATCGGCACCGGCCAGCTGGTCGCCCTCCTCACCGGTTCCGCGCTCTCCATGCTGCTGGCCGCGACCTCGTCCCGGCTGGGCCGCACCAAGGTCCTGACGCTCCTGCTCACGGTCGGGGCGCTGGCCCCCCTCACCGCCGTGCTGACCCCGTGGGCGCCGCCGCTGCTGCTCGTCGCGACGCTGGCCGTCTTCACCACGAGCGCGGGGCAGGCCACCCTCGCGGTCCACGCCACCCAGGCGTCGCCCGACGCGCAACGCCCCACGGCGATCGGCCTGTTCAACCTCTGCTACCAGCTGGGCGGCGCCTTCGGCCCGGCGATCGCGGCCCTCGTCACCCTGGGAGCCTGAGCGGCATCGGTGTGGGGCCCTCCGTCGGGACGGAGCCGAGGGGAGCCACGACATGGACCGCGCCGCGCTCTTCGACATCGACGGAACCCTCGTC